>NZ_JAMYPL010000001.1:0-416036 GCF_040320355.1 Mesorhizobium sp. M0715 | reverse complement strand
CCGGGGGGGGGCACAACACCCTGGAGGCCATGGGGGTGGCCGGCGCCGGGGGTAACCCCCACCCCCTGACGTGGTGTTGGGGGCCCCCGGGTGGCTGGGGCCCCCCAAACGATCGGCCGCGCTCGCATCTTGCCGTGCTGCGCGACGCTGTCGACCTCGGTCGCAAACTGGAGCCGAGCCAAGCGGAAACGCCGACGATTCCTGCCCGAAAATAGGAACAGATTTCAGCGAACGCGGCCGAGGCAGCGCCGCATGACAACTCAGAGCAATGTCCACTCCGGGCGGTCCGGAGTGGACTCGCCTTGCAAGTGCAGTTCAGCGGCTGG
Organism: Mesorhizobium sp. M0715; assembly: GCF_040320355.1. Classification (NCBI taxonomy): domain Bacteria; kingdom Pseudomonadati; phylum Pseudomonadota; class Alphaproteobacteria; order Hyphomicrobiales; family Phyllobacteriaceae; genus Mesorhizobium; species Mesorhizobium sp. M0715. Next base: position 415,710 of record NZ_JAMYPL010000001.1, on the reverse strand, counting down.
TGAGAAAAACCGCTTCCTCATCGTCGCGCTGCCTGCCTCCGAGGGCTGCGGCGGCACTGGCGATAAAGGCGCCGATGGCCAGCGAGAGCGCACCAAGCAGGGCAAACGTCGCACTGGCCTTCCTGGCGGTGTCGGCGGCCTGCTGCGCCTTGACTTTGGCGTCCTGAGCCCTGGCGATGATCGCATCCACCCGCGCCTTGGCATCTGCTTCCGAAAGACCGGTGCGGGCGGCGACGAGTTGCGACAGATACGTTTTGTCGTCTGCGGAAACCTCGCCTGCCGCTGCACCGGCGATCAGGATGCGCGAGGCCTGCCCGGTCGCAGCCGCATCGCTGTCCGGATTGGCGGCAGCCAGCCTGCCCGGATCGGCCGGACGGAACAGCGAATCCACCAGGTAGGAGGTCGCATTGTCGGCCGATGTGCTGCCGGCATTGGCCGAAGCCCCCGCCGATGCGCCCATGGCCGCGCCAGACGCGATGGTGGACACCGCCTGCACGCCTGAGCCTATCGCAGCGGAAAGCGCGGAGCCAAGCACGCCGACGACGAGCAACGTGGCCAGCGCCCAGGCAAGAAAGCCGTGTGCGGTGTCCCGGAAATAGACTTCATCGGTGTGGATGCCGACCCATTTGGTGCGCAGGCGTCCGGCAAGATAGCCGCCGACGCCGGAGGACAGCCATTGCACGATGACAAGCCAGATCGCGGTGGACGCCGCGAAAGTGGTGACAGATGCGCCCGATCCCGACCATGGCGACACCATGGTCAATCCCAGCCCCGAACCGAGCAGCATGAGGATGAGGGTCAATGTCGAGGCCGCGAAGGCTCCGGCGATGATCGGTCCCCAGCTGACGGCGGTGGAGGAGGACTCGGTTGAGGCGGAAACATCGGCCGCCGACAGGGTGGACTGCATGGAAGCCCCCTATCGTACGAACAGCATGATCAGAATGATGATCGGAATCGGAATGCCGAGCAACCAGAGCAAAATGCCACGTCCCATGGAGGCCTCCTGTTAGAATATTGTGAATCGATGTTGTCACAATGTTCCAAGGGAACTTCCGTTCCGGCGCGTTGTAAAATGATTTTCTTGCCGCCAGCGGAACATTGGCGCGCCGCAGCGCGCCAATTCAGATTTGATGTCCAGATCAGATGTCCAGATTGGCGACCGACAGCGCGTTGTCCTGGATGAACTCGCGCCTGGGTTCGACCTCATCGCCCATCAGCCGCGAAAACAGCGAATCCGCATCGGTCGCGTCATTGACCTTGACTTGCAGCAGCGAGCGCACGTTCGGATCGAGCGTGGTTTCCCACAGCTGTTCGGCGTTCATCTCGCCGAGACCCTTGTAGCGTTGCATCGTCAGGCCCTTGCGGCCGGTCGCAAAGACCGCGTTGAGCATCGCCAGCGGCCCCGAGATGGTTTCGGAGACATCCTTGCGGCGCAGCACCGGCGGCGACCCGTAGACCTCGCTGAGGCGCTGTGCGTAGCGGTCGAGCTGGCGTGCGTCGGCCGAATTGATCAGCGCCAGGTCGAGATGCGCGTATTCCTTGACGCTGCGCACCGTGCGCTCGAACACATAGCCGCCGACGCCTTCATTCGAGGTCGACATGCGGCCGGTCCAGCGGCGCTCGGTGTCCTCGGCGATGATGTCGAGGCGTTTTGCAATCCGCTCCGCCATGTCGTTGGCGCGGCCGAGATCGGTGAACACGTCCGGGTTGAGCCCGCCGGCGATCGCCGCCTGCTCGACCACGCCTCTGTTGTAGCGCGTGTGCAGGCCGTTGATCAGCTGGCGCACCGCCAGCGCGTCGTCGATGGCTCCGCGCAGGTCCTGTCCGATGCGAACCTCGCCCGAGCCGAGGGTAAGCGATGCTTCCTCCAGTCCCGAGCCGATCAGGAACTCCTCGAACGCGCTCTCGTCCTTGATGTATTGCGAGCTCTTGCCGCGCGTCACTTTGTAGAGCGGCGGCTGGGCGATGTAGAGATGGCCGCGCTCGATCAGCTCCGGCATCTGCCGGAAGAAGAAGGTGAGCAGCAAGGTTCTGATATGGGCGCCGTCGACGTCGGCGTCGGTCATCAGGATGATCTTGTGGTAGCGCAGCTTGTCGGCGTTGAACTCGTCCTTGCCGATCGAGGTGCCGAGCGCCGTGATCAACGTGCCGATCATGTCGGAGCCGAGCATGCGGTCGAAGCGCGCCCGCTCGACATTGAGGATCTTGCCGCGCAACGGCAGGATCGCCTGGTTCTGGCGCGAACGCCCACCTTTGGCCGAGCCACCGGCGGAATCACCCTCGACGATGAAGATTTCGGATTTCGCCGGGTCGCGTTCCTGGCAGTCGGCCAGCTTGCCGGGCAGGGAAGTGACGCCGAGCGAGCTCTTGCGGGTGATATCGCGCGCCTTGCGCGCCGCTTCGCGCGCCGCCGCGGCCTGGATCACCTTGTCGACGACCACCTTGCCTTCGCTCGGGTGTTCTTCCAGCCAGGTGCCGAGCGCTTCGTTGACCAGGCCTTCGACGACAGGACGGACTTCCGACGAGACCAGCTTGTCCTTGGTCTGCGAGGAGAATTTCGGATCTGGAACCTTGACCGACAGCACCGCCGTCAGACCTTCGCGGCAATCGTCGCCGATCAGCGAGACCTTTTCCTTCTTGGTCAGCCCTGAAGATTCGCCATAGCCGGTGATCTGGCGCGTCAGCGCGCCGCGAAAGCCGGCCAGATGCGTGCCGCCATCGCGCTGCGGGATGTTGTTGGTGAAGGCCAGCACGTTCTCGTGGTAGCTGTCGTTCCACCACATCGCCACTTCGACGGTGATCCCGTCGCGCTCCGCCTTGATGGCGATCGGCTTGTCGATCAGCGGTTTCTTGACCCGATCGAGATATTTGACGAATTCTTCGAGGCCTCCGTCATAGTGCAGTTCATGGCGCACGACATCGGCGTGACGGGCATCGGTCAAAATGATGCGCACGCCGGAATTGAGGAAGGCAAGCTCGCGCAGCCGGTGTTCCAGCGTGCCGAAGTCGAACTCGACCATGGTGAAGGTCTCGGCCGACGGGAAGAAGGTGATCTGGCTGCCGCTGCGGCCCTCATAGGTGCCCGGCTGCTTGTCCTGCTCATAGCTGCCGGTGGCCTTCAGCGGCGCGTCGGCATTGCCATGCGTGAAACTCATCTCGAAGATCTGGCCGTTGCGGCGGATTTTCAGCTTCAGCCACGCCGACAGCGCGTTGACCACCGAGACGCCGACGCCATGCAGGCCGCCCGAGACCTTGTAGGAATTCTGGTCGAACTTGCCGCCGGCATGCAGCTGCGTCATGATCACTTCGGCCGCCGAAATGCCTTCTCCGGTGTGGATATCGGTTGGAATTCCGCGGCCATTGTCGATCACGGTGACCGAACCATCGGGGTTGAGCGTCACGGTGACGAGATCGGCGTGACCGGCCAGCGCCTCGTCGATGGCGTTGTCGACCACTTCATAGACCATGTGATGCAGGCCCGAACCGTCGTCGGTATCGCCGATATACATTCCGGGGCGTTTGCGGACAGCATCCAACCCCTTCAAAACCTTGATGGAATCGGCGCCGTATTCGGCTTCAGCGCCGTTGTTGTTGTCGATCTGATCGCTCATGAAAACCTGTTGTCTGGATGCCGCTTGCACGGCGCGAAAAACCCGCTTCGAATCGCGCCTCTGATATGCACTAGATATAGGCGCAAAAGGCGGTTTTTCCAAGGTTTGCAGGCATTTCACGGGGAATGAGCCGGCTGTCCATGACAGCCTCCCGTCAGGCCCTATTTCACTTTGGCCAGCCGGTCCCTGAGAAACTTGATCATGAACTTATATCGCGGCGCCAGCCGCCCGCTGCGGTCGAGCTCCAGCGTCATGTCCAGCGCCTGGGAAAGCACGGCCTTGGGGTTCTTGGCGACCTGAGCGTAGTCGATCATGGCCACCACCAGGTCGCGCTGCCAGGTGGCGTTGTTTGGGTCGGACCGGGCGAGCTGCTGGCGGATGTCGAGACTGTCCTGGAAAGCCTGCCGCGCGCCTTTGACGTCGCGATGCTTGGCCTTGAGCATGCCGATCTCGGACAGAGTGATCGACAGGTCGCGTTGCCAGTCGGCATTGGCAGGGTCGAGCTTGGCCAGCCGGTCGGCGATGGCGAAACTGTCTGTATAGGCCTTGAGCGCTCCAGCGCGGTCGCCCTGTATCGCCCGAATGCCCGCTACTTTTTCCAAGCTGACCGAGAGGTCGCGTTGCCAGTCGGCGTTGGCAGGGTCACTGGCCGCCAGCACGCCGGCTATCGAGAGGGCTTGCCTGTAGGCGGCGAGGGCTGCCGGCCAGTCCTCTTGATCGCTCAGCGCATTGCCGATCTTTGCGTTGCCGACCGACAGGTCGCGCTTCAGCTCACTGTTGTCGGGGTCGCGGCCCACCAATTGTTCGACGATCGCATGGCCCGCTTTATAGGACGCGAGTGCGCCCGCCGCATCGCCGCGCTCGCGCTTGAGGTCGCCGATCGTATCATGGCTGACGGAGACATCGCGTTGCCGCTCGGCGTCCCACGGCTTCTTCTCGGCCAGCGCCAATCGGACCTTCAGGCTCTCCTCGTAGGCCATCTGGGCGTTGTCCAGTCGCCCCATGACCCGGGCAAGGCCGCCGATCTCGTCATAGGTGATGGTCAGGTCGCGCTGCAGCTCGGCGCGCTCCGGTTCATTATCGGCAAGTTGCTTCTTGATCGACAGGCTTTCCTGGTAGACTTGTGCGGCGCTGGCCAGATCGCCTTGCGTCACCAGCACGTTGCCGATCTTGTCGTCGACCATGGCGAAGTCCCCGAACCATGGCAGCCGATCGGGTTCGGCAGCGGTCAAATCCCTGAGCATGGTTCTGGCGGTCCGATAGTTTTCCAGCGCTTCCGGCAGGTCCCCTTGCGCCAGCTTGACGTTGCCGAGCTTGATGTGGCTGACGGCAAAATCGCGCTTGACGCTCGGGTCGGTTTCCCGGGCCGAACGCAGCTCGAGATTGGATACCAGCGCTGCAAAGGCGCGGCCTGCCGCATCGGTGTTGCCGACAAGGGTGTAGAGCTTGCCGAGTTCGTCCAGCGTGCGGATCTGGCGGTCGGCCTGGTCCAGGGTCAGATCGGTCTGCCCGGCCTCGCGGTAAAGAGCCAGGACCGATTCATAATCGTTGATGGCCGTGGCGTAGTCGAGGTCGGCGCGCGCCGCACCGCCGGACAGGAAACGCGTCGCCGCCTCGGACAGCGTGCGGCCGACGAAATTGGCCTTCAAGGCGTTGCGCGAAACATTGTCGATGTCGGCGGCCTTTGCGAGGATGGCGCGAGCCCCATCGAAGGCGCCGAGCGAAAGCTGCTCCTCGGCCTGCCGGCGCAGCTCCGTCACCTGCGGATCATCGGAGGCCAGCGTCCTCATTTCGCCGCGCACCTTGACGAAGGCGTCCGCCGCCTCGCGCAACCGGGCATTCAGGCTGTCCGCCGAAAGGTGGCTGGCGTCGGAGCTGATCAGCACGCCGTAGAGAGGCGCCAGCGGCATGTCGGCATCGCTGGCAACCTGCTCGACCTCACCGCGCATTTCCGGCGTCACGTCGGCCATGGCAAGCAACAGGCGCTCGCGCTCCGGCAATTGTTCCATGGCGGCCGCGGCAAAGAACAGCTTCGGCAGGCCGCTCTCGACGTAAGGCAGCTGTTTGCCCCGCGACAAATCGTAGACCTCCTGCTGCACCAGCGTCAGCACCGAGCGGATTTCGAGCCCGCTGGTGCCGAGATATTTGGTCAGCGCCGTGGTGAATGGCGAGTTCTGGCCGGTTCCGTCGGCCGCCGTCTCGCCGGGTGCTGCCGAGAAAGCGAACAGGATGTTTTCGGCGCGGCCAGTCCGACCAAGCCCCGGCCGGACATTTTCCACGACATCCTTGACCAGCGACGTCGCACCGCGCCCGTCACCCACCGTGCCCGAAAACGGATCGCTCCGGCAGGCGTCGAGCATGATCAGGCCGACCTTGGCGGTGGCGGCCACGGTCTTGCGCACCTCCTCCAGAGGCAAGCTGGTCTTCTCCAGCGCATCGAGCGAAGAGGGGTCGGCATCGACCGGCAGCAGCCGGTTATCGCCCGAGATTTCCACGCCGTGGCCGGAGAAGTAGACCAGCGCCACGTCGGCGCCTTTGGCATCCTGGCGAAAATCGTCGAGCGCGCGGCGCATGCGCCGCAGGTCGCGGTTGGTTTCGAGGACGACCTCGAAGCCGAGCTTCTTCAGCACCGCTCCCATCGCCTCGCCGTCATGAACCGGGTTGGCAAGCGGCCGGATCAGGCGGTAGTCGTCGTCGGCGATGATCAAGGCCACGCGCCGCTCAGCCGCCGCGGTGGCGGTGGTCATGAGCATCAGCAGCAAGGCAAAAAGCAAACGCAAGTCGAACCGCCCCCCGGCTTGTCCCTTTGCGCGAACATTCCACCTCTTTATGCCATGAGCAAGCCGGGCTTTTTGCGGAAGACCAGCGTTTTCAGGCAGCCCGCATAGGCTTCAAAGCCTCGCTCCAGCGCAACAGCTCGTCGAGCATGGTTTTGGCTCCGCCCTGCACCTGTTCGCCGGCGTTGAAAGCGCCGTTCTCGTCGAGCAGTTTCTGATACATCGGCAGGGCGACGCCTTCCGAGATCGGCATGACACCCACCGAGGTCAGCAGCGGCTTCAGCGCTTGCGCCGCGCGCAGGCCGCCGGAGACGCCGCCATAGCTGAAAATGGCGGCAGGCTTGTACTTCCATTCACGCGAGAGATAATCGATCGCGTTGACGATCGCCGGCGCCACGAAATAATTGTATTCCGGCGCCACGAAGACGAAGGCATCGGCGGCATCGATCGCTTTCGACCAGGCCTTGGTATGGTCGTTCTGGTAATTGCCGAGTCTTGGATGGTGCGGTTCGTCCAGCACCGGAAGCTTGAACGTGTCGATGTCGGTCAGTACCGGCTCGAATTTTCCATGCTCGCGCGCGAACGTCTCCAGCCACTTGGCAAAAACCGGCCCTGCGCGGCCTGGCCGCGTGCTGCCGATGATGATGTTCAACTGGTGCTTCAAGCTGGGCTCCTGCGATAGCGGTATCCATTGGTGACTGCCACCTAGGGCATGCCGCTCGGGGCAACAAGAAGGCACCTCACGGTAACCGGTCACGTTCCGGAGAGCAGGGCCTTGCCGTACGGTCACATGGACGCCTGCTTTGCGGCCCACTACATTGGGTCATCAGCGGAGCACAGCATGGACATCCAGCCCGCCCCCTTCATTCCCCCGGCGCCGAAGCCGCGCACGACGCCGCCCTCGACGCTGGAGATGATCCGCATCGTCTACCGCAACCCGCTCGAATTGTGGGGTGAACACACCTACAACGAGCCTTGGATTTCGGCCAATGGCGTTGGCGGACATCTGATCGTCGCCAACGATCCCGGCCTGATCCGCCATGTGCTGGTCGACAACGCCAGGAACTACAAGATGGCGACGGTGCGCCAGAAGATCCTGCGGCCGATCCTGCGCGACGGCCTGCTGACCGCCCAGGGCGAGGTCTGGAAGCGGTCGCGCAAGGCGATGGCGCCGGTGTTCACGCCGCGCCACATCTTCGGCTTCGCCCAGCCGATGCTGAGGCGCACGCTGGACTTCGTCACCCGCTATGAAGACGGCGGCACGTCCGACATCGCTCATGACATGACGCTGCTCACTTACGACATCCTGGCCGAGACGCTGTTTTCCGGCGAGATCGCTGGCGAGCCCGGCAGTTTCGCCAACGAGATCGACCGCCTGTTCGAGACCATGGGACGCGTCGACCCGCTCGACCTGTTGCGCGCGCCCGATTGGCTGCCGAGGCTGACCCGCATCCGTGGCCGCAAGACCATGGCCTATTTCCGCAAGATCGTCACCGACACGGTCAAGATGCGCGAAGGGAAATTCAAGCGCGATCCAGGTGCCGTGCCGCAGGATTTCCTGACGCTGTTGCTCAAGGCCGAGGGCCCCGACGGACTGACGCGGGCCGAGGTCGAGGACAACATCATCACCTTCATCGGCGCCGGCCATGAGACGACCGCGCGGGCTTTGGGCTGGACGCTCTATTGCCTGGCTGAATCACCGTGGGAGCGCGACCGGGTCGAGCACGAGATCGACCAGGTGCTGGCGCGCGAGCCCGATCCGACGAAATGGCTTGGCGCCATGCCGTTCACCCGCGCCGCCTTCGACGAAGCGCTCAGGCTCTATCCGCCGGCGCCGTCGATCAACCGCGAGCCGATCGAACCGGAAATGTGGAAGGATCTTTATATTCCGAAGCATGCCGCCGTGCTGGTGATGCCCTGGGTCGTGCATCGCCACAGGAAACTGTGGGACAGGCCAGATGCCTTCCTGCCGGAGCGCTTCCATCCGGGAAACCGCGAAAAGATCGACCGCTTCCAGTATCTGCCGTTTGGCGCCGGTCCTCGCGTCTGCATCGGCGCCAGCTTCGCCATGCAGGAGGCGATCATCGCGCTGGCGATCATGCTGTCGCGCTTCCGCTTCGACACCACCGCCGAAACCAAGCCTTGGCCGGTGCAGAAACTCACCACGCAGCCACAAGGCGGTCTGCCGATGCGGGTGACGCCAAGATAGGCGTGACCCCTTCAGGTAGCTGTAACGACTATGCTGCAGGCTTGCGCTGCTGGAACTGGCCAGCGGCGCGGTAGCGCCAGAGATAGCTGGGCAGGATCGTCGCGATCGATTGCGGCTGGATGCCGAGCCCCGCAAGCGTCCGGTTGGCCTTGGCGGCCGCGTCCGAAACGATGTTGTGTTCGCGCAGCTGCATCACCTGGTCCTTGGTCAGCAGCGGATTGGGCAAGAGGCCGAGGATCGAGGCCTGGATGTTGGCCACCCACCACGGCACCGGCACCAGCAGGCGCTTGCGCTCGATCACCTCGAGCAGCTCTTCCATGCATTCCTTGAAGGTGAGCACCTTCGGCCCGCCGAGTTCATAGATATGGCCGCCATCCACCTTGCCGTCGACCGAGCGCGCCACCGCTTCGGCAACGTCGCCGACATAGACCGGCTGGAACTTGGTCTGGCCGCCGCCGATCAGCGGCAGCACCGGCGAATAGCGCGCCATGTTGGCGAAGCGATTGAAGAAGCCGTCTTCGGGTCCGAAATTGATCGACGGCCGGAAGATCACGGCGTCCTTGATCGTCTCCAGCACAGCCTTTTCGCCAAGCGCCTTGGTGCGCGCGTAGTCCGATTCGGAGTCCAGATCGGCGCCAAGCGCAGAAATGTGGGTCAGGCCGGCGCCGACCGAGCGCGCGGCCTCGGCCACTGCGCGGGCGCCGAATTCGTGCACGGCGGAGAATTTCTGCCGGCCGCTCTCATGCAGGATGGCGACCAGATTGACGACATGGTCGGCGCCTTGCACGGTGCGGTCTACCGACCAACGCACGCGCACATTGGCCTGGACCGGCTGGATCTGGCCGACATTGCCAAGCGGCTGCAAATGGCCGGCAAGATCGGGCCGCCGGCAGGCGACCCGGATGCGATAGCCGCGCTTGGCCAGCGCACGCACGACATGGCGCCCGACAAAGCCTGACCCGCCAAAGACGACGACGAGCTTTGGGGTCTGCAGGATTTCGGTCATGGCTGGCTCCGGCGCTCGCAAGCTTGGCTGAAGCCGTTTCATAATCCGTTTCGTGCCAAAGGCAAAGGGCGACGCGTCGTCGCTATCAGCCTGTCAGAACGCTTTGCCGATACGGGCGTCGACCGAATGGCGGTTGCCGCCGCGAATGACGAAGAAGAGCAGGATCGCCGCCCACAGCAGCGACTTCTCCGCGCCCGAATAACCCTGGTCCATCGTAACCCAGTGGAACCAGACCGTGACCAGCAGCACGAACAGGCCGGCAAAGGCGGCCGGCCGCGTCAAAAACCCGATGGCGATGAAGATGCCGCCGAAGAATTCAGTGCAGGCCAAAAGCAAGGACCACAACGCACCCGGATAAAAGCCGAGACCCTCGACCATCTCGGCGGCGCCGAAAGGATTGGTGATCTTCTGCGAACCGTGGATGGCTAGAAACCCACCGGCGACGACGCGAAGAACCGTTTCGGCACCATCGTGCAGAGCGGCGTAAACCCTGCCAAGGGCCGGAATGATAAGGGCGTTGCGGGGATTGTCCGTGCTTGCCGACATTGTAGCTCCTCTGTTTTGCTTGATCAGCGCAAACGGCCGATCAGGTCGGACGAAGTCAAATAAACAAAAGTTGACCAAACTACGAATGTTTTAACATTGCGCGGCCAAACGCAGAAAACCCCGCAGAAGCGGGGTTTTCCGGGCGACGTCCATGTGAAGTCAGGTGCCGACGGAGCGGCCTGACCTGAGATGGTATCAGGAGGGCGTGAAGCAAGTACGCCCACCCCAGCCCTGAACATCCGACATGGTGCCACCAACCTTCTTGCAGGCGGCGACGAAATCGGCGCTGCAATTGGCGAATTTTGCATGGCCGTTCTTGCAGTAGTGATCTTCGGTGGCCCCGCCGCTCGGGGCAGTGATGACACCCGGGCTGGACGGCTTGGCCGGCGCGGCCTTCAAGGTGGCTGCCTGTGTGGCACCCATGAACGAGCCGAGCAGAAGGACGGCGGTCAGCATGGTGATCTTGGTGTTGGTCATGACAATTTCCTTTGATTTGGGTTGAGTTTCCGAGGCGCGAAGGACCGGCCATCGCGTGATGCAGGCTTTCGATTTCGGTTTGCTGCTTCCCCCGGTGTGGATCGGGCAAGCTCGCCTTGCCCTGGACAAAGCTGTGTCGCAGCAAGGCGCGGAAAGGTTCAGCGGCGCGCAAAGAAAATCGCACCGCACCGCGCCTGGGGCGGGCTGATTTCAGATAACCAATTGATATTTAATTATTATTCAAGAAGAGTAGCGTGCGGCGAATTCGGAAATGCGCTGCACCACCGCCTTGGATGCGGTGATGCCCCGCGCTTGCGCCTTCTCTGCCGCCTCTGCACGGGCGCGGCCCGGCACGTGCACGCCGAAGCGCCGCCGCAGCCGGTCGAGTTGGTCCTTCATTCGCTGCTCGAAATCCGGATCGAGCAGCTTGGGCTCGACGGCAAGCACGAACAGGCCGGTGCCGGGACTGTCCGGCCCGCCGCTGAACCATGGCGCGTCGAGCGACCAGTTGGCGCCTGACAGGCCGGCTGCCAGCACTTCGACCATCAACGCGATGTTGGCACCGCGCTGGCCGCCGAAGGCAAGCATGGCGCCCTTCATGGCGGCGGCCGGATCGGTGGTCGGGTTGCCGCTGGCGTCCAGCGCCCAGCCTTCCGGGATTGTCTTGCCCTCTTCGGCCGCTTTGCGGATGTTGACGAAGGCGGTGGCGCTTGACGACTGGTCGATGACCAGCGGCGCGCCGTCGGCGGCGGGTGCGGCAAACGACATCGGGTTGGTGCAATAGACCGGCTTGACCGAGCCCGAGCCGGCAAGCACGGCCGGGCCGTTGGTGGCGGCGAACGACACCAGTCCAAGTGCTGCCAGCCTTCCGGTGAAATAGCCGAGCGCGCCGCATGTATAGGCGTTCTTCTGCGAGAAGATGGCGACACCGAACAGCTTTGCCGCCTTGGCGAGGTCGTCGATGGTGCGGTCGAAGCCGGTATGCGCCAGCCCGCCGCGTGCATCGGAGAGATAGACCGCAAGCGCCGGCCGGGTGATCACCGGATCGGCATTGCCGTCGATGCGTCCGGCTTCCAGCGCCTCAAGATAGTCGATGAAATGCGACAGACCGACCGAGGAAAGCCCTTCGGCCTCGGCTGATATGATCGAAGCAGCGAGCGATTGTGCCGCTTCCTCATTGGCGCCGGCGCCAAGTGCCGCCATCCGGCACAGTCCTTTTGCCTGGTCGAGACTGAGTTGCATCATGGCCGTCCTAGGGGAGTAAGGGAATAGGGGAGTACGGGAGTAGGGGACAGTGAGCAGTGAATAGCGAATGGGGATGGAAATGTGAATGTGGATAGTAGCCGGATACTCCCCTACTCCCCTACTCCCCTACTCCCCTACTCCCCTACTCCCCTCTAACCAATCTTGTTGGGGATCCGCGCTTCTATCCTGCTGAACGCAAAGACCAGAATACCGGTGATCATCATGTAGATCAGCGCCAGCAGCAGCAGGGGTTCATAGGTGAGATAGGTGTCCTGCCGCACCTTGGACGAAACGGCGAAGATGTCGATGACGCTGATCGTCGCCACCAGCGGCGTCGATTTCAACTGCAGCACGGTCTCCCCGGTCAGCGTCGGCAACGCCCGATAGATGGCTTGCGGCAGCCAGATGCGCCGGAACGCCTTCCAGCGGCTCATGCCGAACGCGCGGGCGGCTTCGAGTTGCCCCTTCGGCACGCCCGCAAAGGCGCCGCGCATCACCTCGCCCTCATAGCCGGCGAACGACAGGGTCAACGCCAGCACGCCATAGGGCCAGGCTTGCCGCAGATATGGCCACATCCAGGATTCGCGGATCCAGGGATATTGCGGGAACAGCGAGCCCAGGCCGTAGTAAAGCAGCCATAGCTGGATCAGCAGCGGCGTGCCCCGGATCACCGTGCAGAACACCTTGGCGGGCGCGGCGAACCAGAATGAGCCGGCGGCTTGCGCCAGCCCTAGCGGCACGGCCAGCAGGAAGCCCAGGACGCAGGTGACGGCCAGGATCCACAGCGACCGCCAGATGCCGATCAAGCCCATTTCATAATATTGCGGCAGCCAGTCCCAGCGCATGAAAAAGGCGGCCGACAGAACCAGGCCGAGTGCGATCAGGATCAGCACGATGCGGTGCGGCTGCAGCCACAGCGACGTTCGCGCGACGACATTGATGATGGCGGCCTCGTTGGCCATCAGCGCGCCTCCTTGAGCGAAGGCATGCCGCGCCGCGACCATGCCTCGACCCGGCCGATGATGAGATTGGAGACCAGCGACAGCAGCAGATAGAGCACGCCCGCCGCGAAAAAGAAGGTGAAATAGGCTTTGGTGACGCCCGCCGCCTGCCGCGTCGCCAGCGCCAGTTCGTAGAAACCGACGACCGCCAGCAGCGCGGTGTCCTTGGTGGCGATCAGCCAGAGATTGGCGAGGCCCGGTATGGCGAAGGGCAGCATTGACGGCAAGGTGATGCGCCGCAACATCAGGCCCGGAGACATTCCATAGGCGCGGGCGGCCTCGATCTGGCCCTGCGGAATGGCCAGGATCGCGCCGCGTATCACCTCTGTCGAATAGGCGCCCTGGACAAAGCCGAGCACGGCGATGCCGGCGGCAAGGCCACTCACGTCGACGCGCTGATAGCCCATGGCCGTCAGCGCCTGATTGATCAGGTCGGTTCCGGCGTAATAGAGCAGCAGGATCAGCACCAGTTCGGGCACCGCGCGCACGATGGTGGTGTAGACCGCCAGGAGATCGCGCACCACCGGCCCGCCATAAAGTTTGCCATAGGCGCCGCCGGTGCCGATCAGAAGGCCGAGGCACGTGGCGCCCAGCGCGATCTCGATCGAATGGAGCAGCCCAACCAAAAGAGCCCCGCCCCAGCCTGGCGGGTAGGGCGAGAGAAGCTCGGTGATGCCGGCCGCGGAGGCCGAAAGAAGTGCGTCGATCAGCGTCGCCCCCGAAGTGCTGGCCAACCGCCGACGGCTGCGTCGGCGGCAAACATGCCTGGGAAAGATCGAGCAGGGGGCATGGCGCTGGCGCCATGCCCCACCGCTCATACGAGGATCGTCAGTTCGACTGTGCGCCGCCACCGCCGTAAATGTCGAAATCGAAGTATTTCTTCGAGATCTCGTCATATTTGCCGTTGGCGCGGATCGCCTTGATGCCGGCGTTGATTTTGCCCTTCAGTTCGGTGTCTTCCTTGCGCACGCCGGCGCCGACGCCCGGTCCGAGCACTTCGTCGTCAGGAGCGACCATCCCCTTCAAGTCGCAGCAGGCCTTGCCCTGGTCGGATTTCAGGAACTCGCCAAGCGCGATGGAATCGGCCTGAACCGCATCGAGGCGGCCGGCGGCCAGATCGTTGTTGGCCTCGTCCTGGGTCTGGTATTCCTTGATCTCCGAGGCTGTGCTGCCAAAGTGCTTCTTGGCGTAGACAGCGTGCACCGTCGAAACCTGCACGCCGACGATCTTGCCCTTGAGGTCGTCCGGGGCGGAGCCGAATTTCTGGTCCTTGGGGCCGATGATCGCGGTCGGCGTGTTATAGTACTTGTCCGAGAAATCGATCGTCTTCGCGCGTTCGGCGGTGATCGACATCGAGGAGACGATGAGGTCGATCTTCTTGGTCGTCAGTGCCGGGATGATGCCGTCCCAGGCGACCGGGGTAATGACGCAATCGAGCTTCTCCTCGGCGCAGACGGCATCGATGAAGTCGATCTCCCAACCGACCCACTTGCCCGAAGCATCGGGCGAGGTGAAGGGCGGATAAGGCTCGGCGGCGACGCCGATCTTGACCGGATCGGCCTTGGCCACGCCCATGGCGGCGACGCCGAGCAGCAGCGCTGCGGCGAATGTTTTCAGAACAGTCTTCATGTCACGACTCCCAGTTTGTTGTTGGTTCCCGGTTTTCTTCCGTCCCGGCCTGTCCTAGCCGATGTTGCGGATGAACTGCTTCAGCCTTTCGGATTTGGGCGCGCCGAAGATCTGCTCCGGCGGGCCTTCTTCCTCGACCAATCCATTGTAGAGATAGACGACATGCGTCGCGACCTCGCGGGCGAACTTCATCTCGTGGGTGACCAGCACCATGGTGCGGCCTTCGCGCGCCAGGTCGCCGATCACCTTCAGCACCTCACCGACCAGCTCGGGATCGAGTGCGGAGGTGGGCTCGTCGAACAGCATGACGCGCGGATTGATGGCCAGCGCCCGGGCGATCGCCGCGCGCTGCTGCTGGCCGCCCGACAGATAGGCCGGATAGACGTCGCGCTTTTCGGCCAGACCGACACGGGCGAGCAGTTTCTCGGCCTCGCCGATCGCCACATCGCGCTTGATGCCAAGCACATGTACGGGAACCTCGATGACGTTTTCGATCAGCGTCATGTGGCTCCACAGGTTGAAGTTCTGGAACACCATGCCGAGCTTGGAGCGGATGCGCTCGATCTGCTTGCGGTCGGCCGGGACCGTGTGGCCATGGCTGTCGGCCTTGAGCTTGATCTCCTCGCCATTGACGCGGATGATGCCGCTGGTGGGGTTTTCCAGGCAGTTGATGCAGCGCAGCAGGGTCGATTTGCCTGAGCCCGAGCCGCCGATGATGGCGATGACCTCGCCGTCGCGCGCCGACAGCGAGACGCCCTTCAGCACATGCAGCTCACCGAATCTCTTGTGCAGGTTCTCGACATGGATGGCTTCGGCGGCGCCGTCCTGCGCCGTATGTTTCAATGCGGGTGCGGCGCTTTGCGCTGTCATCCCGGATGCGGCGCTTATGGCCGTCATTCCTTCCACGCTCCGCGGAGCGTTCGAGCTCGTCGCTGCTGGTATCTTTTACCCATTACCCGTCACTGGACAGAGTTCCCATGCTCAGGATGGACCGTTCCGCTTGCCTCCGTCAACCATGGTTTTTGGACTATTGATCACAGCTTGCTGTAGTGGTTAGTGGCGCCAACCGACGTTCAGGGAGAATTTAGTGGGCAAATCATACGGGTCGCAGTCCATGGCCGGACCCCTGAAACGCGTGTTGATGCGGTCCGCCACGAGCGCCATGCGTCATGCCAGGGCACAGGAATGGCGCTATGGTCCGGGGTTCGATCCGCAGAAGGCGGCGGCCCAGCATGAGCAGTTGACCAGCATGGTCGCGGCTTCCGGCGCCGAGATCGAATGGCTGACGGACGCCGATGACGGGCTGGCCGATTCCGTCTTCACCCATGATCCGTCGCTGATGACCGATCATGGCGCGATTATCCTTTCGATGGGCAAGGCGCTGCGCCGTGCCGAGCCCGGTCTGCACGAGGCAGCTTACAAGCGCATGGGGATCCCCATTCTCGGCCGGATCGACGATCCGGGCCAGGTGGAAGGCGGCGACTGTGTCTGGGTCGACGCAACCACGCTGGCCGTCGGTCGTGGCGTACGCACCAACCAGGACGGCATCCAGCAGCTTTCGAACCTGCTCTCGCCTAAGGGCATTTCGGTCTTCGGTTTCGATCTGCCGCTCTGGCACGGCGAGGAAGCCTGCCTGCATCTGATGTCGGTGATCAGCCCGCTCGCCGACGATCTGGCGCTGGTCTATGCGCCCTTGCTGCCGGCCGCCTTCTACCAGATGCTGCGGGCGCGCGGCATCAAGCTGGTCGAGGGCGATGCCGACGAGTTCTTCGCCTCCAGCGGGCTCAGTCTCAATGTGCTGCCGACCGCGCCGCGCCAGATCATTGCCGTTGCCGGCTTTCCCAGGACGGCGGCCGCCATGGAAGCGGCCGGCTGCACGGTCGCCACCTTCGATGCGGATGCGCTCTGCATCGCCTGCGAGGGCGGTCCGACCTGCCTGACGCGCCCGGTGCTGCGCCAATGATCGCCACTGGGGCCACCACTGGGACGACGGTCGGGGAGGCGTTGATTTCGCTGCTCGAAGCGCATGGCGTCGACACGGTGTTCGGGATTCCGGGCGTCCACACGGTCGAGCTCTACCGCGGGCTGGCGCGCTCGAAGATCCGCCACGTCACGCCGCGTCACGAACAGGGCGCCGGCTTCATGGCCGATGGCTATGCGCGCGCCAGCGGCAGGCCGGGCGTCGCCTTCGTCATCACCGGACCGGGGCTGACCAACACCATCACCGCCATGGGGCAGGCACGCGCTGATTCGGTGCCGATGCTGGTCATATCCGGCGTCAACGCCATGCCGACGCTGGGCAAGGGCCTCGGCCATCTGCATGAACTGCCGGATCAGCGCGGCATGATGGAGAAGGTGGCGCTGTTTTCGAAGCGCGTCACCGAGGCCAGCGAATTGCCCGCTGCTCTGGCGCAGGCCTTCGCCCTGTTTTCATTGGCCCGGCCCGGCCCGGTGCATATCGAGATCCCGACCGACGTCATGGTCAAGCCGGCGGATGGCATCGCTGCCATGCTGAGCAATGTGACGCCACCCGCGCCGGAAGGTGCCGCAATTGCCAGCGCGGCCAAACTCATCGCTGCCGCGCGCCGCCCGCTGATCCTGGTCGGCGGCGGCGCCAAACGCGCCGGGGCGCCATTGCGGCGTCTGGCCGAGCGGCTGGGAGCGCCGGTCGTCCAGACCACCAATGCGCGCGGCCTGCTGCATGGTCATCCGCTTTGCGTGCCGGCCAGTCCCAGCCTGAAGACAGTACGGGCGCTGATGGCCGAAGCCGATCTGGTCATTGCCGCCGGCACCGAATTCGGCCCGACCGACTATGACGGCTACAGCGATGGCGGCTTCGTCCTGCCCGCCAATCTGATCCGCATCGATATCGGCGCGGACCAGATTGCCCGCCGCCCGGCAACCGTTTCGATCCAGGCCGATTGCGCCGAGGCGCTCGAAGCGCTGCTTCTGGAAACGGGCCATGTCCGGGCAAGCGAGGGCGGTCCGTCGCGCGCCGCTGCTACACGAAAAGCAGCCTTTGCCGAGCTCAATCCGACCCTGCAGGCGCAAGTGCGTGCCGTCGAGATGATCCGCGACACCTTGCCGGGCGCGCTCATCGTCGGCGATTCGACGCAGCCGATCTATGCGGCCAACCTCTATTACGACCACGACCGCCCAGGCGGCTGGTTCAATGCCGCCACCGGCTTCGGCGCGCTCGGCTATGGCCCGCCGGCGGCGATTGGCGCGGCCCTTGCGATACCCGATGCGCCGGTTGTCTGCCTGACCGGCGACGGCGGCTTCCAGTTCACGCTGCCGGAGTTGGGCGCCGCGCTCGATGCGCGGGCGCCGGTCATCTTCATCGTCTGGAATAACAGAGGCTACCGCGAGATCGAAACCTCCATGCTCGATGTCGGTGTCGAGCCCGTCGGCGTATCGCCGGCGCCGCCCGATTTCTGCAAGCTGGCCGAGGCCTATGGCATCGGCGCCGAACGGCTTGCCGATATCGACGCTCTCGCGGACGCGTTGAAGCGCGCCCGGGCCACCGGACTGCCGCGCGTCATCGAAATCACGGTTGACTGAAGGACGGTGCTACGTATTTCCCGTCTCGACGGCCCTGAACCACGGCCGGCCGGTGGGCGGACGCATGCAAAGACGCGACAACTGCCATGTCGAGATGTCAATTGAGTGATGGCGCAAAAGGCGCGACGCTTCGCGTCGGCGGCACAGAAACGACCTAACGACAAAAAAATGACAGGAGCGTCCAAGATGACGGAAACACTTGAAGGCAAGCATATCGTCGTGACCGGTGGAACCGGTGCGCTCGGCGGTGCGGTTGTCGGCAAACTGCTGAGTGACGGCGCGATCTGCCATGTGCCCAACGCCCATGCTGCCGCCCCCACGCATTTCCCCTTTACCACGCATGACCGTGTCCAGCTGGTGCACAACGTCGATCTCTCGGACCCTGCCAAGGTCGAAGCGTTCTACAGCCAGGTTCCAGGCCTTTGGGGCTCGATCCATCTGGCCGGCGGCTTCACCTCGGCACCTGTTGAAAAGATCGAGTCGGCGTCCTTTGCCGAGATGATGGACACCAATGCGCGCACCGCCTTCCTGTGCTGCCGCGCCGCGATCCGCTCGATGCTGTCGTCGGACACGGCGGGCCGCATCGTCAACGTCACGGCGCGCGCCGGGCTCGACCCGCGGCGCGGCGCCGGCATGGTCGCTTACGCCGCCAGCAAGGCGGCAGTGGCAGCCATGACGGTGGCGGTGGCCGAAGAGCTGAAGCACAGGGGTATCCTGGTCAATGCGGTGGCGCCGTCGACGCTCGATACGCCGGCCAACCGTGCCGACATGCCGGATGCCGACGTCACCAGATGGGTCAGCCTCGAAGCCGCCGCCGAGGCCATCGCCTACCTTGCCTCGCCGGCCAACCAGGCGATGAGTGGTACGCTGGTGCCGCTTTACGGCAGGGCGTAACCTTCCAACCTTTACCTCGGTCAAAGAAAAACCCCGCCGGATCGCTCCGGCGGGGTTTTGTTTTCGAGCCTGTGCGAAAACTTCGCTTCGAAGGGCTTCGCGGTGCGAAGGGCTTAGCTGCCCTGCTTCTTCAGCGCGGCACCCAGGATGTCGCCCAGCGAAGCGCCGGAGTCGGTCGAGCCGTACTGAGCGACCGCTTCCTTCTCTTCGGCGATTTCCAGCGCCTTGATCGAGACCTGCAGCTTGCGGGTCTTCTTGTCGAAGGCGATGACGCGCGCGTCGACCTTCTGGCCGACGGTGAAGCGCTCGGGGCGCTGCTCGTCGCGGTCACGGCTCAGATCGGAGCGCTTGATGAAGGTTTCGATGCCGCTGTCGACCAGCCGCACTTCCAGACCGCCATCCTTGACGCCGATGACTTCACAGGTGACGACCGCGTTCTTGCGCAGTTCGCCTGAAGTCGCCGCTTCGCCGACCGTATCCTTGGCCAGCTGCTTGATGCCGAGCGAGATGCGCTCCTTGTCGATGTCGACGTCGAGCACCTGCGCCTTGACCATGTCGCCGCGATTGTACTCTTCGATGACCTGCTCGCCCGGACGGGTCCAGTCGAGGTCGGAAAGGTGCACCATGCCGTCCACGTCGCCTTCGAGGCCGATGAACAGGCCGAACTCGGTCTTGTTCTTGACCTCGCCCTCGACCTGGCTGCCGACCGGATGGCTCGAGGCGAAAGCCTGCCACGGATTCTCGAGCGTCTGCTTGAGGCCGAGCGAGATGCGGCGCTTGGCCGGATCGACCTCGAGCACCACCACGTCGACTTCCTGGGTCGTCGACAGGATCTTGCCGGGATGCACGTTCTTCTTCGTCCACGACATTTCCGAAACGTGGATGAGACCCTCGATGCCCGGCTCCAGTTCGACGAACGCGCCGTAGTCGGTGATGTTGGTGACGGTACCCTTGATCTTCTTGCCGATCGGGAACTTGGTGCCGATCTCGGACCACGGATCGCTCTCGAGCTGCTTCATGCCGAGCGAGATGCGGTGGGTTTCCTGGTTGATGCGGATGATCTGCACCTTGACCGTCTGACCGATGTTGAGGATTTCGGTCGGATGGTTGACGCGGCGCCATGCCATGTCGGTGACATGCAGCAGGCCGTCGATGCCGCCGAGGTCGACGAACGCACCATAATCGGTGATGTTCTTGACGACGCCTTCGACAACCTGGCCTTCTTCGAGGTTCTGCACGATTTCCGAACGCTGTTCGGCGCGGCTCTCCTCAAGCACGGTACGGCGCGACACCACGATGTTGCCGCGGCGGCGATCCATCTTGAGGATCTCGAACGGCTGCGGGTTGTGCATCAGCGGGGAGACGTCGCGGATCGGGCGGATATCGACCTGGCTGCGCGGCAGGAAGGCCACGGCGCCGTCGAGGTCGACGGTGAAGCCGCCCTTGACCTGGTTGAAGATGACGCCTTCGACGCGCTCACCCTTGGTGAACTTCTCTTCCAGGCGGACCCAGCTCTCTTCGCGGCGGGCCTTTTCACGTGAAAGCATCGCTTCGCCAAGCGCGTTTTCGATGCGCTCGACATAGACTTCGACGGTGTCACCGACCTTGAGGGTGGTGTCCTTGCCCTTGACGCCGAATTCCTTCAGCGGCACGCGGCCTTCGACCTTGAGGCCGACGTCGATGATAGCCATGTCTTTTTCAATGGCGGTGATGATGCCCTTGACGACCTGACCTTCGCCGGAATGGCCGGCGGTAAAAGATTCTTCGAGCAGGCTCGCGAAATCGTCGCGAGTGGGATTTGCAGCTGACATTGTTTCTCCTGGAGTGCCCCGCATCTAAAAGCGGGACGGGCGCCGTGGGTTAGCGTTGCGTTTGGCCTACCGGCGTTCCGGGCTACAAAAACCCTGGGCCGCTCTTTAAACGGCAATTCCGGCGCATGAAGAATGCTGGCAGGCTGGTTCGTGCCCGATATGGGTATTTTCTTCGCCTCCGACAACGGAAATACGAGGGAAAACCCGGATCAGGCGTTGTCTCTTTTGGCCAGCACGTCGTCTATGATCGCCATGGCTGCAAGAAACGCGGCTTCTATAGCCATTTCGCTGGTATCAAGCAAGTGCGCGTCGGCCGCCGGCTTCAACGGTGAGTCCGCTCGACCCATGTCGCGCTCGTCGCGGCGCACGATATCGGCGAGGATTTCGGTGAAATCAGCGGTGCCGCCGATGCTTTCGATCTCCGACAGCCGGCGCTGTGCCCGCACCTCCGCGCTCGCTGTCACATAGAGTTTGATGTCGGCGTCGGGGCACACGACGGTGCCGATGTCGCGCCCATCGAGCACCGCGCCCGGCGGCGTCTTGGCGAAGTCGCGCTGCTTTTCGACGAGGATACGCCGCACCGTCGGGTACACCGCGACCTTGGAGGCAGCCTCGCCGACCGCATGCGCCGACAAGACCGTCCGGTCGAGCTTTGCCAGATCGACCTGGCGGGCAGCGGTTTCAGCCGCCGAGACATTGTCGAGCGGCAGCGCGTGCTGGAGCAGCGCATAGGCGACGGCGCGATAGGTGAGACCGGTGTCGAGCAGGTTCAGCCGGTAGTGGTCGGCGAGCCGGCGGGCGAGTGTGCCCTTGCCGGCGCCGGCCGGGCCGTCGATAGCGATGGTGAAGGTGTGAGTCATTGGCGGGCCGCCGCGATTGACAGGTGCGATGAAGAAGACGGGCGCCGAGATTCTTCACACCCCCCTCTGTCCTGCCGGACATCTCCCCCGCAAGGGGGGAGATCAGCCATCACCGCTGACTTAGCCAATCGCCAATATTGCAGGATTGAATGGAGCGCCAAAGCCGCCAATCTCCCCCCTTGCGGGGGAGATGTCCGGCAGGACAGAGGGGGGTGCTGTCCCGCCAGCGTTGCAATCTGGTCCCAAGCCATCGACTAGCCGATCTCCGCGCCCAGCCCCGTCATCAGCCCCATGAACTCCGGAAAGCTCGTCGCAATCATCGCGGCGTCATCGATCGTCACCGGCTTTTCCGTCGCCAGCCCCATGACCAAGAAACTCATGGCGATGCGGTGGTCGAGATGGGTCTGCACGGTCGTGTCCTGGCCGTTCGGATGGCCACCCAGCCCCTTGCCGCCCGGTTTTCCGCGCACGGCGAGCGAGGCCTCGCCCTCGGTGCAGTCGACGCCGTTGAGCTTCAGCCCGTTGGCGACGGCCGACAGCCGGTCGGATTCCTTGACGCGCAGCTCTTCCAGTCCCTGCATCAGCGTTTCGCCCTCGGCGAAGCTGGCAGCGACCGCAAGCACGGGGTACTCGTCGATCATCGACGGCGCCCGCTCGGGCGGCACGGTGACGCCCTTCAACTCGGAGTAGCGCACGCGCAAATCGGCGACATCTTCGCCACCGGCGTTGCGCGGGTTCAAAATGTCGATCTTGCCGCCCATTTCCTGGAGCGTCAAAAGCAGGCCGGTGCGGGTCGGGTTCATCAGCACGTTTTCGATCACAATGTCCGATCCCGGCACGATCAGCGCGGCCACCAGCGGGAAGCCGGCTGAGGAGGGGTCACCCGGCACCGCGATGGTCTGGCCGGTCAGTCTGCCCTGGCCTTCGATGAAGATGTGGCGCACGCCGCGTTCGTCGGTTTCGACCGACAGATTGGCGCCAAAACCCTTCAGCATCTTTTCCGTGTGGTCGCGTGTCATTACCGGCTCGATCACCGTGGTAATGCCGGGCGTGTTGAGGCCGGCGAGCAGCACCGCCGACTTTACCTGCGCCGAGGCCATCGGCACACGATAGGTGATCGGGGCGGCATGCTTTGGCCCATGCAGCGTAATCGGCATGCGGTCGCCCGGCGTCGCCTTCAACACCTGCACGCCCATCTGGCGCAAGGGTTCCAGCACGCGGCCCATCGGCCGGCCCGACAGCGAGGCATCGCCGATGAAGGTCGTTTCCATGTCATAGGTGCCGACAAGGCCCATGGTGAGCCGCGAGCCGGTGCCGGCATTGCCGAAATCGAGCGGGCCTTCCGGCTGCAGCAGTGCGCCATTGCCGGTGCCGCGGATCACCCACTCGTCGCCGTTCTTCTCGATATGCGCGCCCATTGCCTTCATGGCAGCACCTGTGCGCATCACGTCCTCGCCTTCGAGCAGGCCGGTGATGCGGGTCTCCCCGGAGGCGAGGCCGCCGAACATGAAGGAGCGGTGCGAGATCGACTTGTCGCCCGGCACGCGCGCGATGCCGGAAAGGGCTGGGGATTGGCGGGCGGTGGCCGGCTTGGGCGCGGCGGCGTGAGACATGGAATTTCCCTGGACGGAATGCCGGCAGGCCGGCGCTTTTCATTTGTTGCGGCGGTCTCGTATCACGGCGGGCCGAAATGGTCATCCCCCATGGTCGTCACTGACGCGACGCCTTTCAACGTATGGTTTTGTGACGCCGGCTTTTCGCTTTGACAGCGCTTCAAACTGTGGTTAAGGGGACCACTCTTTTATTGACGAGGCTTGCCGTGGCAAAAACCGAACTTGGCACAAAACGTATCGACCCGGAGACGGGCCGAAAATTCTACGACCTGAACAAGGACCCGATCGTCTCGCCCTACACCGGCAAGACCTATCCGCGTTCCTATTTCGAGGAAGGCAAGATTGCCGCCCTCGAGGAGGAAGAGGAAGTGGCCGAGAAGGAAGTGGACGCCGAGGAAGAAGAGGGCGTCGAGGTCGTCTCGCTTGAAGAGGCCGACGAGGACGCCAAGGGCGACGACCTGCCGGATCTCGGCGACGACGAGGATGACGTCGACCTCGGCGACGACGAGGATGACACCTTCCTCGCCGACGAAGAGGAAGAAGATGACGACGTTGCCGACATGATCGGCGTCGGCGACGACGACGACGAGGTCTGATCGGCCTTGAAAGCGGGCGTTTGCAGGCTTTCGTAGCCTGCGAAGAAAAAGCGGCTCTTGAAGGCTTGATATCTGAGAAGGGCGGGGTTAGAAGCCGCCTGCACTAACGGCGCGGTCTCCAACCCGCGCCGGATCTCTTCGCCGGAAACGGCGCCGGTTGACTGCCGGAAGTGGGGCCATAGCTCAGTTGGGAGAGCGCTTGAATGGCATTCAAGAGGTCGTCGGTTCGATCCCGATTGGCTCCACCAAACAGTCCCTCTGCAATTCGCAGCCGATGAATGTGTGGTACTGCGGTCATCTGCGTTTGATGGTCAGTTCAGGCAACGCCGCTGAAAGCGCCCCCATCAAACGGAACGAACCAGCCATTTCTCGAGAGCAACTGTTCGCCGGACAAAGTCTTCACTGTTCATGGAGCGCTTAGAGACTGGAAGCCGGCCCGATCACCACTCGGCGAAGGAGCCGTCTTTGTGGCGCCAGACAGGGTTGCGCCAGCGGTGGCCTTCCCTAGCGCGTTCCTTGACATACTCCTCGTCGATCTCGACACCCAGGCCCGGGCCGTCGGGAATGGCGACATAACCATCCTCGTAGCGGAAGACATCCTTGTTGGCGGCATAGTCGAGCAGGTCGTTGGCGGCGTTGTAGTGGATGCCGAGGCTCTGCTCCTGGATGAAGCAGTTGTAGCTGACCGCGTCGAGCTGCAGGCACGCGGCAAGCGCGATCGGCCCGAGCGGGCAGTGCGGCGCCACGGCCACATCATAGGCTTCCGCCATCGCCGCGATCTTGCGGCATTCGGTGATGCCACCGGCATGCGACAGATCAGGCTGGATGATGTCGACGACGCCTTCCTCGAACACGGATTTGAAGTCCCAGCGGCTGTAGAGCCGCTCGCCGAGCGCGATCGGCGTCGAGCCGAGCGCGGCGATCTCCTTCAGCGCCTCGCGGTTTTCGCTGAGCACCGGCTCCTCGATGAACATCAGCCTGTAGGGCTCGAGCTCCTTGACCAGGGCGCGCGCCATCGGCCGGTGGACGCGGCCGTGAAAATCGACGGCGATGCCGATGTTGGGTCCGACGGCCTCGCGCACCATGGCGACGCGTTCGACAGCGGCGTCGATCTTGTCGTGGCTGTCGACGATCTGCAACTCCTCGGTGCCGTTCATCTTCAACGCCAGGAAACCGCGCGCAACCATTTCCCGGGCACCCGCCGCGACTTCTGCCGGCCGGTCGCCGCCGATCCAGGAATAGACCTTGATCGTGTCGCGCAGCTTGCCGCCGAGCAATTCATGCACAGGCACGCCGAGCGCCTTGCCCTTGATATCCCACAGCGCCTGGTCGATGCCCGCAATGGCGCTCATCAGGATCGGCCCACCGCGGTAGAAGCCGCCGCGATGCATCACCGTCCAGTGGTCCTCGATCAGGCGCGGGTCCTTGCCGATGAGAT
This sequence comes from Mesorhizobium sp. M0715, assembly GCF_040320355.1. Lineage (NCBI taxonomy): Bacteria > Pseudomonadati > Pseudomonadota > Alphaproteobacteria > Hyphomicrobiales > Phyllobacteriaceae > Mesorhizobium > Mesorhizobium sp. M0715. The sequence goes on along the minus strand of NZ_JAMYPL010000001.1, from coordinate 390,436 downwards.
AATCGCCAAGCTCCTTGACCGCTGCCTCGACGGTCAGCGCCCTGCCTTCGACGACCGGCTCGCCCCAGCCGGTGACGCCGGCATCGGTTTCGATCTTCAGGAACAGCCAGCGCGGCGGAACGATGTAGGTGGTGAGCGAGATGATTTTCATGCGCCGTCTCAGTTGCTCTTGAGTTTCTTGGCGCTGACGAGGTCGCGCGCCGCAAGGTCGAGGATTCGATTTGCCGCCCCGCGCGCCGCCTCCGCGTCGCGCATGCGCAGCGCCTCGACCACCTCGCGGTGCGCCGCCACGGCCTCCATGCGCCGGTCGAGCGAAATCACCGCCGTCGCCTCCAGCGAGAATTTCAGCCCGGTGTCGATCAGATTGCCGATCTGGCGAAAGATCGGGTTGTGGCTCGCTGTATAGACGATCTGGTGGAAGGCGATGTCGCTGCGCGAGAAGGCGGCGAGATCCTCGCCGGCGCTGGCCATGCCGCGCCAGGCGGCTTCCAGATCGGCGATCTCCTGCAGTGTCGCGCGCGTGGCGGCCAGTTCCGCGACCAGCGGCTCGATGGCGCGGCGAGTCTCGAGAATGGCGTCGAAAAGCTTGTCGTCCAATGCATGCGGCGCGTGCCAGGCCAGCACCTGTGGGTCGATGATGTTCCAGTCGTCCTCGTTGCAGACGATCGTGCCGACGCGCGGCCGCGACAGCACCAGCCCCTTTGCCGCCAACACTTTCAGGGCCTCGCGGATGACAGTGCGGCTGACACCATATTCGACGCCGAGTTCGTTTTCGGTCGGCAAGGAGGATCCGGCCGGGTAGCGCCCGGAAAAGATGTCTGAGGCCATTGCCTTGGTCACATCGGGCATGACGCGCGGGCGGCGAGTGGCTGTGTCGCCTTGCGGTTTCTTCAAAGTCCCGGTCACCTCAGCCCTCCTCCAAGGCGGCGAACCGCTGGTTTCGCACAACCGGTCCGGCCTTAACGGATGCGGATCAATTGCGCCAGCGATCACTGGTCAGAGCATGTACATTAATTATCATACCAGATCAATTGACGAGTATGATAAAAACGAATAGAGACTCCAGCATCCGGGCTGAGCGCCCGGCCTATCGCTGGGAGGAAATCATGCGACTTTTGAAGACCGCGCTCGCTGCGGGCGCGCTTGCCGTGCTGTCCGTCTCGACCATCGCTGCATATGCTCAGGACACCAAGATCGGTTTCATCGTCAAACAGCCCGAGGAGCCGTGGTTCCAGGACGAATGGAAGTTCGCCGACCAGGCCGCCAAGGAAAAGGGTTTCACCCTGGTCAAGATCGGCGCCGAGGACGGTGAGAAGCTGATGTCGGCCATCGACAATCTCGGCGCCCAGGGCGCCCAGGCCTTTATCGTCTGCACACCCGACGTGAAACTCGGACCTGGCATCGTCGCCAAGGCGGCCGCCAATAACCTCAAGCTGATGACTGTCGACGACCGTCTGGTCGGCGCTGACGGCAAGGCGCTGGAAGAGGTGCCGCACATGGGCATTTCGGCAACCAAGATCGGCGAGGCCGTCGGCCAGGCGATCGTCGACGAAATGAAGGCGCGCGGCTGGAAGGCCGACGAGGTCGGCGCCATCCGCGTCTCCTACGACCAGTTGCCAACCGCGGTCGATCGCGTCGAAGGCGCCATCTCGGTGCTCAAGGCGAACGGCTTCAAGGCCGAGAACATCTTCGACGCGCCGCAGGCCAAGACCGACACGGAAGCTGCTCTCAACGCCGCGACTGTCGTGCTCAACGCCCATGCCGACATCAAGAAGTGGGTTTCTTTCGGCCTCAACGACGAGGCGGTGCTGGGTGCGGTGCGTGCTTCCGAAAGCGTCGGCATCCCCGCTGATAGCGTGATCGGCGTCGGCATTGGCGGCGCGGATTCGGCGATCAACGAGTTCAAGAAGCCGACCGCCACCGGCTTTGTCGGCACGGTGATCATCTCGCCGAAGCGCCATGGCTACGAGACGGCGCTCAACATGTATGACTGGGTCGCCAACAACAAGGAACCGGAGAAGCTGATCCTGACCTCGGGTGCACTCGCCAAGCGCGACGACTACCAGAAGGTCCGCCAGGGCCTCGGCATCGAATAATCCTCCCTGTACAAACAGGCGGCGGCTCATCCCGCCGCCTGTTTGCCATTCCATACGAGGATCGCTGCCCGTGTCCTTTCTTGACTTCTCGCACGTCACCAAGACCTATCCGGGCGTCAAGGCGCTGTCGGACGTCTCGTTCGGTGTCGACAAAGGCGCCGTGCATGGCCTGATGGGCGAGAACGGCGCCGGCAAATCCACCCTGATCAAGATCCTGTCCGGCGACCAGCATGCCGATGAGGGCGAGATCCGTATCGACGGCAAGGTTCAGGCCTATGCCTCGACCCGGGATGCTTTCGACAATGGCGTCATCGTCATCCACCAGGAACTGCAGCTGGTTCCGGAACTCACCGTTGCCGAAAACCTCAGCCTCGGGCGTTTCCCCGCCAACGCTGGCATCATCGCCGGCCGCCGGATGCTGGATGATGTCGGCGCCAAGCTGAAATCGGCCGGCATCGACATCGACATGCGCCGCAAGGTCAAGACGCTGTCCATCGGCGAACGCCAGATGGTCGAGATCGCCAAGGCGATCATGCTCGACGCACGCGTCATCGCGCTGGACGAGCCGACCTCGTCGCTGTCCTCGCGCGAAAGCGAAATCCTGTTTGCTCTGATCGACCGCCTGCGCGGCGAGGGCAAGGTCATCATCTACGTCTCGCACAGGCTCGACGAAGTGTTCCGGCTCTGCGACAGCCTGACCGTGCTGCGCGACGGCAAGCTCGCGGCGCACCATGCGTCGCTGAAAGGCGTCACCCGCGACCAGGTCGTCGCCGAGATGGTCGGCCGCGAGATTTCGGATATCTGGGGTTTTCGCGCACGAAAAACGGGCGATGTCCGCCTGAAGGTCGACGCTCTCAGCGGCCCCAAACTGAAGACGCCGGCCAGTTTCGAGGCGAGGGCAGGCGAGATCGTCGGCTTCTTCGGCCTGATCGGCGCCGGGCGCTCGGAACTGATGCGGCTGGTCTGTGGCGCCGATCCGCGCTCGGGCGGCAGCATCACCGTCGACGGCAAGCTGGTCCGTGCCGCCGATCCGCGTGGCACGATCCGGGCCGGCATCGTGCTGTGCTCGGAGGATCGCAAGCATGACGGCATCATCCAGGGCCGCTCGGTCGAGGAGAACATCAACATCTCGTCGCGGCGCCATCACACGCGCTTCGGCGTGCTCAACCGCGCCAGCGAGATCGCCACCGCCGAAACCTTCATCAAGAAGCTCAAGGTGCGCACGCCGTCGCGCAAGCAGGACATCATCAATCTCTCCGGCGGCAACCAGCAGAAGGTCATCCTTGGCCGCTGGCTGTCCGAACAAGGGGTGCGGGTTCTCATTGTCGACGAACCGACGCGCGGTATCGACGTAGGGGCCAAATCGGAAATCTACGAATTGCTCTACCAGCTTGCGCAGGACGGCATGGCGATCGTCGTGGTCTCGTCCGAACTGCCGGAAGTGATGGGCATCTGCGACCGTATTCTGGTGATGTGCGGTGGCCGCGTCAGCGCTGAACTCACCCGCGACCAGTTCGCCGAAAGGGCGATCCTGGCCGCCGCTCTCCCCGATCAGAAAACTCCCGACGCGATCGCATCCTGAGGACTTTGGCATGACCGACCAGTTGAAAAAAATCCTGCTCGGCGAACAGGGCCTCGTCGTCATCTTCGTCGTCGCCTTCGCGCTGGTGTCGGCTCTGGTGCCGAACTTCCTTACGGACCGCAACATGCTCGGCCTGCTGCAGTCGGTGGTCACCGTCGGCATCGTCGCCTGCACCATGATGTTCTGCCTCGCCGCGCGCGACTTCGACCTGTCGGTCGGTTCGATCGTCGCCTTTGCCGGCATGGTCGCTGTGATGGCGTCGAATTACACCGGCTCGATCCTGCTTGGCCTGCTGGCGGCAATCGCCTGCGGCGCTTTCGTCGGCTTCATCAACGGCGTCGTCATCGCCAAATTCCGCATCAACGCGCTGATCACGACGCTGGCCACCATGCAGATCGTGCGCGGCTTTGCGCTGATCGCGTCCGACGGCCGTGCCGTCGGCATCAACAGCTCGGATTTCTATCAGCTGGCGCTCTCGAAACTGCTCGGCATACCGACGCCGGTCTGGGTGCTCGCTATCCTGTTTTGCATCTTCGGCTTCGTCCTCAACCGCACCGTCTTCGGCAAGAACACGCTGGCCATCGGCGGCAATCCGGAGGCCTCGCGTCTTGCCGGCGTCAATGTCGACCGGACGCGCATCTGGATTTTTGCGCTGCAGGGCGTCGTCTGCGGCATCGCCGGCATCCTGCTGGCGTCGCGCATCACCTCCGGCCAGCCCAACGCGGCGGTCGGGCTCGAACTCTCGGTCATCTCGGCCTGCGTGCTCGGCGGTGTTTCGCTTGCCGGCGGCCGCGCCACCATGTCGGGCGTCATCGTCGGCGTGCTGATCATGGGCATCGCCGAAAACGCCATGAACCTGCTCAACATCCCGGCCTTCTACCAGTACATCGTACGTGGCGTGATCCTGCTGCTGGCCGTGCTGCTCGACAATCTGCGCTCGTCGGCACTGGGCCGGCGCTAAGCTGGAGGGACAAAAATGGCTGAGCGCCTTTCCGGCAAACGCATCTTCCTGACCGGCGCCGCGCAAAGCATCGGGCTGGCCATCGCCGAGGCCTGCCTTGCCGAAGGTGCAAGACTGTTCCTCGTCGACCGCGACGGCGCACTGCTGGACAAGGCCGTCGCCGGCCTTGCCGCGCCGCACGGCCATGTCGGGCATGCGGCAGCCGACATCAGCGACGGAGCCGCGATTGCCACTGCCGTCGGCCAAGCGACCGACGAAATCGGCCACATCAACGCGCTGATCAACAATGCCGGGGTCAATGTGTTCTCGACGCCGCTCAAGGCGACCGAGGAAGAGTGGAACCGCAATTTCGACGTCAACGTCAAGGGCGCCTGGAATTGCAGCAAGGCTGTGCTGCCGGGCATGATTACAAGCGGCGGCGGCGCCATCCTCAACATCGCCTCGACGCACAGCTTCACCATCATTCCGCACACCTTCCCCTATCCCGTCGCCAAGCACGCGCTGCTCGGCCTGACCAAATCGCTGGCGCTCGAATATGCGGCGCAAGGCGTGCGCGTGAACGCGCTGGCGCCGGGCTATGTCGAGACGCAGAAGGCGATCGACTACTGGAACAGCTTTGCCGATCCGGCCGCAGCACGCGCCAACACCATGGCGCTGCATCCCGGCGGCCGCATCGCCACGGCGCGCGAGATCGCGCGGGCTGCGGTGTTCATGATCTCCGACGAATGCCCGTTCATGAACGCGGCGACGCTCGTCGTCGATGGCGGGCTGAGCCAGCTGCAGCATCCCGCCTGAACGCCGGAAAGACCATGACCAAGAGACGATCGCAGCATTGGTTCGGCGGGCTGGGCAAGGATGCCTTCATCCACCGCAGCTGGATGAAGAACAACGGCCTGCCCGACGATGCCTTCGACGGCCGTCCGGTGATCGGCATCTGCAACACATTCTCCGAATTCACGCCTTGCCACGTGCATTTCCGTGCTCTGATCGAGCACATCAAGGCCGGCGTGCTGGAAGCCGGCGGCCTGCCGCTCGAATTCCCGGTCTTCTCTTGCGGCGAGTCCAATCTGCGGCCGACGGCGATGCTGTTTCGCAACCTCGCCTCGATGGATGTCGAGGAGGCGATCCGCGGCAACCCGATGGACGGCGTCGTGCTGATGGCCGGCTGTGACAAGACCACACCGTCGCTGGTCATGGGCGCGGCCTCCTGCGACCTGCCGTCGATCGCCATCTCCGGCGGGCCGATGCTTAATGGCCGCTTCCAGGGCCACGAAATCGGTTCCGGCACCGATGTGTGGAAATTTTCGGAAGACGTTCGCGCCGGTGTGATGAGCGAGCAGGATTTCGCCAATGCCGAGAGCGCCATGTCGCGCTCGCCCGGTCACTGCATGACCATGGGCACGGCCTCGACCATGGCTTCCATGGTCGAGTCGCTCGGCCTGGCGCTGCCCGGTAACGCTGCCTATCCGGCGGTCGACGCGCGCCGCAGCCGCATCGCCCGCATGACGGGGCGGCGCATCGTCGTGATGGTCAATGAGGATCTGCGCCCGTCGGCTATCCTCACGAGAAAAGCTTTCGCCAACGCCATCCGCGTCAATGGCGCGATCGGCGGCTCCACCAATGCGGTCGTGCATCTCCTGGCCATCGCCGGCCGCGTCGGCACCGAGCTGACCCTGGATGATTGGGATCGATATGGCCGCGACGTGCCGACCATCCTCGACCTGATGCCGTCAGGCCGTTTCCTGATGGAGGATTTCTGCTACGCCGGCGGTATTCCGGCCGTCATGAAAGAGATCGCCGACATGCTCGATCTCGATGCGCTGACCGTCACCGGCAAGAGCGTGCGCGAGAACATCACTGACGCCCAAAACTACAATCCGGAGGTGATCCGCCCGCGCGACAAGGCGCTGACATCGCACGGCGGCATCGCGGTGCTGCGCGGCAATCTGGCGCCCGACGGCGCCATCATCAAACCGTCAGCCGCGTCGCCAGCTCTCATGAAGCATCGCGGCCGCGCCGTCGTCTTCGAGGACATTGACGACTACAAGGCGCGCATCGACGATCCCTTGCTGGACATCGACGAGGGCTCGATCATGGTGCTGAAGAATTGCGGCCCCAAGGGCTATCCGGGAATGGCCGAGGTCGGCAACATGGCGCTGCCTCAGAAGCTGTTGAAGCAAGGCGTCCGCGACATGATCCGTATCTCCGATGCCCGCATGTCGGGCACCGCCTTCGGCACCGTCGTGCTGCATGCCGCACCCGAAGCCGCTGTCGGCGGCCCGCTGGCGCTGGTGAGGAGCGGCGACATGATCGAGCTCGATGTCGAAGCAAGGAAGCTGCATCTCGACGTGTCAGAACAGGAACTCGCAAAGCGGCGGACATCCTGGGCTCCGCCGCAGCCGGCTATGCGCGGCGGCTATCAGGGTCTTTACGTCGACCATGTGCTGCAGGCGGATCGCGGCGCCGACCTCGATTTTCTCGTCGGATGCCGTGGCCACGCCATTCAACGCGAAAGCCATTGAGGTCCGCGTGACAAAATTCAAACCTTATGATTTCCACGGCATTCACGCCATTCTCTACGCGCTCTTTGATGAGAACGAAAAACTCGACCGCGCGGCGATGCGCAGGCAGGTCGAGATCTGCCTGGCGAGCGGCGTGCACGGCATGGCGGCGCTCGGCTTGGCGACGGAAGTCGCCAAGCTGTCCGAGGCCGAGCGCCGGACGATCATGGACTGGACGGCGGAAGACACCGACGGAAAAGTGCCACTCGCTTTCACCATCTTCGGCGCTTCGGTGGCCGAGCAGGTCGCACAGGTTCGCCATGCTGAAAGCGTGGGAGCGGATTGGGTGATCCTGCAGCCGCCGCCGGTTGGGTCCTATGGTGCGCCGGAATACATCAAGTTCTTCGGCCGCGTTGCCGAGGCGACCGATCTGCCGGTGGCGATCCAGAACGCGCCGGCGTTTTTCGGGCGCGGCCTTTCATCAGACGAAATCCGCGACCTCGTCACGCTGTATCCCAACGTTAGGCTGATCAAGGGCGAGGGTCCGGTTACCGACATCGCCGGGCTGATCGAGCGCACCGATGGCCGGATACCGGTTTTCAACGGGCGTGGCGGCCTGGAACTGATCGACAATTTCCGCATCGGTTGCCGCGGCATGATCCTGGCGCCGGATTGCGCCGACTATGCCGTGCGCGCCTATCATGCGTTCCGCGCCGGAGGCGAAGCCACGGCCGAGGCTGAATATGCAAGAATGTTGCCGGCAGCGGTCTTCGTCATGCAAGGCATCGAAAACTTGATCTGCTATGGCAAGCGGCTGTTCGGCGCCCGCGCAGGCATCCCGATACACGCCCGGGCTCCGGCGATGCGGCCCAGCGAGCCTGGCCTCGCGATGGTGGAGCGCTTTGCGATTGGTCTCGGTCGGTTGCCTGGCTGAACGTCAACTGCCTTTCAATAGGTCGTCCGCCCACCCGACAGGTCGAACGTGGAGGCGGTTGTAAAACTGTTCTCCTTGGAGACGAGCCAGGCGACCATGGCAGCGGCCTCATCGACCTCCAACAGGCGGCCGCGCGGAATGCGCGAGCGCATATATTCGATATGCTCCGGCGTCAGTTGTTCAAGGATGCGCGTCTGTGCCGTGGCCGGCGAGATGCAGTTCACGGCGATGTCGTACTGCGCCAGTTCTTTGCCGAGCGACTTGGTCAAGCCGATGACCGCCGCCTTCGAGGCTGAATAGGCGGAGGCGTTGGGGTTGCCCTCCTTGCCGGCGACCGAAGCGATGTTGACGATCCGCCCGTAATTGCGCTCCTTCATCCCGGGAACCACGGCGCGATTGACGTAGAACGTACCGTTGACGTTGACGTCGATGACCTTTTTCCACGTCTCGATGTCGTAGACGTCGAGCGGGACGGCCGGGCCGGCGATTCCGGCGGAATTGACCAGAATGGAAATGTTGCCGGCCAGCTCTTCGGTCCTGGCGCGCGCCGCGTCCACCGACACCCAATCGGCGACGTCCACGATCTCTGTCGTGGCGGCGTTGCCGAGTTCCTTCTTGGCGGTTTCGAGGCGAGCCTCATCGAGATCCCACAAGGTTACCGTCGCGCCGGAGGCGACGAAGCGTCTGGCCATCGCAAAGCCGAGGCCTTGGGCGCCGCCGGTGACCACAGCGTGCTGGCCGTCAAGATCAATCCTGTTCATGTCGAGCGGTTCTTTCCGTTTGAGCTACTTCCGGGATAAAGGCCGGCCTGTGCAGGCGGGCGATATCGCTACATCGTCGCGCCGAGGCTCCATGGCACGAACTCGTTGTCGCCATAGCCGAGCGCTTCCGACCTGGTGCGCCCGCCGGAAGCGACGCGCAGGATCTCGGCGAAGATCTCCTCGCCCTTCTCGGCCAGCGAGACGCCGTCCAGTATGTCTCCGCAATTGATGTCCATGTCCTCGCGCATCTGCTCGAAGATGAAGCTGTTGGAGGCGAGCTTGATCGAGGGCGTCGGCTTGCAGCCGAAGGCCGAACCGCGGCCGGTGGTGAAGCACAATATGTTGGCTCCGCCGGCGACCTGCCCGGTGGCCGAGACCGGATCGTAGCCAGGCGTATCCATGAAGACGAGGCCGCGCTCGTTGATCGGCTCGGCATATTCCAGCACCGCGCGCAGATTGGTGGTGCCGCCCTTGGCGGAGGCGCCGAGCGATTTCTCCAGGATGGTCGTCAGCCCACCCAGCTTGTTGCCGGGCGAAGGGTTGTTGTTCATCTCCATGTCGTGCCTGGCGGTATAATCCTCCCACCAGCGGATGCGCTCGATCAGCTTTTCACCCACCGCGCGGCTCTCGGCGCGCAAGGCGAGAAGATGTTCGGCGCCATAGATCTCGGGCGTCTCCGAGAGCACGGCCGTGCCGCCTTGCCCGACAAGCAGGTCCACCGCAGCACCCAGTGCCGGATTGGCGCTGATGCCGGAATAGCCGTCCGATCCGCCGCATTGCAGCGCAAGCACCAGTTCGGAGGCCGGCTGCGGAGTCCTTTCGGCGGCGTTCACCGTAGGCAGCATGTCGACGATCGCCTTGACGCCGGCCTCGACTGTCTTTCGCGTGCCGCCGGTTTCCTGGATGGTCATCGTGCGGAAAATCGTGCTCTCCTCGATGTTGTACGACTGCATCCAGCGTGGGATCTGGAACGCTTCGCAGCCGAGTCCGACCATCAGCACGCCGCCGACATTGGGGTTGGTGGCAAAGCCCCATTGCGTCCGTTTCAACAGGTCGTAAGCGGGGCCCTTGGTGTCGATGCCGCAGCCAGTGCCGTGGACGAGTGCGATGATGCCGTCGACATTGGGATAGTCGCGCAGGATGCCAGACCGGTTGACCTCGTCGACGATGAACCGGGCGACGCTGGCAGAGCAGTTCACCGAGGTCAGGACGGCAATGAAGTTGCGCGTGCCCACCTTGCCGCTCGGCCGGCGGTAACCCATGAAAGTAGCGCGCTCGGCCTCGGCAACGACCTCGGTTTGCCTGGTATTGGTGCCGAAGACGTAGTCGCGTTCGAAATTGCGCAGATACACATTGTGCTCGTGAACCCAGTCGCCGGCGACGATGGGTTCCCGCGCAAACCCGATGGTCTGGCCGTATTTCACGATCGGCTCGTCCGAGCCGATGTCGCGCAAGGCCATTTTGTGCCCGCGCGGTATGCGTGCCCTGGCCGCCACGTCCCCGGCTTTGTCGCCGATTTTCAACGGATCGACCGCCAGAAGAATGTTGTCGATATCCGACAGCTTGATGAACCGTGCCATGACCCAAACTCTGAAAAAGCTCCCCCCGACAAGGAGCGCCGAGAGGCAAAAGTGATTTGGAATACTAATATAATAGAATGTCAGTGGTCAAGGTGCGGTTGCGAAAGGCTTGGATTGCAGGGGCGTAGTGGCGGATCGGTTAGGTGAGCGTGCAATGAGTGCGCCTTGCGGCGCAGTTTGAGGGCGGCAAACGGCTGGATGAAACAACGGACCGCCGCACGCGGGACACGGTCAATCGAGATGGAAGACCGCTTCCATGGCCGCCCACCATTCGCCGTCGGCGCGCGTCGGCAGTGGCGTCTGCATGGGGTCGCACAGTTCCCACCATTTGCGCATGGCCGGCGACTCGCTCATCCGCGCCGCATCCCTGGCGAAGTCGCTGCCGTGATACTCCCAGCAGGCGAACAGAAGGTTCTCCGGTTCGCGCAGGAAGATCGAATAGTTGCGGATGTCGGCGCGACTGATGACGTCGAGCACTTCCGGCCAGACGGCGGCGTGGACGCGCTTGTAGTCCGCGATCGCCTCGGCTTTCACGCCGATACAAAGTCCCATTCTTTGCATGCCGGTGGCTCGCGGTGTTTCAGTCGAGAAGGTCGGCGGCGACTTCGAGCGTGTTGCGGAACGACGTCTCGAGATGATGTTCCATGGCCCTTGCCGCCCCCTCGGCGTCGTGGCGCTTCAGCGCGTCGAAAATGGCCTCGTGCTGCTCGATCGTCTGTTCGCCATAGCCCGGCTTGGGGATGGCGAGATAGCGGCCGCGATCCATCTGTGCCTTTGAGATGTCGACGGCTCTCCAGATCATCGGCAGGCCGCAGATCTCGGCGATGGTGCGGTGAAAGACATCGTCGAGCTGTATCGCGGTGGCATATCTGCCTCGCGATATGGCGAGGCGGTGCGCCGCCATGTTGTCTTCCAGCAATTCGCTGGCGGCCGGTGTGAACTTGGCGGCCGCGCGTCGGGCGCTCTCCATCTCCAGTGCCCGCCGGATGACATAGGCTTCTTCCAGGTCGGCCCGGCTGATCGGAGCGACATAGGTGCCCGTTTGCGCCAGGATCTTGACCAGACCCTCGTCGCTGATGCGCTTGACCGCTTCACGAACGGGGGTGCGCGACACACCCAGGGCCTCCGCGATGGCGACCTCGTTGATGACCTCCCCCGGCTTCAACTGCCCGACGACGATCAGGTTGCGGATCTTGTGATAGATCTGATCGCGGAGCGGAAGAGCCCGATTGAGCGTCGAAGGATCCAGGTCCATTGCAAATCCGTGTCTTCGTTCACCAGAAATGGTCAGATTATATTAGAATGTCAATTAGAATGCACCCAATGCAAGGGTGAGGTCGGTTGACACCTGATGTCCATAACGACCGCCGGAATCCAGCTTGCCAGAACTGTTATATTAGTGCAATAGTCATCGTCCGCGGCGAGAAATTCAATCCGCAACCGAGAGCCTGGACTGAGCCGCGTGTTCAAAAGCGCGGACGTTCAAGCCAGTTCGAAGAGGGTCGAATTGCGTTTGAAGCGACTATTATACTAACATATCGACGGCCGATACCAAGGATGATCGGCCACCCGCCAGGAGGAACCTAGCCAGATATGACTGTCGCCGCCGATTGCGCCCTGGACATGCGAGGCATCAGCAAGACGTTCCCGGGCGTGAAGGCTCTGTCCAACGTCAATTTCGCCGTGAAATTCGGCACGGTTCATGCGGTCGTGGGTGAGAACGGCGCCGGCAAATCGACGCTCATGAAAGTGCTCAACGGGTCCTACGCACCCAGCAGCGGCACAATCAGGGTCGGCGGCGCCGAGGTGCGCATGCGCCGGCCCGCCGACGCCCAGGCGCTCGGCATCCGCATGGTGCATCAGGAAATCAATCTGGTCGCCGACCTGAGCGTCGCCGAAAACGTCTATCTCGGCCGCATGCCGGGCAAGTGGATCTTTCTGCGCAAGGGCGAGATGATCCGGGCTGCGACCGCCGTCCTCGATGAGCTCGGAGCGGCCATCAACCCGCGTGAACGGCTCGGCAACCTGTCGATCAGCCAGCAGCAGCTCGTCGAGATCGCCAAGGCCTACGCGGCGCAGCCCAGGATCATCGTCCTGGACGAACCGACATCCAGCCTCAGCGAGCATGAGACGGCGGCGTTGTTCCGGATCCTGCGCAAGATGCGCGATGACGGCATCGCCATCATCTACATCAGCCACCGACTGAAGGAGGTGCTCGAAATCGCCGACGAGGTGACTGTGCTGCGCGACGGCTCAATGATCGAGACGCGTCCGATCGAAGGCATAAATGCCGCTCACATGATCAGGCTGATGGTCGGTCGCGAAGTCAGCAATGTCTTCCCGAAAAGCCCGGCCGAGATCGGCAAGTCGGTGCTGCGCGTCGAACGCATCAGCGACGGCACGCGCTTCCGCAATGTCAGCTTCGATGTACGCGCCGGCGAGATACTGGGCTTGACGGGGCTGGTGGGCGCTGGCCGCACCGAGGTCGCCCGCGCAATCTTCGGCCTGTCGCGGCTTGTCGAGGGCTCGGTCAGCGTCAACGGACGCGAGGTCTCGATCAACTCGCCATCCCAGGCGGTCAGGGCAGGCATTGCCTATGTTCCGGAAGATCGCAAGGGCGACGGCGTCGTGCCTGGAATGTCGATCCGGGAAAACATCAGCCTGCCCATACTGCGCCGCCTGAGCCGTTTCGGGCGCATCAGCCGCAGCGCCGATCACTCGCTTGCCGCGGACTCGGTCAAGCAGTTTTCGATTTCACCGCCCGACGGCGAACGGCGCATCAGCCTTCTGTCGGGCGGTAACCAGCAGAAGGCGGTCATCGCCAAATGGCTTGCCGCCAAACCTTCGGCCTTGATCCTCGACGAGCCGACGCGGGGCGTCGACGTCGGCGCCAAGGCCGAGATCCACCACATCATCGGCCAACTCGTCGCCGGCGGCATGGCGGTCGTGATGATCTCGTCGGAGCTGCCCGAAATCCTCGGCGTCTGCGACCGCGTGGTGGTGATGCGCGATGGCTATGCCTCCGAGCCTCTCCTGCGCAGCGAATTGAGCGAGGAGCGCATCATGGCGCTAGCCACGGGGGAGGAGACGGCGTGACCGAAGCTGCCATGGAGATCGGCGGCGTGAACCGCAACGACCGCTTTACGCGTGGCAGCAGGCTTGTCGATGTCCTGTCGAAGGCGGGGCTGGCCTTCGCTATCCTCGCCGTGATGCTCTACGGCTCCTTCGTCAGCCCCGCCTTCTTCACATCAGGCAATTTGCTCAACGTCCTGACCTCGATGTCCATCGTCGGCATCGTCGTCGTCGGCATGACCTTCGTGCTCGTGGTCGGCAGCCTGGCCGACCTGTCGGTGCCGGCCACCATCGCCTGCGGCGCCATCCTGTCGCTCGGGCTGCAGCCGATGATCGGACCGCTGCCGGCCTTCGTGCTGGCGGTTGGTCTCGCGGGCCTCATAGGCCTGCTCAACGGGGTCCTGGTCGGATATGTCGGCATCAATCCAATCATTGCCACGCTCGGCATTGGCACGATCGGACTGGGCATCGTCCAGGCGGCTGTCGGCGGGGTCATCGTCTATGGCAGCAATCCCGCCTCCGCCGAACTCGCCAAGGGCCGGCTGTTCGGCATTCCGGTCGTGGTGCTGATCTTCCTGGTCATTGCTCTTGTCGGCCATTTCGTCCTGTCCCGCTCCTTCTGGGGCAGATGGACGCTTGCCACCGGCGGCAATTACAGCGCCGCCGAGGCAAGTGCGGTTCCGGTGCAGGCCGTGAAGGCTGGCGCCTTCGTGATCACAGCACTCGCTTCCGGCATCAGCGGCGGCCTGCTCGGGCTGACGCTGCAGAGCGCGCGGCCGCTCATCGGCGGCGGCTACGAATTCAGTGCCATCACGGCGGTGGTGGTCGGCGGCGTGTCGATCGTCGGCGGCTTCGGATCGGTGCCACGGGCCATTGCCGGCCTCATCTTCGTGCAACTGCTGACCAACGTCATGGTGCTCGACGGTGTGCGCACGCCGATCCAGGGTTTCGTGCTCGGCATCCTGATCGTCGGCGCCGTCGGCATGGATGCGGCGCTGCGCAAGCGGGGCGTGTCGTGATGCGTTTTCTTTCGCTTGTCTCGCAGTATCGCGTCATCGTCATTCTCGGTCTGACGCTCGTCATTTCCGCGCTGGTGGTCCCCGGCTACCTCTCGGCATCGACCCTCGGCCTCGGCCTCGACCGGGCGGCGACGATCGGCCTGATCGCGATCGGCCTGACGGTGCTTTTGATATCGGGCCAGATCGACCTCTCCGGTGGCGCGGTGTTTGCCCTGGCCGGCATCGTATCGGTCATCCTGCAGCGAGAGATCGGCATCCTCCCTGCCGCGATCGTCGGCATCCTGGTCGGTACCCTGGCAGGCGCCGTCAACGGCATGCTGGTCGTCGGCCTGAAGGTGAATTCGCTCGTGCTGACGCTCGCGACGATGCTCATCTTCCGCTCGCTCGCGCACTGGATCACCAACAGCCAGCCGGTGACCGGAACCGACATCATGCTTTCCCTGGCGCTGGCCAAGATCTATCTCGATGTCTTCACCCTCCGCAGCGCGCTGTTCATCGCCCTGATCGTGCTGCTGCATTTCTGGCTGACGCGCACCATACCTGGGCGTAACGTCTTTGCGGTGGGATCCAACCCGGCGGCTGCCAAGGAAAGCGGTATCGCCTCGGACCGTATCGTCTTTCTCGGCTTTGTCTTTGCCGGCACGCTTGCCGGCCTGGCGGGGGTTCTCCAGAGCCTCGTCACCAACACCGGCTCACCCGTCTTCGGCTCGGAATTGACGGTCGCCGTCATTGCCGCGGTCGTTGTCGGCGGAACTCGTCTCGAAGGCGGCAGGGGATCCGCGCTCGGCACGCTCGGCGGCGTGCTGACAATCGGCTCGCTGACCATCGCGATGGAGTTCCAGTCCGTTCCCGCATACGTCCAGCAGGTCGTGTCCGGGCTTATCCTGATCCTGCTCGTCGTGCTCGATCGGGCCGTTACCACCAAGGGGAGGGCTCCGGGCACGCGCCCGGCGCTCGTTCGCGACAATCCAATCACTCAAGGAGGAACCACATGATTGGGAGGAAACACATGATTGGCAAGAAAAGCATGCTTCACGTCGCCGCTATGGCGGCTGTGCTGGCATCGACGGGTTGGGCCAGCGCCAAGACGGTCTGCTACGTGACGGCAGCGGATTCGCATGCCTACGCGACGCCGGCCAACAAGGCGCTTCAGGCGCGCGCCGCGGAACTCGGCATCGAGATCCTGAGCCTCAGCCAGGATTTCGACGTCCAGAAAGGCACCGAGCAGCTCAACACCTGCGTTGCGCGCAAGGTCGACGGCATCATCCTGTGGCCGCTCGACCCGCAGGCATACATACCGGGGCTGGCGCGCGCACAGCAGGCGAACATTCCGGCGATCCTCATCAATTCGCCGATGAGCGACGATGCCAAGCCGTTCATCAAGTCGTTCACCGGGCCTGATGTCTACGAGGAAGGCAAGCTGGCGGCGGACTCGCTGAGCAAGGCGCTCGGCGGCAAGGGCTCCGTCGTCATCATCGCCGGCCAGGCCGGCAACGGCACCACGATCGGACGTGTCAGCGGCTTCACCGACCGTCTCAAGGAAACCAATGCCGACATCAAGGTGCTCGACACGGTCAATGCCGACTTCGACCAGCAAAAGGCGCTGGTGGTCAGCCGCGATCTGATCACACGCTTCGGCGACCAGATCAGCGGTGTCTACGCCAATGACGACACGATGGCCCGCGGCTTCATCGACGCATGGAAGGAGGCGAACCCCTCCAAGGCCGCACCGCCGATCGTCGGCATCAACGGCCAGAAAGACGCGTTCGAATCGATCCGCACCAGTGAGATGTACTCGACCATCGTCCAGTCGCCCGTCGAGGATGGCCGCCTGGCGATCAACACGATGGCCGAAATCATCGACGGCAAGCAGGTCAAGGACCGGCTGCCCATTCCGCTGACCGTCGTCACCAAGGACAATGTCAACGCGGTCGAACCCGCGTTCTGATTCAGGAAGGCCGGCCCGGTGCACTCGGGTCGGCCTCACCGCCGACGCGTTGGAGAGAGAAATTCTAATAGCGGCGACAGAATTGGAATAAACTAACTCTACAGAGTTTGTGGAATAAGCAATCTGCACTGGCGATCTGGTTTCCACCCGGACAGGACCACGCCATGCCCACTCTCTTACGCTCGCCCTCGACCAAAGCAGACATATCCAGTCGCCAGGCAGCGGGAGAAAGGCCATGAGCCGGATCGTGCCAGACCGCATCAAGGTGCTCTGGTTTCTGCCGACGCATGGCGACAGCCGCTATCTCGGCACAGCCGAGGGCGGCAGATCGGTCGATCTGCCGTATCTGACGCAAGTGGCGAAGGCGGCCGACACGCTCGGCTACTATGGCGTGCTGTTGCCGACCGGCCGCTCGTGCGAGGATTCCTGGGTGATCGCATCGGCTCTTGTGCCGATTACCGAGCGCTTGCGTTTCCTTGTCGCCGTGCGGCCCGGTTTGCAGTCGCCGACGCTGGCCGCGCGCATGACTGCGACGCTGGATCGCATCTCCAATGGCCGCCTGCTGATCAACGTCGTCACCGGCGGCGATCCGCTGGAGAACAAGGGCGACGGCATCTTCCTGTCGCATGCCGAACGCTATGAGGTGACGCAGGAGTTCTTGCAGATCTACAAGCGGGTGCTGAGCGGCGAGACGGTGGGGCACGAGGGCAAGCATTTCCACATCGAGGACGGCCGGCTGCTGTTTCCGCCGGTGCAGACGCCATATCCGCCATTGTATTTCGGGGGCTCGTCCGACGCTGGGTCCGTGGTGGCGGCGCAGGAGATCGACAAATATTTGACCTGGGGAGAGCCGCCAGCCGATGTCGAGCGCAAGCTGGACGGCATGCGTGAACTGGCGCAGAAGGCTGGCCGCAAGCTCTCCTTCGGCATTAGGCTGCATGTCATCGCCCGCGAAACCACCGAGGAGGCCTGGGCCGCTGCCGACAGGCTGATAAGCCGGCTCGACGACGCGACGATCGCCTCGGCGCAGAAGGTCTTTGCCCGCATGGATTCGGTCGGCCAGGCGCGGATGAGCGCATTGCATGGCGGCAATCGCGCCAAGCTCGAGATCGCCCCCAACCTCTGGGCCGGCGTCGGCCTGGTGCGCGGCGGCGCAGGTACCGCAC
This sequence comes from Mesorhizobium sp. M0715, assembly GCF_040320355.1. Lineage (NCBI taxonomy): Bacteria > Pseudomonadati > Pseudomonadota > Alphaproteobacteria > Hyphomicrobiales > Phyllobacteriaceae > Mesorhizobium > Mesorhizobium sp. M0715. The sequence continues at coordinate 372,816 of NZ_JAMYPL010000001.1, read as the reverse complement.
TTGTCGGCGATCCCGACACGATCGCCGAGCGCATCGACGAGTACCGGCGCCTCGGCATCGATACCTTCATCCTTTCCGGCTATCCACATCTCGAAGAAGCCTATCGCTTCGGCGAGCTGGTGCTGCCGAAACTGCCGACCGACCATCCGGTCAAGGCAGCCGGCTCGTCCGTAAACACCGGTCCGTTCGGCGAAACCATCGCCGGCGACCACCGGCCGAAGTCGCTCGCCAGCGCCTCGTGAACTTGCTTCCTGCGTCCTCGCGGTTGCGCGTCGCCATTATTGGCGGCGGCTTTTCCGGTGCGGCGGTGGCGTGGCACCTGGCGCAAATGCCTCGACCGGAGCGCATTTCCATTTCCGTGATCGAGCCGCGACCCTGGATTGGCGGTGGCCTTGCCTATTCCAGCGAGGAACCCTCTCATCGGGTCAATGTTCCCGCGGTCAGGATGAGCATGGCTCCCGACGACCCGCAGCATTTTGCACGCTGGTTGACTGGCAGCGGAGAACTCGAACACGACCCGGATGCGATCTGGATGAACGGCGACGCTTTTCCGCGCCGGCGCGTGTTCGGTCGCTATGTTGCCGAGCATCTGGCGCAGCATCTCAATTCCGGCCTTGTCCATCATGTTGAAGGTTCCGCCACACGCGTGACACGCGATGCCAGTGGCGCGGGCTGGACCGTGCACACCTCTGCCGGACCGGTCGCCTCCGACATCGTCGTTCTAGCAGCAACGCATCCGCAGCCTGCAATTCCAGCCGCGTTGATCCACCTGACGGAAGCGCCGGGTTTCATCGCCGACCCATACGCAGCCGCGGCGCTTGCCGGGATCGGGCCGGACGCCTCGGTGCTGATCGTCGGCTCCGGGCTGACTTCGGCCGACATGGTCGCCGAACTTGACCGTCGTGGCCATCGTGGCCGCATCCTCACGCTGTCGCGCCGCGGCTTACGCTCGCGCGGACACCCCGATGTCAGGGGCGAGCCTTTTGGCGATTTTGCATCCGCGCCGGCGACGACGGCGCTCGGCCTGCTCAGGACCATTCGCGCGACGCTGGCAGCGGCAAGAGCGGCCAATGTCAACTGGCAGTCGGTCTTCGACCAGTTGCGCCTGCAGGGGCCGGTGCTGTGGGCCGCACTTGCCCCGCCGGAGCGGGCAAGGCTGGTCCGCCAGCTGCGCGTGTTCTGGGACGTGCATCGTTTCAGGATCGCCCCGCAGGTCGCCGCCGTGCTCGACCGGCGCCATGCCGCCGGTACAGTCGACACCATTGCCGCCAGGCTTGTCGCGTCGAACGATGAGGACGGCAGCCTGGCTGTCAGCTTTCAACGGCGCGGGCAGACCCGGATCGAGGCGGCGCGCTTCGCTGCCGTCATCAACACCACCGGTCCGGCTCATGGGCAGGCGCTGCAGCTGAACCCGGCGCTGAGCTCGCTGGCGGAAACCGGCTTGATCAGGACGGACCAATATGGGCTTGGCATCGAGACAGGTCTCGACAGCCGCGCGATCGGCCGGGACGGTGAGGCGGTCGCGACACTCCTGGTCGCCGGCCCGCTGGCACGAGGGACTTTCGGCGAGCTCATGGGTCTGCCGGAAGTCGCTCGCCATGCCCAGGCGGTCGCGGTTGAAATTGCCAAGCTGCTGGTAACGCTGCCGTCAGCGCAGGCCATCGGCGCCAATGCCGCGCAGGGTCCGGTCATGAGCTGACACCGGCAAACCGGGTTGGCCGAGCAAAATTGGTATTTCCGTCCCAAGAGGGGCTCAAAAACGGAAAATCCTTCTTTGTATATAGATTCTATAAACATAATAAATACCGACGAAACCGGCTGCGGTCGGATCGATCAACGAGATGGCCTGAATGGGAGACAGTTCATGGCACACGCAGAGACCGACTCGATCAAGTTTGCTTACTGGGTGCCGAATGTTTCGGGCGGCCTTGTGATCTCCAACATCGAGCAGCGCACCAACCATTCGGCCGAGTACAATCGCAAGCTGGCGCAGATCGCCGAGAAGTCCGGCTTTGATTACGCACTCAGCCAGATCCGCTTCACCGCCGGCTACGGCGCCGACGAGCAGCATGAATCGGTGGCGTTCAGCCATGATCTGCTGGCGGCGACCACAACGCTCAAGGTCATCGCGGCGATCCTGCCCGGACCGTGGAACCCGGCGCTGGCGGCCAAGCAGATCGCCACCATCAGCTATCTCACCAATGGCCGCGTCGCGATCAACCTCGTCTCCGGCTGGTTCCGTGGCGAGTTCCATGCCATCGGCGAGCATTGGCTCGACCATGACGAGCGCTATCGCCGCTCGGAGGAATTCATTCGTGCGCTGCGCGGAATATGGACCGAGGACAGCTTCACCTTCCGTGGCGATTTCTACCGCTTCAACGAATATTCGCTGAAGCCGAAACCGCCGCAGCCGCTGCCCGAAATCTTCCAGGGCGGCTCGTCGCGCGCCGCGCGCGACATGGCATCGCGGGTCTCGGACTGGTACTTCACCAATGGCAACACGCCGGCCGAGATCGCCAAGCAGGTCGACGACCTCAGGACCAAGGCGAAGGCCAATAACCATTCCGTCAAGGTTGGCGTCAACGCCTTCGCGGTCGTCCGCGAGACAGAGGATGAGGCCAGGGCGGTGCTCGCCGAAATCATTGCCAAGGCCAACCCCGAGGCGGTCAACGCCTTTGGCCATGAGGTGAAAAATGCCGGCAAGGCTTCGCCGGAAGGCGAGGGCAATTGGGCGAAATCCTCCTTCGACGATCTGGTCCAGTACAATGACGGCTTCCGCTCGAACCTGATCGGCACGCCAAGGCAAGTCGCCGAGCGCATCGTCGACCTGAAGCGCGCCGGCGCCGATCTCATCCTGCTCGGCTTCCTGCACTTCCAGGAAGAGGTCGAGTATTTCGGCAAGCATGTCATCCCGCTGGTCCGCGAACTGGAAAACGCCGAGGCGGCGGCGTCGCTGGCGGCGGAGTAGCCATCCCGCAGCCTGGCCCGCCACGGTCCGGCCAGCACACGCATGAAGGTTGCCGGCGCGCTCGATCCGTCGAGCGGCAATGAGGTTTTGCGCGCCTAATCAAGGACGATTGGAATGCCGTTGCCCAGTTATACTCTCGGAGTGATGGACGCTTCGGTCTATGCGCCGGAAGTCTTTGCGCGCGGCCTGCCGTCAAGCCCGCGGGAGCAGCAGTCCGAAGCCGGCAGCGAGGCGATCGGCTCCGTTACTGGTGTCGCCGCTCCGCTGCTTTCGCTCCAGGGCATCGGCCTGTCGTTCGGCGGCGTCGTCGCACTGGCCGATATCGACCTGTCGGTTCACCCAGGCGAAATTCGCGCCATCATCGGCCCGAACGGCGCCGGCAAAAGCTCGCTGATCAACGTCATCAGCGGCGTCTATCGGCCGGATCGCGGCCACGTCCGGCTCGACGGCACCTTCTATGCCCAGGTGCCGACGCAGCAGTTGGCTCACCTCGGTGTCGCCAGAACCTTCCAGAACCTTGCACTGTTCAAGGGTCTCAGCGTCCTCGACAATGTCGCTTCCGGCCTCGCCTACAAGGTTCGCTCCAACTTTGCCGGCCAGGTGCTCGGCATCGGCCGCTCGCGCGGCGAGCAGCGCGAAACACGCAGCCGCGCGGAACAGATCCTCGAATTTCTCGACCTCACCGCCATTCGCGACCGTCTTGTCGGCACCTTGCCTTACGGACTGCAGAAGCGTGTCGAACTGGCCCGCGCACTGGTCGCCCAGCCGCGCCTGCTTTTGCTCGACGAGCCGATGGCCGGCATGACCGCGAGCGAAAAGAGCGAGATGGCGGCTTTCGTCCGTGCCGCGCGCGATCGTTTCGCCACCACCGTGGTGTTGATCGAGCACGATGTCGGCGTCGTCATGGGCCTGTCCGACCGCATTGCCGTTCTCGACTACGGCCGCAAGATCGCCGACGCCACGCCAGACGAGGTCAGGAACGACCAGCGCGTCATCGATGCCTACCTCGGCGTCGCCTCGGACAATGAGGACGGGGCAGGCATATGATCGCCGATTTTGACTACCAGTTCTTCATCGAAGTGCTCGTCGGCGGCCTGCTCTCCGGCGTCATGTACTCGCTGGTCGCGATCGGCTTCGTGCTGATCTACAAGACCTCGGGCGTGCTCAATTTCGCGCAAGGCGCGATGCTGTTGTTCGCGGCACTCACCTTCGTCAGCCTTATCGAGCGCGGCATCCCGTTCGCGCTGGCGCTGGTGATCACTTTCGCCATCATGGTCGCCATGGGTGTCGCCATCGAGCGCACGGTGCTGCGGCCGCTGACCAACAAGCCGCCGATCACACTGTTCATGGCGACGCTCGGCCTGTCCTACATCATCGAGGGCGCCGCCCAGCTGATCTGGGGCACGCAGGTCCACGGCCTCGATCTCGGCATCGAGGACGTGCCGCTGGAAATCGGCGGCGTGCTGATCAGCCAGTTCGACATTTTTGCCGCAGTGGTTGCCGCCGGCATGGTCCTCTTGCTGTCGCTGTTTTTCCGCTACACCCGCATCGGCCTCTCCTTTCGCGCCGTCGCCGACGATCAGTTCGCGGCCCTCGCGGTCGGTCTCAGGCTGCCGCTGATCTGGGCCACCGTCTGGGCTGCTGCCGGTCTTGTCGCACTGGTGGCGGGATTGCTCTGGGGTGCGCGCCTCGGTGTGCAGTTCTCGCTGTCGCTGGTGGTGCTCAAGGCGCTGCCGGTGCTGGTGCTCGGCGGCTTCGATTCCATCCTCGGTGCCATCGTCGGCGGGTTGCTGATCGGCGCCAGCGAGAAGCTCGCCGAGGTCTATATCGGCGACTATTTCGGCGGCGGCATCGAGAGCTGGTTCGCCTATGTCGTCGCGCTGGTCTTCCTGCTGATCCGTCCTTCCGGCCTGTTCGGCCAGAAGCTCGTCGAGAGGATCTGAGCCATGACGGCCATAACAAGCGATTTCTCGTCCGCGCCGGTGCTGCCGAAATGGGTCGTGCCCGTGTTGCTGCTCGCCTTCGCCTATGGCGTCGTGCCGCTGATCGGCTCGAGCTATCTGTTCGAGGCCATCCTGCTGCCGTTCCTGGCGCTCAGCCTCGCCGGCGTGGGCTTGAACATCCTGACCGGCTATGCCGGCCAGGTTTCGCTGGGTAGTGCTGCCTTCATGGCGGCGGGCGCCTTCGCCGCCTATAATTTCAACCTGCGCGTCGAAGGCCTGCCGCTGATCGGCAGCATTTTCCTGGCCGGCATCGTCGCCGCCGCGATCGGCATCGTCTTCGGCCTGCCTAGCCTGCGGCTCAAAGGCTTCTACCTCGCGGTTTCGACGCTCGCCGCGCAGTTCTTCGTGCAATGGGCGCTGACCAAGTTCAGCTGGTTCTCCAACAACTCGGCTTCCGGCGTCATCGACGCGCCGAGATTGTCGATTTCAGGCTTCGCGCTCGACGGCGCCATCGGCCGCTATCTCTTCGCGCTAACCATCGTCACCGTGCTGACCTTCCTCGCCCATCGGCTGGTCTCGTCGCAGACCGGGCGCAACTTCATCGCCATCCGCGACAATGAAACCGCTGCCCGCATCATCGGCATCCCGGTGCTGAAGACCAAGCTGCTGGCCTTCGCCATCTCGTCCTTCATCATCGGCGTCGCCGGCGTCATCTGGGCCTTCGCGTATCTGCGGACCGTCGAGCCGGATGGCTTCGACCTCGACCGGTCGTTCCAGATACTGTTCATCATCATCATCGGTGGCCTGGCTTCGATCCGCGGCGCATTTTTCGGCGCCGCCCTCATCGTGGTCTTCCCGCTCGCTCTTTCGCGCCTCGGCGGCTTCCTGCTTGGCGATCTTTTCGATTCGGGCGTGCTCGACATGAGCCAGCGCATCGTGCTGGGCGCGCTCATCATCCTGTTTCTGATCCTTGAACCCGACGGGCTGGTGGCGCTGTGGGACAGGGTCCGAAGACGGCTCCTGTCCGCCTGGCAGTCGACTTGAGCTGACGCATCCGAAAATGAACCAGAGGCCGAACCCAAGACGGCCCATACCGGGAGTACCTCAACCATGAATTTCCTGAACACAATCAAGGCGGCGGCGCTGTCCGCGGCGATGATCGTGTCGGTGGCCTTGCCCGCCGCGCACGCCGACGAACAGTATTTCCCGCTGCAGAGCTATCGTGTCGGGCCGTATGCGGCCGGCGGCACCGGCTTCTTCGGCGGCTTCATCGATTATCTCAACCTCATCAACATCCGCGACGGCGGCGTCAACGGCGTCAAGCTGACCTGGGACGAATGCGAGACCCAGTACGAGGTCGAGCGCGGCGTCGAATGCTACGAGCGGCAGAAGAGCCATGCCGGTGCCGCCGCCTGGAACCCGCTCTCGGTCGGCATCGCCTACGCCATGATCGACCGCATCACCGCCGACAAGGTGCCGCTGATCACCGTCAACCACGGCCGCACCGATTCCACAGATGGACGCGTTTTCCCCTACGTCTTCCCGCTGCTGCTCAATCCTTACAGCGAGACATCAGGCATCGTGAACTACATCGCCTCCAAGGAAGGCGGCATCGACAGACTGAAGGGCAAGAAGATCGTCGTGCTCTATCACGGCTCGCCTTACGGCAAGGAAACCATCCCGATCTATGAATTGCTGGCGCAGAAATACGGCTTCACCGTGCAGCAGATCGAGGTGCCGCATCCCGGTAACGAGCAGCAGTCGCAGTGGCTGACGATCCGCCGCGCCAAGCCGGACTTCGTCGTCCTGCGCGGGTGGGGCGTGATGAACCCGGTGGCGTTGAAAACGGCGGTCAAGGTCGGCTTTCCCGTCGATCACATCGTCGGCAATGTCTGGTCGAACTCGGAAGAGGATGTCATCCCGGCCGGCGACGCCGCCAAGGGTTACACCGCCATCACCACCCAGGCTTCCGGCAACTCCTACCCGGTGGTTCAGGAGATCGTGAAGACGGTCTACGGCGCCGGCAAGGGTAACCTCGAAGACAAGGCGCGTATCGGCTCGGTCTACCACAATCTCGGCATCGTCAACGGCATCCTCAATGTCGAGGCGATCCGCGTCGCGCAGGAGAAGTTCGGCCACCGCACGCTGACCGGCGACGAGGTCCGCTGGGGCTTCGAGCACCTCAAGCTTGATCCGGCCAAAGTCGAGGCGCTTGGCGCCAAGGACCTGTTCCACTCGATCAATGTCAGCTGGGACAATCACGAAGGCGAGGGCTACGTGACCTTCCAGCAGTGGGACGGCAAGAAGTGGAACGTCGTCTCCGACTGGATCGCGCCGGACTGGGCGCTGCTGCGGCCAATCATCGAGAAGTCCGCCGAGGCCTACGCCGCCGAGAAGGGCATCAAGCTGCGCACCGCGGATGATGCCAACGCAGTGACCACCAACTGATCAGGGCAGAGCCGGGCGCAGCGGATAGGGTTCCGCAGCGCCCGGCCTGTTCGGTTCATCGAACCACAAAATGAGAGCCCCATGCCGGACGATGACGTCATTCTTGCCGTGGATACGGTTCATGCCACCTACAACCACGCCATCACGGCGCTGCACGGCGTCAGCTTCGAACTTCGGCGCGGCCAGATCCTGGCATTGCTTGGCGCCAATGGCGCCGGCAAGACCACGACGCTCAAGGCCGTCTCCAATTTGCTGCCGGCCGAGCGTGGCCAGGTCAATGCAGGCACCATCCGCTATGAAGGCTCGGATGTCTCGCGCCGCAAGCCGGGCGATCTCGTGCGCGCCGGCCTGGTCCAGGTGCTGGAAGGCCGGCATTGCTTCAAGAGCCTCACCGTCGAGGAAAATCTGGTTGCCGGCGGCATTGGCCGCAGTGGCCGCCGCGCCGAGATCAACGAAGATCTCGAGCGGATCTACGGCTATTTCCCGAGGCTCAGGGAAAAGCGCCGGACATCGTCCGGCCTGACTTCTGGCGGCGAACAGCAGATGACCGCCATCGGCCGGGCGCTGATGTCGCGGCCGCGCCTGCTGGTCCTCGACGAACCGTCGATGGGTCTCGCCCCGCTCATCGTCCAGGACATCTTCCAGACGCTCAGAAAGCTGAACCGCGAGACCGGCCTGTCGATCCTGGTCGCCGAGCAGAATTCGGCGGTGGCGCTCCGTTATGCCGACCACGCCACTGTGCTCGAAAACGGCGTCTCCGTTCTCACTGGTGCGGCCGCCGAGCTTCGCCAGCGCGAGGACATCAGGGCCTTCTACCTCGGTCAATCGACCGCCGGGCAACAGCCTTCGCCCGCCGTCAAACCAGCCCATCTCCATGCCGTTGCCTGAAATGAAATCCCAAGGAGCAGTGAAATGACCGTTTCGACCGTCAAGACCGACCAGGCTTCCGCCGCCGTGCCGGCAGTCGCAAGACCGACCGCGCCGGCGCACATCATCAAGGACGCCGCCGAGGCGATTGCTATCGCCCACGCGCTCGCCGCCGAATTCGTCAAGGACTCCTCAAGGCGCGACCGCGAGCGGATCTGGCCGGTTGCCGAACTCGATGCCTTTTCGCAAAGCGGCCTGTGGTCGATCAACGTGCCCAAGGCATTCGGCGGGCCGGAATTGTCCTATGCGACGCTGGCGAAGGTGATCGAGATCATCTCGGCGGCCGATTCCTCGATCGGCCAGATTGCCCAGAACCATCTCGGCGTGGTCGCCGCCATCCGCACCGTGTCCGACGCGGACCAGCAGAAGCTGCTGTTTGCCGAAGCGTTGAAAGGCACGCGGTTCGGCAACGCCTTTTCCGAGTTCGGCTCCAAACGCGCCGCCGATTTCGAAACCCGCTTCACCGATGCCGGCGACCATGTCGTCGTCAATGGCCGCAAATTCTATTCGTCCGGCGCGCTGCTCGCTCATCTCGTGCCGATCGTCGCGCTCGATGACCAAGGCCGTGCCTGGTATGCGATCGCCGACCGCGGCGCGCCCGGCCTGACCGTCATCGACGATTGGTCGAGCTTCGGCCAGCGCACGACGCTGTCCGGCACCGTCATCATCGACAACGTCAAGGTGCCGAAGACGCATCTGGTGCCAGGCTACAAGGGTTTTGACAGGCCAACCGCCGACGGCGCCATCTTCCAGATCATCCAAGTGGCGGTCGACACCGGCATCGCCCAGGCAGCGATCGACGAGACGGTCAATTTCGTCAGGACCAAGAGCCGAGCCTGGATCGACAGTGGCGTCGACAATGCCTGGGACGATCCCTACACCATCCAGGCCATCGGCGACCTGACGCTGCGCCTGCACGCGGCGCAGGCGCTGCTGGAAAAGGCCGGCCTGGCAATCGACCGGGCGGTGATCGAGCCGACCGCCGACACGGTGGCGCACGCCCAGATCGTCACCGCCGAGGCAAAAATCCTGTCGACCGAGATCGCCATTGCCGCCACCAACAAGCTGTTCGAACTTGCGGGGACCCGCTCAACGCTGGCCGAACACAATCTCGACCGGCATTGGCGCAACGCGCGCACGCACACGCTGCACGATCCGGTGCGCTGGAAATATTCGATCCTCGGCAAATATTTCCTCAACGGCGAAAACCCGCCGCTGCACGCCTGGAGCTGATTTCTCACCGGCGGGCGAGAGGCTCGCCACAGCAAAATTTTTCGGCCACTATACCCCAAGAGGTTCACTGTCATGTCAAATCCAACAGTCGTCGGCTTTTCCGGCAACATCACCCGGCCGTCAAAGACGCGCGCCTTCGTCGATCTGGTCACCAGGGACATCGCCGCCAGCCACAGCCTGTCGGCGAGCACCTATGATATCGAGGACCTCGGTCCGTCGCTGGGAACGGCGAAATGGGCCCGCGATCTCGACGGCCAGGCGCGCGTGATCCTGGAGGAAATCCTCGCCGCCGACGTGCTCGTCGTCGGCTCGCCGACCTACAAGGGCAGCTATACCGGCCTGTTCAAGCACTTCTTCGACCTGATCGATCCGGCAGCGCTGCGGGGGAAGCCCATCGTGTTGACGGCGACCGGCGGTGGCGAGCGCCACGCCTTGATTGTCGAACATCAGCTGCGGCCGCTGTTCGGCTTCTTCGAGGCCTTTGCGCTGCCCACCGCCGTCTACGCCACCGACAAGGATTTCACCGACGGCGTGCTACACTCCGAGGCGATCCTTAAGCGTGCCGCGCAGGCGGTCGACGAGGTCGGCTTCGTGCTGGCCAACCGCTCGGCAGGCAGGATCGCCGCCGAATAGACGCCGTCGGCGGATTACGCCGCAATCGAAATTCGCGTAGTGATTGATCTCGCTTACGCAATTTACGACTGCCCGCTAAAAACGTTCCTGTCTGATTCGTCTGGGACAGGAACGTCATGAGCAAAGCCCTCACATCCTTCGCATTGGTCGCCGTGCTGACCGCCTTGCTCATGGCGTTGAGCCTGGCTGTCGCCAGGCACGGCTATCCCTATGGTGCCATCGGCGTCAGGCGCCTTGACAGCATCGCCGACGCCGGCGTGTTCATCCCGATTGCCGCTGTCTATTTCTTCAGCGCAATGCTGATGATGATCCTGCCGATCAGGGCGGCCGGCATCGTCCTGACCCATGCCGCCGACGCCCTCTTCTGGACCGTGATCGCCCTGTTTGCGACCATCGTCGGCTGTCTTGTCGCCAGATGGGCGTTCGGGCAGGGCAGCGCCGTGTGGGCATTGCTGAACTGGCGGTTCCTGTTTGCGGCGGCGATCGTCGGTTGTCACTTCGTCATGAACGAGCTGCGCCGCAACGTGCTGCTGCGCAGCCTGTTCTTCGTGGTCTTTGCCGCCGCGACGCTGGCCTGCCTGTTCTGGTCGTTCACGCTCTGACCGGATCGCACTGCCGCCGGCTAATCGGCTGATCCGGCGGCGATGTTGCCGACGGCAATTTCCATCCATGCCCAGAGATAGGCGGCAAGACCGCGATCGACATGGATGCGCAGCTTGCCGTCATGGCAATAGACGACGGCGCTGATGCCGGCGAAGGAAAGCGCTGCACTGGCACTTGGCTGGCTAGGATCGAGCGTCGTCCCCCGTGCGATAAAGGCGTCGAGGGCCGTTCCTTCGATTTCGAACACCTGTAAGCCGGCGCTGATCGCCGTCACCGCGAACCCGTCTGCATGCCAGCCCGTGGCGATGACGAAGGGGCTGTTCGACACGACGAGCAACCGGTCGCGCGCCAGCCGCGCCGCATAGCGGTCGCCTTGTGCGGGGCCAAAAGCGCCTACGCCAGTTCCGTCGACACCGGAAGCCCGTGCCCACGCGTCGAGGTTGCCGCTGACCAGCAACTGGTTGAGGCCGAGGGCTGCTCGTATCGCAAGGCCCGGCGTGGCGATAACCGCGCCCTGCCAGTCCGGTGCAACGGACCATTTTTCCGCGAGATCACGCATGCAGCCGGTCTCCTGCCGGGTCGAAGGCGCAAGGGGCGGTAATCGTCGCCTTGCTGATCTTGCCGAGGTGCTGGATGTCGATCGTCTCGCCGTGCCGCGTCGCGCCGCGCTCGATCAGCCCAAGCGCAACCGGGCGGCCGAGCGTTGGGCTGTGGTAGCTCGAGGTGACAAAGCCCTGGCTGCGCAATCTGCCGTCGATCCGTTTGATGCCGTGCGCTCCGGTAGGCAGCGGCGCTTCGCCTTGCGGCACCGCTAGCCCGACAAGCTGCATGCGGTTTCCGCGCGAAGCCTCCTCTGTGAACAGCGAGCGGCGGCCGACGAACTCGGTCTGGCGCTTGGCGCGCGGACCGTCGACGCCGAGATCATGCGGCAACGTGGTGCCGTCAGTGTCCTTGCCAATGACGATAAAGCCTTTCTCTGCCCGCAGGATCATCAGCGCCTCGAGTCCGATGACGACGGCCTCGAGCGCCTGGCCGGCTTGGCGCAGATGCGCCCATAGCGGCTCGGCGCGATCCGCCCGGATCGAGATCTCGTAGCTCCGATCCCCGGTGAAGCTGACTCGGGCGATGCGGACTTCGTCGCCGGCATAGGTGCCATGACCGATTGCCATATGCGGCAGGTCGGCATCGCCGAGCGAAAGACCGAGATCCAGCGCTCCGAGCAGTTTTCGGGCGTTCGGTCCTGAAACTGTCAACGTTGCCATGTCCGATGTGGCGTTGTGAATATAGACCGCGCTACGCCCAAAACGGTCCTGACGCCATTCCTCCAGCCGGGCGTGCACGGCAGCGACATGCGAGGACGAGCCCGAGACGACGAAGCGATGCTCGTCCAGCCGCACCAGAACGCCGTCGTCGAAGACCACGCCGTTCTCCGACAGCATGAAGCCGTAGCGGCAGCGGCCGGGCTTCAGCGTCGACATGGTGTTGTAGTACAGAAAATCCACGAATGCCGCCGCCTGCGGCCCGATCACCTCGATCTTGCCGAGCGTCGAACCATCGAACAGCGCCACGGATTGACGGGCGCGCCGTGCCTCGTCCGCGATCGAACGCTCCGCATCTGCGTAGCCACCATAGTGGGCCGGGCGCAGCCAGCCGCCATATTCCTGAAAGACGGCGCCATTGGCGCGGTGGACATTTTCGAGCGGCAGCCGGCGCACCGGTGCCATCAATTCGCCGACGCGCGTGCCGGCAAAGCTTGCCAGCGGCACCGGGGTGAATGGCGGACGATAGGTGGTGGTGCCGACCTCCGGCACCGTACGCCCGGTGATACCGGCCATCAGCGCCAGGCCGGGCAGGTTGGAGGTCTTGCCCTGGTCGGTCGCCATGCCGAGCGTGGTGTAGCGCTTCAGATGTTCGACCGAGACGAAGTTTTCGCGCGCTGCCAACTCGACGTCCTTCACGGTCACGTCGTTTTGATAGTCGATCCAGATGCGTCCCTTCGAGCCCGGCATCGGCCATGCGGCGACTATGCCGTCCGTCGCCTCCGGTCCGGTGCTCCGCGGTAGGGGAGCCTTCGTCTGGCCGAGCGATGCAACGGCGGTGCTGGCACCAGCAAACACCTCCGACAAGGAAACCGCGCCGGCAGCCGCACCTGCCACCGCGATGTTATCAACCGGATCGCCCGGCAGAAAGGCCGCGCGCGCCTCGCTCCAGGCGAGCTTGCCCTTGGCTTGGCCGAAGAGATGGATGGTCGGCGTCCAGCCGCCCGAGATCAGGACGCAATCGGCATCGAACCTCGTGCCGTCGTCGAGCGTTACGCCGTCGACGCGCAGCCTGCCGCTGGCGGATATGAGAGAACGCCCTTTGGCCAGCCGGACATTGGCCGGCGCGGCAGGCGTGCCGTCGCGCCGGATGTCGACAAGCCTGACTTCGGCGCCGGCCTCGGCAAGCGCCCCCGCCACCTCATAGGCGCTGTCATTGCTGGTGGCGACGACGATGCGGCGGCCGACCAGCACAGCGTGGCGCCGGAGATAGGCGAGCGCCGCATCCGCCGATAGGATGCCCGGCAGGTCGTTGTTGGCGAAGGGCAGCGGCCGCTCGATGGCGCCGGCCGCCAGCACGATCTGGCGCGGCCTGACCCGCCACAGCGTATCCGGCCGGCCGTCGAGATGACGCTGGTTCAGCCCGACCAGATTGTGGTCGTAAATGCCGAAGGCGATGGTCGAAGGCAGGATGAGGTGACCGCCAGCGGCAAGCTCGGCAATCGTCTCCTTGACCCATACGGCCGCCGGCTTGCCGTCGATCTCCGCGGCACGATGGCCGAGCGATCCGCCGGGGCTATGCTGGTCGTCGACCAGTGTGACGGTCAGGCCAGCACCAGACGCCAGCCTTGCCGCCGCCAGCCCTGCGGGTCCCGCGCCTACAACCAGCACATCGCAATGATGGTTGATCTGGTCCGCCGTGCCCGGCGAGATCCAGTCGGCGTCGACTGTGCCCAATCCCGCCATGGCGCGGATGCGCGGCTCGAACCTGTGCCAGTCCGGCCACATGAAAGTCTTGTAGTAGAACGCCGCCGGTATGAAGCGCGCGAAACGGTCGAGAAAGGCGTTGCGGTCGGCCAGCGCGCTGGGCGTGGCGTTGACGCTTTTCGCCACCAGCCCGTCGCGCGCCGGCTCGGTCGTGGCGCGCGTGTTGGGCTTCGCTGGCACGCTGCCGCCGAGATCGACCAGCGCGTTCGGCTCCTCGACGCCGGCACCCCAGATGCCGCGCGGCCGGTGATATTTGAAGCTGCGGCCGACGACCGCGACGTCGCCGGCCAGCAGCGCCGAGGCGATGGTGTCGCCGGCAAAGCCATGCACGGTGGCGCCGTCGAAGCTGAAGCGGATCGGGCGCGAGCGGTCGATGGCGCTGCCGCCGGCGGCAAGACGCGAGGCGGTCACGCGGCATGCTCCCCGTCGAGAGCGGCCGAAGACAGCACCTTGTGGGTGATGGTGTCCCGCCCCATGACGAAGAACTCGCCGCAAATCATGTGAACCCAGATCTCGCGCGCCGTGCCTTTCGGATTGCCGCGCAGATAGAGGTACTCAGCCCAGCGATCGATCGGCACGTCGGCACCGTCAGGCCTGATGTTGCCGGCATCGCCGCCATAGTGGAATTCGGTCTCGTCACGCGGGCCGCAAAATGGGCAAGGGAACAACTGCATGATTGCCTCTAATGCGCGATGCCGGAGCCGGCCGCTTCGTCGATCAGCCGCCCGCTGGCGAAGCGATCGAGGTCGAAGGGGCGGCTGATGTCGTTGTGCTTGCCGGTCGCCAGCAACTGCGCCAGCAGCGTGCCGCCGGCGGGGATAGCCTTGAAGCCGCCCGTGCCCCAGCCGCAATTGAGGAACAGGCCGGGCAGCGGTGATTCGCCTATGATCGGCGAGGAGTCCGGCACGACATCGACGATCCCGGCCCATTGCCGCATCAGCTTGAGCTGGCCGAAGATCGGGAACATTTCCAAAAGACCGGCAATCACCTCCTCCAGCGTCGGCAGATTGCCGCGCTGCGCATAGGAAGGGATGCGGTCAAGGCCGCCGCCGATGACGATCTCGCCCTTGTCCGACTGGCTGACATAGACGCCGCAGCCGGGCGACAGCACCACCGTGTCGAGGATCGGCTTGACCGGCTCGGACACGCAGGCTTGCAGCGCATAGGAATTGATCGGCAGCCGGAAGCCGGCCTTTGCCGCCAGCACCGAAGAATGCCCGGCTACCGCCATGCCGATGCGGTCGGCACGGATCGCGCCACGCGAAGTCTGGACGCCGCGACAGCGGCCGCCTTCGATGATGAAATCAGTGATCTCGCAGTTCTGGATGATATCGACGCCGAGCCGGCTCGCCGCCCGCGCGTAGCCCCAGGCGACGGCGTCATGGCGCGCCGTGCCGGCCTTGCCTTGCCAGATGCCGCCGAACACCGGAAAGCGCGCGTCCGGCGAAAAATTGTAGATCGGCGCCACCCGGCGCACATCCTCGGGAGAAAACAATTCGGCATCGATACCGTTGATCTGCATAGCGTTGACGGTGCGCGCCCCGATCTCCATCTCCGCGGTCGAGTGGCACAGATTGACCATGCCGCGCTGCGACAGCATGACATTGTAGTTCAGGTCCTTGCCCAGCCCTTCGTAAAGGCGGTGCGCCAGCCCGTAGAGCTCAACGCTTTCCGGGTAATAGTAGTTGGAGCGCACCACGGTGGTGTTGCGGCCGGTGTTGCCGCCGCCGATCCAGCCCTTTTCCAGCACAGCGACCCTGGTGATGTTGTGGTTCTTTGCCAGGTAATAGGCCGTCGCCAGCCCATGGCCGCCGCCGCCGATGACGATCGCGTCGTAGGCTGGCTTCGGCTCGGGCGAGCGCCAGGCCGGCTTCCAGCCGGTCTGGCCGGCCAGGCCCTCCTTGAACAGCGACAATGCGGAATAGCGTCTGGTCATGGCGTGCCGGACAGATCTGATTTTCTGAAGGGAACGTGGATCATTGCATGGTCTTTTGCACGGATGCCGCCGGTTCGATCGGTCATGCCCGCATCGCCTTGCCCAGTGGATCGTATGGCGACGAAGCGATGACGCGCGCACCTCTTTCGACGCCGACGATGTGGGTTGTCAACTGCGTATCGATCTCGGCCGCCTCGCGCTCGACCAGCGCCATGGCGAGGCTCTTGCCGACCGTATGGCCATAGCCGCCGGAGGTGACGAAGCCGGCAAGCCTGCCTCTGTTCCAGACCGGCTCGTAGCCACTGGCATCGGCATCCGCCGCGTCGATTTCGAGCGTCACCAGCGTGCGCCTCGATGAAGCCTTCTGCTCTTTCAGGGCCGCCTCCCGCCCGATGAAATCGCCCTTGTCGAAGGCGATCCAGCGGTCCATCCCGGTCTCATCAGGCGTATAGTCCTGCGTGAACTCGCGCGACCAGATGCCAAAGCTCTTTTCGAGGCGCAGCGAATTGACCGCGCCGAAGCCGTATTCGGTGACGCCCAGATCGCTGCCTGCGGCAAGCAGCGCACGGCGCAGGCCCGCGTGCTCATTGGCCTGGCAATGGATCTCGTAGCCGAGCTCGCCGATGACCGACAGCCGACCGACCTTGGCCCGCACCAGGCCGACATCCAATGTCTTGCAGGCGAGGAAGCCGAAAGCCTCGTGCGAGACATCCTGGTGTGTCAGCCGCTCGAGCAGCATTCGCGCATTGGGTCCGGCGAGCGAGAAACCAACAATGGCGTCCGAAATGTCGCGGACGGTGACGCCTTCGCTCATATGCTGCTCGAACCAGCGCATATGCCACTGGCGCAGATAGTAGGATCCCATGATCCACCAGGAGCCATCGCCCCAGTTGAAGACGGTGAGGTCGCCCTTGAGTTTGCCGTTTTCGCCCAGCATCGGCGCGAGCTTGGCGCGTCCCGGCCTGGGCAGCGCACAGGCAAGCAGCCGGTCCAGCCAAGCCTCGGCCCGCGGACCGGTGATCTCGTAGCGCGAGAAAGCTGATATATCGAGCAGGCCGACACCTTCGCGCACTTTGCGGCATTCCTGTGCGACAATGTCGAAGGCGTTGGAGCGCTTCAGCGTCGGTGTCTCGACGAAGCCTTGCGGCGCGAAATAGAGCGGCACTTCCATGCCCCATGAATTGCCCCAGCGCGCGCCGGCGGCATCCATCGCGTCATGCGCGCCGGCTGTCTTCAAGGGCCGTCCCGCCGGCAGCTGTTCGTTGGGATAGCTCATGACGAAGCGGCGCGAATAGAACTGCCCGGTGGTCTGCCTGATGTATTCGCGGTTGGAGGCGAAGTCGCCATAGCGGGCGATGTCCATGCCGTAGACGTCGGCTTCCGGCTCGCCATGGATCATCCATTCGGCCAGCGACTTGCCGACGCCGCCGCCTTGCAGGAAACCGGCCATGACGCCGCACGCCACCCAGTAATTGGGCACGCCGCGCACCGGGCCGACCAGCGGATTGCCGTCCGGTGAGAAGGTGAAGGCGCCGTTTACCCAGCGCTTGATGCCGGCTGTCTCCAGGCAGGGATAACGGCTGAAGCCGAGCGCCAGCTCGTCGGCGATGCGGTCGGTATTTTCCTGGATCAGTTCGATGCCGTAGTCCCAGGGCGCCCCGTCCATGTTCCAGTGTTTGTGGTTGACCTCATAGATCCCAAGCAGAAGGCCTTTCTGCTCCTGGCGCATGTAGGTGAAGCCTTCGAGATCGACGATCAGCGGCAATTCCATGTCCAGCGCCTGGATTTCGGGCAATGCCTCGGTGACGAGATAATGGTGTTCCATCGGCGATACCGGCAGGTCGATGCCGGCCATCCTGCCGACCTGCTTGGCCCACAGTCCGCCGGCATTGACGACGTGCTCGGCAATCACCGTGCCCTTCTCGGTGACCACGTCCCAACCGCCATCGGCGCGGCGGTTCAGTTCCAGCACCCGGTTGTGCTCGATGATGTCGGCGCCGCGCAGCCTGGCTGCCTTGGCATAGGCGTGCACGACGCCTGAGGGATCGATATGGCCCTCGCGCGCGGCAAAGAGGCCTCCCAGCATGCCGTCGGTGTTGAGGATCGGGCAGCGCTGCTTGATCTCATCGACACCGACCAGGTGGACATCGTCGATGCCCATGGTCTGGAAGATGCGGTAGGAGGCCTTGAGCCATTCCCAGCGCTCGGGCGCCGAGGCGACCGAGATGCCGCCGGTCATGTGCATGCCGATGCTCTGGCCCGATTCCTTCTCGACCTCGGAGAGCAGGTCGATCGTATAGGCCTGCAGGGCGGCGATGTTGGGATCGGCGTTCAGCGCATGGAATCCGCCGGCCGCATGCCAGCTCGATCCCGCTGTCAGTACCTCGCGTTCGATAAGCGCGACGTCGCTCCAGCCGAACTTCGCCAGGTGATAGAGCACCGAGGCTCCAACCACGCCGCCGCCGATGACGATCGCCCTGTATTGGGATTTCATCCTGTCGCACTCCACCCAGTCAGTGTGGCGTACCCTATCGGTATTGTACATATGTGTCTAGAGCTTGGCGGAGGACGGAATGAACGGTCCATGATGTCGCTTTGCGCCGATGCGGCAGAGGGGCGCCTCCGCTGCTGTCGGCAGCAAACGTGCTTGCTATTTGGGCCGATGCGCGCCCGCGAAGTCGCCAGCCGCGGGGGCCGAACGGGCCGTACTATCGGTTGCGCGAAAGCGTTTTCTCGACATAGCGCGAGAAGTCTTCGACATCCTCCGCCGGAGGCTCCTGGCCGGTGAAGCTGCGCAGATAACCGGCGACGTGAGGCAGGCGGCTGCTCATCGGCTCGTTGAGCTCAAGCGAGTAATAGCCGATCTGCATGAAGTACAGCACGCGGGCTCGCACGAACGCGTCTTCTTCCTCATAGCCGTGGCGCATGAACATGTCGCGGATGGCGTTGACGCGCTCCTCGTCGGCCTCGTCGAGCGCGCGCCTGATGGCGGGCGAGCGGCGGGCCCAGGCCCTGATCGCGAAATCCAGCTGCGGATCGAACAGTTTTTCGTCCACCCAGCATTCGAAAATGCTCATCACCCCGCGGATGACGGTCGCGGAAGGCCGCCTGGCCCGTTCGACGATGAACCTGGTGTTGGTCTGCCGCCAGTAATCCAGCAATTGATCGAGCAGATCCTGTCGGCTCTTGAAATACCAGTAGAAGCTGGAACGCGACACATCGAGCTTCTGTCCAAGCGTCAGCACGCGGACGCGTTCGACACCGTCAGAGATCAACGTTTCAAGCGCAAGCTTCAGCCAGTCTTCGCGAGTGGCCTTGATATTGCCGGTGGCGCCGGCGCGCTGAATCGTCGTTTCGAGAGCTGCCATCGACACGACGCATGACACGCTGCCTCAGGCAAATCAAGGCTATGGACATTTGTGTACAGACCAAATCGGCCCCAAGCCGAACGCATCGTGGCTGTTGGCTGCATCGAGGCTCGATGGGGCATTGTCGTCGCCCGCCATCCGCGCGGCGCAAGCGGGGATTTTTGTCGCGGCTGCTGGTTCACTGTTTGCTTTCCCGCGAGGCAATTGTCTGGCAAATACCAGTTCAGACAGATGCCCGCGCGGCCAACAAGCAGGAACATACGATATGACGCTGTTTCGAAAGAACCTCATCGATGGCGAGTGGGTCGGCGACGCCGGTTCGCGCAACATCAACCCCTCGGATACCGGTGACATCGTCGGCGATTATGCCTCGGCGGGTGTCGAACAGGCCAAGCAGGCGATCGCCGCGGCCAAGGCAGCGTTCCCGGCTTGGTCCCGCTCCGGTCCGCTGGCGCGTCACGCGGTGCTGAAAAAGGCCTCCGACGAGATTTTGGCGCGCAAGGACGAGATTGGCCGCAACCTCGCGCGTGAGGAAGGCAAGACGCTGGCCGAAGGCATCGGCGAGACCATTCGCGCCGCCCAGATTTTCGATTTCTTTGCCGGCGAAACGTTGCGTTTGACCGGAGAGGTCGTGCCGAGCGTGCGGCCGGGCGTCGGCGTCGAGATGACGCGCGAGGCGGTCGGCGTGGTCGGCATCATCACGCCGTGGAATTTTCCGATCGCCATTCCGGCCTGGAAGATCGCTCCGGCGCTGACACACGGCAACACCGTCGTCTTCAAGCCGGCGGAGCTGGTTCCCGAGAGCGCCTGGACCATTGTCGACATCCTGCATCGCGCCGGCCTGCCAAAGGGCGTGCTCAATCTCGTCATGGGCAAGGGTTCGGTGGTCGGTCAGGCGATGCTCGACAGTCCCGACGTCAACGCCATCAGCTTCACCGGCTCGGTCGGTACCGGCAAGCGCGTTGCCGCGGCAAGCATCGAACACATGCGCAAGTTCCAGCTTGAAATGGGCGGCAAGAACCCACTGGTCGTGCTCGACGATGCCGATCTTGCGATCGCCGTCGATTGCGCGCTCAATGGCGCCTTCTTCTCGACCGGCCAGCGCTGCACCGCGTCGTCCAGGCTGATCGTGACTGAGGCCATCCATGACCGTTTCGTCGATGCCCTCAAGGATCGCATGAGCAAACTGGTCATCGGCGATGCGCTCGACGCGCAGACCCAGATCGGTCCTGTCGTCGACGCGACGCAGCTGAAGCAGGACGAGGACTATATCGCCATCGGCGTCAGGGAAGGTGCCACGCTCGCCTTCGGCGGCGAGCGGCTCGACCGCAAGACGCCAGGCTTCTATCTGCAGCCGGCATTGCTGACCGAGGCCACCAATGCCATGCGCAGTTCGCGCGAGGAGATTTTCGGACCTGTCGCCAGCGTCATTCGCGTCAAGGACTATGACGAGGCGCTTTCCGTCGCCAACGACACGCCCTTCGGCTTGACCTCCGGCATCTGCACCTCGAGCCTCAAGCATGCCACGCACTTCAAGCGCAATTCGGAGGCCGGAATGGTGATGGTCAACCTGCCGACGGCGGGTGTCGATTTCCATGTTCCCTTCGGCGGCCGCAAGGGTTCGAGCTATGGGCCGCGCGAGCAGGGCCACTATGCGGCGGAGTTCTACACCACGGTGAAGACGGCCTATACGTTCGCAGGCTGATCGGCCGTCGACCGATCAGCCTGACTGATCGGTCACTGCCGATCATGCCGGCAACACCGCCATGCACATCTGGATTGGACGGCGCGAAAGGATGACAGTGCAAGATCTGATCTGGCTTAACCCGCCGCCGCACCATTCTATCGACGGCGACAGCGTTCGTGTGCGCACCGGTAAGGAGACCGATTTCTGGCGCGAGACCTTCTACGGTTTCTGGCGCGACAACGGCCACTTCCTGCACCGGCCGGTCGAAGGCGATTTCAGCGCCGAAGTCACGGTCAAAGGCGACTACGAAGTCCTCTATGATCAGGCCGGGCTGATGGTCCGGCTCAGCGAAACG
This sequence comes from Mesorhizobium sp. M0715, assembly GCF_040320355.1. Classification (NCBI taxonomy): domain Bacteria; kingdom Pseudomonadati; phylum Pseudomonadota; class Alphaproteobacteria; order Hyphomicrobiales; family Phyllobacteriaceae; genus Mesorhizobium; species Mesorhizobium sp. M0715. The sequence goes on along the minus strand of NZ_JAMYPL010000001.1, from coordinate 351,689 downwards.
CACTGGATCAAGGCCGGTATCGAGTACACCGACGGCCTTGCCTATTTCTCCGTTGTCGTCACCAACGACACGTCAGACTGGTCGCTGGTCGCCATTCATGCCGATCCGAACGGCGTCAGGATCCGGTTCACCCGTCACGCCGAGGCGATCCGCGTCCAGTACCTCGATGCTTCCGACGGCCACTGGAAGCCTGTGCGGCTTGCCTATTTCCCGACCTCGAAGACGGTCGATATCGGCATGATGTGCTGTTCGCCGCAACGCGAGGGCTTTGAGGTAACGTTCTCCGATTTCTCCCTCGGTCCGCCGATATCGCGGGAATTGCACGATTGAGATGTGCGGTCTTGCGCTGAACCGCAAGCACTTCGACCTTTGCCGCGATCAAGTCTGTAGACCGCCGCGTGCCTCTGTCCGTGCCGGGAGTTGGTCGCGGCACTGCAGCCGGCGAGATCGTCAGCCAGTTGCGACGCCGCCAGACGGCTCGAAATTTTTAGCCCGGGTTCGGCTCAAGGCGAATATGCCAGGCAGTACGTTGCAACGCTATTGGCATCCGCGCTAGGAGTTGCCGATGGGCAGGTTTCGAAGGGCTGTCAAAAGAGTCGTCTATTCCAGGGCGCTAAGGTTTCTTGACGTTCCGCCCGTGCTGTGGTCGCAGGGCATCGGGCATTTCTGCGATTTCGCCGGGCCGCGCTGGTATCGCAACGCGCCAACTGCATCGACGCAGAGCGAGGCATTTTTCCGCCAACATTACAGCGGCGCGCATGGCATCGTCTGGCTGCGCCTGAGCACCTTGTCCAGGGATGCGCAAACCTGCGACCTCGACACGTTCGTCAGGATCGTGCTGCCGACGATCACGGCACCGTTCACGCTGCTGACGACCGACGGAGATGCTTCGGTGCCGTCGGATCTGGCGAAGGACACCGTCGACCAACTTCTCGCCAACCCTTTCCTGGTCTCTTGGTACAGCCAGAATTGTGACGGCACTCACCCCAGAGTGAAGCCTTTCCCGATCGGGCTCGATCTTCACACGCCTCGGTCCCTTGCCACGCCGGCAGGGCTTGTGAAGCAACTGGAAATCATACGCGCCCGGCAGGATCATGTGGACCGCCGCCCGCCCAGGCTGTTCTCTGATTTCAGCATCAGCAATGGCTCGAGGCAGCGCCGGGAACTGCTTGATGCCCTGGGCGGATGTCCGCATGTCGATTTCCTGACGAAACGGGTCTCCCAGCGCTCGATCTGGCAACTATACTCGCAATACCCGCTCGTGCTGTCCACCGAAGGCAATGGCCTGGACTGCCATAGGACATGGGAGCTGTTTTATCTCGGCTGCATCGTCGTCACCAGGACCTCGCCGCTCGACCCGCTCTACCAGGGCCTGCCTGTCATTATCGTCGACGACTGGCATGAGGTGAGGGACCCCGATGCGCCGAGACGCTGGATAGAGCAGGTCGCGCATCTGACCGACCGGGGCCATGTTTGGGGACGCTTGCATCCGCAAACCTATCTCGGCCCCATTCGGCAAGAGCTTCAGCACGCATCCTGATAGGGCAGACCACGAAATTCCGGCTGGACGTGGTGCGAAGCGGGGCTCCTGCAAGCGATGTGGAACGATGTGGCTCCTCCATATCTGGTGGAGGGACGGATCATGTGCCAGCCTCGTCCAGCCCCAGCCCGCCGCGGACAGCATTGCGGATGGCTTCTGGGCCGAACCTTGCCCAAACCGCTTGATGCGCGCGGATGCGCTGCCGTGCCCTGCGGTCGGCATCCAGGCAGAGTCCGACAGCCATTCCGGCAAGCCCTTCATCGGTATCCGACAGCAGCAGCTCCTCCCCGTCGACCAGATCCAGGCCCTCGGCCGCCAGAGGCGTGGCGATCACCGGCACGCCCCACGCCATCGCCTCCAAAATCTTGATGCGGGTGCCGCCGCCTGCCGCAAGCGGGATGATGGTGAGATGCGCTCTCGAAAGAAGCGGCGCCATGTCTTCGGGGTCTTCGACAAGCTCCACGCCCCGCAATCCTGCCAGCGCTTGCACGGCCGTTGTCGGGTTGCGCCCAGCGAGAATCAATGTCGCGGTCGGCAAGGCCAGTCGGATGCGCGTAAGTATGGAGCCGGCTAATCTCTGGACGGCGTCGACGTTTGGCGGATAGCCGAGATGGCCGACGAACAGGATCACCGGAAAGCTTTCGCCGGATCCGGGCTCGGCGGGCAGCGTTTCGGGGCTGTGCCCGGCGTGCGGAATTCCGTTTGGAACGACATCGATCGGCAACTTATGCCGGGAAAGCGCCATCAACCGCTCTCGATCCTGGCTCGAGCAGACCCAGACCCGGTCGACAAGGGCAATCGCTTTTCTCTCGAGACGCCTGATGCCCGCGCTGATCGTCGCCACCGCAGGCCGCTTCACATCGACGTGCCGCAACTGCCCCGCCAAGTCGGACTCGACGTTGTGCATGTCGAGGATGAGATGTTTCGTCAATGCCCGCAAAGGCCGCAGCAGCTTGAACAGGCCGATGCCCTCGATCAGCACCGTATCGGGGCGGAAGTCCCGAACCAGTGCCTCCAGCCGCGTCAAGGCGACGCGCGAGATGCGACGCTCCGCCCTTATGCGCCACCACCCGATCGAAGCGGAGCGGGCCTCTCCCTTGATCGACAAGGCTTCGGTGCGGATCGACGGATCGGTTGTTTCCGTCGCCTGCGGCAGCACAGACACCAGGCAGACCGGGCCGAATTGCGCAGCAGACTCAGCATTGCGGTAGTTCCGCAAATCCGCGCCGGAGATCGGCGGAAAGGCCGGATCGTGGGACACAACCAGCACACGTCGCCCGGCTTTCGCCGCGGAGGCAGCGTCGAGCGGTTGTGCGTCCGCGGGTTTCAAAGCGGACGCTCTGGGCTTTGCGCCGGAGGCTTCATTCCAGACGACATGCGCGACGGCCCCAAAACCACAACAATCGGCTTCGACTTGTTCAGCCGAACGCCGCTTTCGTCAAGCGCCGCATCGTCGCTGAATGTCAGATGCACCAGCTGCGCGCCCTGCCGAATGTCACCATCGCCTGGACCACGCCAACCAGCGGCCCGCCAGATGCTTCCATGATGAGGTGAGCCTTGTCCGCCGATAGGCGTCACCGGCCATCTTGATGCCTTGCGCCTGCGTCGGGAATGGATGGATGACGTCGGCCAGCGCCCGCAATCTCATGCCCGATTTGATCGCCAGCGACACCGCATTGATCATCTCGCCGGCATGGCTGGCGACGACCGTGGCGCCCAGGATGCGGTCGGACCCCTCCCTGACGTGGATTTTGACAAAACCCTCCTCCTCGCCGTCCATCACCGCACGGGCGACATCGTGCATCAGCACCGTATAGGTCTTGACCGGAATGCCGCTCTGGCGCGCCTCCGCCGGATAGAGGCCGACATGGGCGATCTCCGGATCGGTATAGGTGCACCACGGAATGACCAGTTCGCTCAGTTTCCTGCGTCCGAGAAACAGGGCATTGCGCACGACCATGCGGGCTGTCGCCTCGGCGGTATGGGTGAATTTGTAGGCGAGGCAGACGTCGCCCGCCGCATAGATGCGTGGATTGGCGGTTCGGAGATAATCGTCCACCTTGATGCCGTCGGCATCATATGCCACCCCGGCGTTCTCCAGGTCGAGACCGTCGACATTGGGCGATCGGCCGATGCCGGTGATGATCTCGTCGACGGAAATCGTTGTCGTGATGTCGTCGCACACCAGGTCGGCGAGCTTCTTGCCGCCTTCCGTTCGTACCGCCACCACCTCGGTGTTGAGGCGAACCTCGACACCTTCGCGCGCCAGCGCGTCCGAAAGAATTTGGGCGGCATCGCGTTCCTCACCGGGCAGGAACATCGGTTCGCGCTGCGCCTGGATGACCTTCGCGCCCAGCAGGCAGAAGGCCTGCGCCGCTTCGCAACCGAGTGGTCCGCCGCCGATGACCAGAAGCCGCTTCGGGCACTCCGTGAGATCGAACATGGTCTCGTTGCTGAGATAGCCGGCGTCGGCAAGCCCCGAGATCGTCGGCAGCCTCGGGCGCGCGCCTGTCGCGATCAGCGCCTTTCTGAAACGCAAGGTTTGTCCGGCGACCGTGACAGCGTCCCTTCCGGAAAACCGCGCTTCACCGAAATAAAGGTCGATGCCTTCGGCAATCAGGCTATCGGCGGCATCGGCGCGGCTGATCCGCTGCCGGATCTGCCGCATCCGCGTCATGGCGCGCTGAAAGTTGACGTGAAGACGGTCCGGCATGTCGCCGCCGAAATTCTCGGCGTCGCGCATGTCGGCATAAAGCCTTGCGGTGCGGATGATCGACTTCGACGGGATGCAGCCGACATTGACGCAAGTTCCGCCGATCAGGTTGCGCTCGATGAGCGCGACCTTTGCGCCGAGGCCGGCCGCTTCGTAGGCGGCGGTCAGTCCAGCCGGTCCGGCACCGATGACGACGAGGTTGTAGGGACCGTCCGGCTGCGGGTTCTTCCGGTGCGGCGGATGGGCGCCCTTGATCAGCTCAATGTCGTTGTGATCGACAGGAAAGGCGGCAGCCCTGGTCCGGTCACGCGACATCGCCGCCACCCGACGCCGGGCTTGCCGGCTGAGACAGCCAGCCGCCATTGAATCCGGCCTTGCGCAAGCCGTTGCGGATGTGTTGATTTGACCGCATCAGTCTCCAGATCAACCCTGACCGATGGTTCTCGATCATCATCACCACGATGCCTTGATCCAGCCCATAGTGGCCTTCCGACACCCAGCCGTGCCTCCCGAATTTACGTCGGTTCGCCAATGTCGGATTGAAACCGCTCGGCAGTCGGAAATTGTCGATCACCTCGGGGTAGCGATCACCGAGATGGCGCAACGCCGCCAGGCAGATCTCCGGGGCGAAAGGCAGTGATGCCGGATAGGACCAAGGCGCGATCGTCCCGTCATCGGGCCCGAACGGCGCGCCGCGCGCGGCATAGCCGGAAAACCGCCGGCGCTGTCGCTCCACGCTGGTGCGAAAACCGCCTGGCCCGTCGCCCGCCGAAAGACCCCAAAGGTTCTCGTCGTAGCCGCCATAGCCGTAAGGGTTGTGGCGTGCATAGTCGCGATGCAGATAGGTCGAGCGGCGGCTGTTTTCGAAATAGTCCGAGTTCTTCTCGCGCATGAAGGCGTCGCGGATGCCGGCGAAATCGATCCAGGCATGCGAGAACTGGTGCATGAACAGCGGACCGCCATACAGCACGTCGTAGCCGTAAATGTTCTCCCACTGATAGGTCGCCGTCCAGCCCTCGTAGCTGTTGTCCGAGGTCGGGCTGTCGGGCGAGGCCATCGACAGGACGTAGAGGATCGTGGCTTCGTTGTAGCCCTCCCAGCCATAGTGGAGAAAGCCGCTCCTCGGCTTCCAGCCTTGTCGCAAGGTCGGGCTTGAGCCTTGTGCCCACCGCCAGTCGACGCGCCGGTAGAGCGCCTCGGCCAGTTGGCGGATTTCGGCTTCCTCGTCATCATCACCGGAGAAATAGGCGCCCGCCACCAGCATGCCCGATATCAGCAATGCCGTATCCACCATCGACAGTTCGCAGCGCCAGACGCGCAGGCCGGTCCGCATGTCGAGGAAATGGTAGTAGAAACCCTTGTGGCCGGTGACCTCCTCGCCATTGCCTTGCGAGCCGGCCGAGAAGAAACGCAACGCGGCCAGCGTCAGCTTCGCGGCGGCATCGCGCGCCATCCAGCCGCGCTCGACGCCGACCGGATAGCTGGACAGCGCGAAGCCGACGACAGCGATGCTGGCCGGCGAATTCGGCCGCGAGGTGTCGGCGACCAATCCGTTTTCGGGGTTCACGTTCTCGAGGAAATAGTCGAAGGCGGCGCGCTGATAGCGGTCCAGAAGCTCGTCGTCGGACAGCGCGCAAGGCTCGGCCCTAAGCAAAAGAAGCAAGCTCCCGTCGGATGGCTGCAGCGTCCGTCAACCGCCAACCAGTTGCCCCGCGCCGGCAGGTCATCACGCATGCTGAACTGTCATGCCGCGTCATAGCTTTCCCGCATAGCTTTGTTGCGTCAACGTCGATTCGACGTCTGGGACTATACGCCCCTACGCTCCAGTTCGTTGCGTCGTCACGCGGAATTGAGATGCGTCCTGCCTCAGTAGGTGGCGCGGCCGCCGGAAACGTCGAATACGGCGGCGGTCGTGAACGAACACTCTTCCGAGGCGATCCAGCAGATCAGCGCCGCCACCTCGTCGACCTCGCCGAAGCGCGCCATCGGTATCTTGGACAGCATGAAGTCGATGTGCTCCTGGCTCATCTGCCTGAAGATCGCGGTGCGCACGGCCGCCGGTGTGACGCAATTGACCGTCACCTTGGTCTTGGCCAACTCCTTGCCGAGCGACTTGGTCAGGCCGATCACCGCGGCCTTCGAGGTGCTGTAGGCCGAAGCGTTGGGATTGCCTTCCTTGCCGGCGATCGAAGCGATGTTGACGATGCGGCCATAGTTGCGCTCGAGCATGTGCGGGACAAGCGCCTTGTTGCAATAGAAGACGCCATTGATGTTGATGTCGATGACCTTCTGCCAATCTTCGACCGAGTAATTCCAGGTCGTCATGTTGGGTCCGGTGATCGCCGCACTGGTGACCAGGATGTCGACACCGCCAAGCGCTTCGATCGCCGACTGTTTGGCGCGTTCCACGCCGGCCGCATTGGCGACGTCAATGGCAACACCGTGGAGGCCGGGAAGGGTAGTCCTGGCCTGTTCGATCTGAGCAGGATCGCGATCCCAGACTGAAACCCGTCCGCCCTCTTCGACAATCCTCTGAGCCACTGCCAGACCGATGCCCGATGCGCCGCCGGTGATCACCGCCGCTCGACCGCTGAACCGTCCTGCAAAATTCATCGGCATCTGATTCTCCCCCCGTCACCTGAACCCGATGGACGCCAACCACGCGCGACCGCCATACCATCGACGGCGACTGTGCGGTCACGATCAGGCAAGTTCAAGCCGGCATGCGAGTCCGATCGTCTGGGCCAATCCCGTTACCCGGGACTCCCCTCGAGCTCTCTGCCCAGCGCCTTCACCATCGCCACCAGCGCCGGTCCGATCTCGGCATGCGCGCGCTCTTCCGTGATGATCTCGCCGATGCCGCCGCAGGTGATGGCAACCAGCGGCGAGCCGTCACTCGGACGGAACGGCACGCCGACTGCATGGATGTAGCTGTGCCAGGCGCCGAACGACGTCACATAGCCCTTGTCGGCATACTGGGCGATCGCATCGTCGATCGCCGCCGCGATCATCGCCGCCCTGTCCGGCTCGGCCTCCTGCAAAGCCCCCACAAGGCTGGCACGCTCCTCGGATGAAAGTGCCGCCGCATAGGCCAGCCCCATCGATGTCTTCCAGATCGGCAGATAGGAGCCCGGGTTGAGGCGCAGCGTGACAAGGCTCTCCGACCGGCAGTTGGCGAGATAGACCATGTTGAGGCTGTCGCGGGTGCCGAGCGCCACCGCCGCCCCCGTCAAATCGGCCAGCGGCTGCATCAGCGGCCGGGCGACGTGGACAACCGCACTGGAACTCAGTGCCGAATAACCCAGCGCCACGGTGGCTGGTCCCAGGCTGTAGCGGCCAAGGTCCTTGTCGTAGAGGAGATAGCCGAGCGCGCTTAGCGTATAGGTGATGCGGGAAACCGTGGCCTTGGGCAGGCCGGTGCGGGCAATGATGTCCTGATTGCCGAGTGAGGCATCGCCCGGGCGGAAAGCGCGCAGGATGCCGAGCCCGCGCACCAGCGACGACGAAAGCTGCGCGCCTTCGACTTCAAGCTCCGTCTCGTCCCTGGTGGCTCGCTTGCGCACGCTGAGGTCTTTCTGGCGTCGTCGTCCGCCTGTCGGGCCGGTGTCGCCGGCGTTGTATCAAAAATGAAATTAAATTCCATTTATATTGACAGGCGCTTTCCCCCACTGTCAATATGCTTCCCTCGATGGCATCTCCAAGCGCCCTGTGCCATCTTACGAAGCCCCTCCTTGTGAAGGTAGCCACGTGTCTCGCTATATTTTGCGCCGGCTTATCGCCATGCCGTTTCTGGTGCTCGGCATCGTCACCATTGCCTTCCTGATCACCACGGTGACCAAGGGCGATCCGCTGACCGCGATTGTCGCCGAACAGCAGATGAGCAACCCCGAAGTGGTGGCCGCCGCCAAGGCGCGCTGGGGTCTCGATCGTCCTTTGCCGGAACGCTATATGATATATCTTGGGAATCTGCTGAGCGGCGATCTTGGCACCTCGTTCATCACCAAGCGCAATGTCGGCACCGACATTCTCTACCGCTTGCCGGCAACGCTCGAACTGGTTTTCGCTGCGATGATCTTCGGCACCACGCTCGGCATTGTGCTTGGTGTGCTGGCCGCCTATTTCCGCAACAGCCTGATTGACCATGGCGCGCGGCTGTTCGCCTTGTTCGGCTCTTCGCTGCCGGTGTTCTGGTCGGGGCTCGGCCTGTTGTTCATCTTCTCCGTCATGCTGAACTGGCTGCCGGGGCCGGGCAGGGTCGATGCCCGCCTGGCATTACCGCCCGGTATCACCGGTTTCCTGACCATCGACTCGTTGCTGGCCGGCGACTGGACGGTGTTTAAGGATGCGCTCTGGCACCTGCTTCTGCCGGCCTTCGTGCTCGGCTGGACGGTTTCCGGCACCATATCGCGGCTGGTGCGCGCCAACATGCTGGATGTGATGAGCCGCGAGTTCGTGCTCACCGCGCGCGCCAAGGGGGCCAGCGAATTCCGCGTCGTCATTGTCCACGCGCTGCGCAACACCATGGTGCCGACCTTGACCGTCATCGGCTACTCCTTCGCCTATCTGATCACCGGCGCGGTGCTGACCGAGACCATCTTTTCCTGGCCGGGCATGGGTTCCTATGCCGTCGAGGCGGCGCGCGCGCTCGACTTCCCGGCAATCATCGGCGTTACCATCGTCGGCGGCCTCGCCTTCCTGGTCACCAATCTCATCACCGACATACTCTATGTCGTGGCCAATCCGCGCGTGAGATTGAGCTGATGTCGGCGGTCGAAACCAGATCCCGTTCCACCGCTGTTCCCGAATGGCTGACCGCGCCTTTGGTCATCGGCACGATCGTCATCCTGTTCTGGCTGTTCATGACCGTCTTCGCCAATCTGGTCGTGCAGTTCGATCCGCTCGAAATGGTCGCACGCCGGCTGCAGCCGCCGAACTGGGCGCATTGGCTGGGCACCGATGCGCTCGGCCGCGATGTGCTGGCCCGCACTCTGCACGGGGCCGCACATTCGTTGCCGATCGCGGTCCTGGTCGTCGTCTCGGCTGTGGTGATCGGCTCGCTGCTCGGCGCCATTTCCGGCTTCGTCGGCGGCCTCACCGGCGCGGCGATCATGCGGCTGGTCGACGTGACCTTGTCGTTCCCGCCGATGCTGCTCGCCATGGCCGTCGCGGCGTCGCTCGGGCCGGGCCTCGGCAATGCCGCCATCGCCATGGTGCTGGTCTGGTGGCCGGTCTACGCCCGGCTGATGCGGGCGCAGGTGCTGGAGGTGAAGGAGCGCGAGCATGTCGAGGCGGCAATCGCCGCCGGCGCCAGGCCGCGGCGCGTGCTGTTCACGCACATATTGCCGCTTTGCTGGACTCCGGTGCTGATCAGCGCGACCATGGATTTGGGCCAGGTCGTGCTGCTTGCCGCGTCGCTCAGCTTCATCGGTCTCGGCGCCACGCCGCCGACGCCTGAATGGGGCTCGATGATCTCCGATGGCGCCGTCCATTTCTATCAATGGTGGATCGCCTTCGGTCCCGGCGTCGCCATCCTCACCATCGTGCTCGGCTTCAACTTCATCGGCGACGGCTTGCGCGACATTCTCGATCCAAGGTCGGACTAGGCGATGAGCGCACAGATATCTTCAGCGCGCTCCGGCGCCGTCGACAAGGCAGGTGAGCAGGAGCCGCTGCTCTCGATTCGTGGCCTGCGCGTCGGGTTCCGGCGGGCCGGCGACCAGTTTGAAGCGGTGCGAGGCATCGACCTCGACGTCGCCAAGGGCGAGGTGGTCGGCATTGTCGGCGAGTCCGGTTCGGGCAAGTCGGTCGGCATGCTCGCCGCGCTCGGCCTGACCTCGAAGAACGCCGTGGTTACCGGCTCGGTCCGCTTCAACGGCGACGAACTGGTCGGCAAATCGTCACGCGAAATGCGCAAGATCAGGGGCGCGCGCATAGCCATGATTTTTCAGGACCCGCTGTCCTCGTTGAATCCGGTGATGACCGTCGGCGCCCAGATCGCCGAGGCGGTCAGGCTGCATCAGCGCGTCACCCGCAAGCAGGCCATGGCGCGCGCGGTGGAACTGCTCCATCTGGTGGCGATCCCGCAGCCGGAGCGCCGGGTGAACCAGTATCCGCATGAATTCTCCGGCGGCATGCGCCAGCGCGCGGTCATCGCCATGGCCGTCGCCAACGATCCCGATTTGCTAATCGCCGACGAACCGACCACGGCGCTCGATGTCACGGTGCAGGCGCAGATATTGGCCGTGCTGCGTTCGCTGCAGGAGCGGCTCGGCCTTGGCCTGGTGCTGATCACCCATGATCTAGGCGTCGTCGCCGGTCATGCCGACCGCGTCGCGGTCGTCTATTCCGGCCGTGTCGTCGAACAGGCTGGCGTGTCCGAGCTGTTCGCCGACCCGCGCCATCCCTACACGCGCGGGCTCATTGCCTCGATCCCCAACCTCGAGGAAAGCCGCGAGCGGCTGTTCTCGATCGACGGTTCGCCGCCCGCACTTGGCCGCTTGCCGGGCGGCTGCGCCTTCCATCCGCGCTGCATCTATGCCGAGGCACGCTGCCGGACCGAGGATCCGCCTTTGCACGACATAGGCGGCCGCTTCTCGGCCTGCCATTTCGCGACGACCTTGCCGCCCTTCCATAGTGCTGCGCTTGCGGCGGCAGAACTGGACAGTGGAAGCATGGCCCCATGAGCGCAGTGGAGCAAATTCAAGTCGAAACCAAGCCGGCGGCAGCGCTTTCCGTGCGCCATCTTGTCAAGGATTTTCCGGTTCGCGGCGGCCTCGTCTTCGACCGCGCGGTTGCCCATGTGCGTGCGGTGGCCGATGTGTCCTTTGACTTGGCGCCGGGCGAAACGCTGGGCCTCGTCGGCGAATCCGGTTGCGGCAAGTCGACCCTCGGACGCTGCCTGATGCGGCTGATCGAGCCGACCAGTGGCGAAAGCTGGTTCCGTGGCCAGAACCTGCTCGCCCTCAACCACGAAGACATGCGCCTGATGCGGCGCTACATCCAGCTGGTCTTCCAGGATCCGTACGGGTCGCTGCATCCGCGCATGCGCATTGCCGACAACATCGCCGAGCCTTTGCGCATGAGCGACATGTCGGCGGCCGATCGCCGTGGGCGGGTGGCCGAACTGCTCGAACTTGTCCGGCTCAATCCCGATCACGGCAAGCGCTATCCGCACGAACTGTCCGGCGGCCAGCGCCAGCGTGTGGTCATCGCCCGCGCGCTTGCGCTCAACCCGCAAGTGGTGATCCTCGACGAACCGGTTTCGGCGCTCGACGTTTCGGTGCAGGCTGGCGTGCTCAATTTGCTCAGGGATATTCAGCAGTCCTTCGGCACATCCTATCTGTTCATCGCACATGATCTTTCGGTCGTGCGCCACATCTCGCACCAGGTCGCGGTGATGTATCTCGGCAAGATCGTCGAGATCGCACCCGCGGCCGAACTCTACTCCAGGGCGCTGCACCCCTATACCCAGGCGCTGCTGTCGGCGGTGCCGCTCGCCAACCCCGAGAAGGAGCGCAAGCGCGAGCGCATCGTACTGACCGGTGACGTGCCGAGCCCGCTCAACCCACCATCCGGCTGCCGCTTCCGCACGCGCTGCTTCAAGGCGCAGGCGATTTGCGCTGCCGTCGAACCACCGCTCGATCCGGCTGGTGGTTCGCATCGCGTCGCCTGTCATTTTCCGGAGCCGGTCAACACTTTCAGGGCTGTCTGACAGGCCCGCCGAATTCATCCGCGAAGGAATTTTGATCGTGACTGAGGACCATTCCGAAAATGCCGCCACGGCTGGCCGCGCGCGCCTGCCGCTCGAAGGCATCAAGGTTCTCGATCTTTCGCGCGTGCTGGCCGGTCCGTGGGCGACGATGAGCTTGGCCGATCTCGGCGCCGAAGTCTGGAAGATCGAGAATATCGATGGTGGCGACGACACCAGGGCGTGGTCGGTGCCGAGCTACAAGGGTGTCTCAACCTATTATCTCTGCGCCAATCGGGGCAAGCAGAGCATCGCGCTCGACATGAAAAGCCCGCAGGGGCTGGCCATCGTGCGCGAGTTGGCAGCGAAGGCCGACATCGTCGTCGAGAATTTCCGCGCCGGCACCGCCGATCGCCTCGGTGTCGGTTTCAAGGAACTCAGCGCGTCAAACCCGCGGCTGATCTATTGCTCGATTTCCGGCTACGGCCAGACCGGGCCCGATGCCGGACGGCCCGGCTATGATTTCGTCATGCAGGCCGAAAGCGGCCTGATGGCCATCACTGGCGAGAGCAATGGCGAGCCGATGCGTGTCGGCGTCGCCATCACCGACATCGTCTGCGGCATGGTCGCCACGCAGTCGATCCTGGCAGCGCTTTACGAGCGCGCGACGACCGGCAAGGGCCAGTTCCTCGACCTGTCGCTGATCGACTGCGCGCTCAGCCTGCTGATCAATGTCGGCAGCGGTTACCTCAACACCGGTCGAGAGGTTGCCCGATACGGCAATGCCCATCCGACGGTCGTTCCCTATCAGATATTCGAAGCCTCCGACGGCGGCTTCGCGCTGGCCGTCGGCAACGATCGTCAGTTCGCAGCCCTGTGCGAGCAGGTCGTGGACTTGCCACATTTGGCTGGGGATGCGCGCTTCATCAAGGCAGGCGCGCGCGCCACCCACCGCGAGGCGCTGATTCCGCAGCTGGCGGCTGCCTTCAGGACCAAAACGCGAGACCACTGGATGTCGGCTTGCGCCGCCGCCAGCGTGCCGGCCGGCACCGTAAAATCGATACCGGAAGTCTTCGACAGTCCCAATGTGCGCGAGCGCGGCCTCGTTCAGACCTTGCCGCATCCGCATCTCGGTTCCGTCGCCATGGTGCGTCCGGCGCAGGGACTTGCCGCGCAGTTGACCGCCGACTTCACCGCGCCACCGATGCTGGGCCAGGACACAGCTGCCGTGCTGGCCGACGTGCTCGGCTACAGCGCCGAGACCATCGACCAGTTGGTCGGCACTGGGGCTGTCAGCGTCTATGCGCCTGCCGCCGAACCGATCCCCGCCTGATCTTTCACGGAGCGTGACAGCCCTCGTCGCATTTGCGGTCGACTGAGTGGTTCTCTACTTCAAGAGCGCGAAGAGCCGTTCCTTGTTTTGGCGCTATTCCCAAGGGAAAGCGCTTCCCACTTTTCCTGGAATTGCTCGGCCGGTTATTTCTGCTGACCGTAATTCTTGTAGCGCCCGCGAATGGCGGGTATCTCGCTGCCCTCGATGAGCACCGGTGTGCCGGCGCTGCGCGCCAAAAGGTATTGCCGAGCCAAGGTCTCGAGCTTGATGGTGCGGATGAGCGCCATGTCGAGATCGCCGCCGAAAGCGATCATGCCATGATTGGCGAGCAGGCAGGCCGACCTGTCCTTGAGCGCGACGACGGCAACCTTGGCCAGGTCGCTTGACGCGAACAGCGCATAGTCCGAACAGCGCACATCATCGCCACCGAAACCCGCGACCATGTAATGGAACAGCGGCAGTCCCTCGCGCAGGCACGATAGCGCCACGCAATGGTCGGGATGGGCATGGACGACGGCGCCGGCCTCGGGAAAGGCCTTGTAGATCTCGGCGTGCATTTCCCATTCGCTCGATGGCCTGAACGCACCGTCCCAGGCTCCATCGAGCTGCATCGCCACCATCTGCTCCGGCCGCAAGGCGCTCGTGGCTATTCCCGTCGGCGTGATCAGCATGCCGGCTGTCGTGCGCACGCTGATGTTTCCGGTGGTGCCGACATTCATCCCACTAGCGTCCAGCGTCTGCGTCGCGGTGATCAGGCTGGCGCGTGCAGTCTCGGTGTCCATCACGATGCTTTTCCTGTGGTTGGCCACATGACAGGTTTTGCCGGTGGCCATGTGTCGATCGCCGGCGCGACGGTGGTCGCCCGTGTCATGTCTTGCAGGACGTCGGCGAAAATATCCGGGCCGCCGAGCTTTCCCGATTTCAGTATCAGCGCCAGCGGATCGGATGGCAGGTCGGGGAGGTGGGCGATGGCGCGCGACAGTCCCGGGCCCTCATAGGCGCCCATGGCGATCCGGTCGATGCCGAGCGCCTTGACCACCGAACCGGCTGTCTCGCCGCCGGCGACGACGAGCCGGCGGACGCCGAGTTCACGCACCAGAATCTGTGCAATCCCGGCCAGGATCTCTTCCGCCCTTGCTGCCACCACATCGCGGCCGTGCGCCTGCTGCAGCGCTTCGACCGTCGCTTGCGGCGCGGTCGTGGCAATGGCGATCATCGCACCGGGCAAATGCCGCTCGGCAAAGGCACGCGCTTCGGCCATGATATCGGCGCCGGCAAAGGCGCTGGCAAGGTCGATCGTCAGCAGTGGATTGTTGCGCGCAAAACGCTCGAGCTGTTCGATGGTGCGGTCGGCGACGCTGCCGGCCAGCACCGCTGCCGGCCCTTCGACGGCCGGCAGGCTGTCGGCAACGAGATCGCCTGAATTCAGCAGCCCATGCGTGAGCCAGGCCGGCGGCAGATGCGCGGCGACCGAGGAATTGCCGGTCATCAGCGGCAGGTCGAAGGTCGCTTCCGCGATCGCAACCAGGTCGCGCTCGCGGATCGTATCGGTGATCAGCAGTATCTCGCCGCCCGCGCTGTGCTCTCGTATGGCGTTGCGGATGGCCTCCGACCCGGCATCGACGACGAGATAGGGCACCAGCCCGACCTTGCCTTTGCTCTGCGCCTGCAGCACGCGAACCAGATTGGAATCGGTCATCGGCGTCAGCGGATCGAAGCGCTTGGGCGATTCACCCAGCAACTGGGCGCCGCCGAACATGTGTCCCTGATAGACGGTGCGGCCGGTCTCACACAGGGCCGGGGTGAACAGCGTGACGCCGCCGCCAAGCCGCTCGAGCAGCGCCTCGGCGCAAGGACCGATGTTGCCGGCAGGTGTCGAATCGAAAGTGGCGCAATATTTGAAGAAGATCTGCCGGGCACCAGCTTCAAGCAACCGGTCCGCCGCCTCCAGAACCTGGCGCACCGCATCGCTGGCCGCGATGACGCGTGTCTTGAGCAGGATCACATGGGCAAGATTGCCTGGTGGGATCGGCGCACTCAGTCCGACCGTGCATCCCGTTGGAATGCCGCGCGCCACCAGCATCGACGCCAGCTCGGTGCCGCCGGTCAGATCGTCGGCTATGGCGCCAAACAGGAGTGAAGGCGTCGCGGTCATGCGCCCCGTCTCATATCCGTCTGCACCATGGCTGCCCGTCTCACAGTTGCCTGTCTCATGTCGGTGGTCAGGCCATTCGTGGTATCATATACACAGCCCACGCGACGCAGGCGACGCCTGCGCTGTTGCAAGAACGGAGAGCGGATGTGACTGCTTCTATCGCGCCGATCGCGCGCGACAATCTGACGACGCGCGTCTACGAGGAGCTTCGCCGCGCCATGATGGAAGGCCGTTTCTGGCCGGGCCATCGCTTCAAGATCCGCGACCTCGCCGCCAGCCTTCAGGTTTCCGAAACGCCGGTGCGCGAGGCGCTGATGCAGCTGGTGCGCGAAAAAGGCCTGGAGATGGAGGCCGGTCGTTCGATCACCGTCGCCCAGCTGTCGCTGGCCCAATATCTGGAACTGCGCAGCATCCGGCTGCATCTCGAAGGCATGGCGGGCGCGGCGGCAACGACGCGCATCGAGCCGCGCGAGATCGACCGTCTGGCCGAAGTGCATGACAGGCTGATTGCCAACGAGGACAATGGCCATTGGTTCGAAGCCGTCCGCGACAATTGGGAATTCCACCACTCTATCTACCAGGCGGCGCAAATGCCGGAGCTGCTGGCCATCATCGAGGGCATCTGGCTGCGCAACGGGCCGCTGGTGAACTATCAGTACCCGCACGCCAGGCCGACCTATGACGGCCGCCACAGGCACCTCGACATTCTCGACGCGCTGCGGGCGCGCGACGAGAACGGCGTGCGCAAGGGCATTCAGCAGGACATGATCGAAGGCGGCCGCCTGTTGGTCAAGGTGCTCGAGCGGCTGAACGACGGTGCGGTCACGCCCGAGGAACTGCGCCGCGCGGCGCAGAACGGCCGACTGGTGTCGGCCGCCGGCTGAACGAACTTTTTCTCCGAACCGCATCGGCGCCGGTCACGCCACCTGCGCCGCGGCAGCCATGCCCGCATCGGCAGCCTGCAGGGCGAGATCTATGTCTTTTGCGGTGTGCGCGGCGCTCAGGAACATGTTGTGCCGGGGATGGAAATAGGCGCCTTCGCGCAAGGCGGCCGAGCAGAAGGCATTGGCCAGCTTGAACTCGGCATCGCAATCGAAAAGCACCATCGGCATCGACACCGGGCCGGTCTGGCGCAGCGACAGGCCATGCTTCCTGGCAGCCGCATCGAGGCCTGAGCGCAGCCTGTCGCCGGCTTCAGTCATGCGGGCAATCGCGTCGGTGTCGCGCAGCGTGTTGATGGTGGCGATCGCGGCGGCCATGGCGACGGCGCCGTACCAGAACGAACCCGTCACATAGACCTTGGTCGCGGCCTCGCGGAACCGGTCGGTGCCGGTGATCGCGGCAAGCGGGTAGCCATTGGCGATCGCCTTGGAGAAGGCGGACAGGTCCGGCCGTACGCCGAGTGGCTCCCAGCTGCCGGCGAGGTCGATGCGGAACCCGGCCCTGACATCATCGACGATCAGCGCCGCATCGGCGGCGGTGGTGAGTTCGCGCGCCCGTCTGGCGAAGGCGGCGGTCGGCAATTCCTGGTCGCGGGCGATGTCGTGCCGGAAGGCGGTCACTACGACCGCCGCAAGATCATCCCCGGCCTGCTCGACGGCTGCCTCCAGGCTGGCAACGTCATTGTAGTCGAAATGGATCAGATGGGCGCGGTCTTCGGCGGTGACGCCGGCGAGCGAAGGCGTGCACCACGGCACGGCGCCGTGATAAGAGCCACGCGCGACCAGCACCTTGCGTCGGCCGGTGCCGGCGCGCGCGATCGTCACGCAGGCCGTGGTGGCGTCGGTGCCGTTCTTCTGCAGCATCGCCCAGTCGGCATGCGCGACGGTCTTGACCAGCAACTCCGCCAGTTCGACCAGCACTTCGCCGGGGCCGTTCATAGCGTCGCCGAGGCGACGCTGCCGCTCGGCTGCTGCCTCGACCGCCTGATGATGGTGGCCGAGGATGTTGGGACCCCAACT
Organism: Mesorhizobium sp. M0715; assembly: GCF_040320355.1. Taxonomy (NCBI): domain Bacteria; kingdom Pseudomonadati; phylum Pseudomonadota; class Alphaproteobacteria; order Hyphomicrobiales; family Phyllobacteriaceae; genus Mesorhizobium; species Mesorhizobium sp. M0715. The sequence continues at coordinate 334,300 of NZ_JAMYPL010000001.1, read as the reverse complement.
GCACATCAGGTCGATGTATTCGCGCCCATCGACGTCCCAGACCCGGCAGCCGTCGGCACGCTCGAAGAACTGCGGATAGGCGGAGCCGAGATAGCGCGTGGCCATGTGTCCCCACATGCCGCCCGGAATGACCGAGGCCGCACGCTCGCGCAGCAGCTGGTCCTTGGAGTTGATCAGGGAAGGCATAACGAGGTCTCCACGCGTTGATATATCATATATTGGTTTTGGTGCTGGAAGAACAAGATTGCTGATCGTCCAGAATGAAGAAGCGGGAGACGGCTGGCCGCCTCCCGCATCTTTTCGCTCAGTGGCTGAGTTCCGCCAGCGGCAAGTTGCAGCAGGCGCTGTAACGCACGCCCTTGACGTCCGACTTGTAGGCCAGGATCAGGTTCGGGCTGATCAACGGCAGGATGATCCTGTCCTTGATCATCTCCTCGCCGGCCTGATGCCACAGCTTGGCGGCCTCGTCGCCGCTTGCCGCAAGGGCTGCCTTGTAGATATCCGCTTCCTTCGGATTGAGTACCGACGGGTCGCGCTCCGCGCCGGCGCGGCGCGCCCACGGGCTGCCCTTGGTCATGGCGAAATAATCGATGTATTGCGACGTGCCGTAATAGTCCGGCGCGTAGAACACCGCCGTCATCGGGATGCCGTCGCCATTGACGCGTTCGCGCCAGTTGGCGAAGGGGATCGGCTGCAGATCGAGCTTGATGTTGATCTTGGCCAGATCCTGCTGGACCTTCTGCATCAACAGCGAGAGATCGACGCCGTAGACGTTCATGCCGGGAAACGCCGCTTCCATCTCGAAGCCGTCGGCATGGCCGGCCTTGGCCAGAAGTTCCTTTGCCTTGGCGACGTCATAGGGCTGCGCCTCGAAGCCCGAGCCGCCGGGGAAGCCGAGCGGGATCGGCGCGCTGATCAACTGGCCTTCGGAGCCGATGGTGAAATCCAGGATGCTCGGACGGTCGAGGCCGAGCGAGATGGCCTCGCGCACTTCGGGCGTCAGTGGCACCTTGTTGGCCTTGGCGCCGGGCGACAGCGCCACATAGATGAAGTTGTAGGACGGCACGGTCTCGATCTTCACGTCGCTGCCGGTCATCGTCTTGGCCGTATCCGGGTCGATCTGCATGGCGATGTCGGCGGTGCCGCTCTGCAGCATCTGCGCCTGCGCCACCGCATCCTTGGTCTGGCGGATGACGACTTCGCTCAGCGCCGGCGCCGTGCGCCAGTATTTGTCGTTGCGTGCCAGCCGCAGCTCCGAATTGGGCTCATAGGATTTCAGCACGAACGGCGCGCTGCCGGCCGAATGCGCCAGGAACCAGGCCTCGGCATTGTCTGTCGTCGAGGCTTCCGCATCGGCCTTGGCGCCGGCTTCGGAAGCAACCTTGCTGTTGACGACCGCTGCGTAGGGCGCCGCCGCGATGTTGAGGAATTCGGAGCTCGGCGCGACCATCTTGACGACCACCGTATGCGCGTCCGGGGTCTCGATCGAGGCGACATTGTCCATCAGGAACGAGGCGCTGCCCTTGAGGTTCTTCAGCCGCTCCCAGGACCATTTGACGTCCTTGGCTTCAACCGGCGAACCGTCCGAGAATTTGGCGGCCGGGTCGAGTGTGAAGGTGAAGCTGCTCTGGTCGGCATTGCCTTCCCACTTCGAGGCGAGCAGTGGGATCAGCTTGTTGTCCTTGTCGAGCGTCAGCAGGGATTCATAGACGCTGGAATTGTAGATCTGGCAGGTGTCGCAGAAGGCGCGGTGCGGGTCGAGCGAGTTGAGGTCGATGTTGCGTGCGATGACCAGCGGCTTGCTGTCCTGCGCGAAGGTGGCCGGTGCCCAGAAGGCGCTGGTGGCCAGCAGCACGGCTGCCAGAATCGTCGCTCTGGTCTTGCTTCTCGGTAGGATGGTCATGTCAGTTCTCCCATTTTCTTGTCGGATCTTTGTGGCAATGCGTTCGCTCTATCCGCCCACGCCAGTGAGGGATTGAAGCGCGGCCTTGAGCTTTTCAGCGCCGCCCAGTGCGGCGCGGTTGAGCGGGGCCGATACGACGGGAGCAGAAAGGCTTCCCGTCACATGCAGGATCTCGTGATCGAGATAATCGAACACGCGATCCTGAATCTCCTGTGTCAGTCGTCCGCCAAGCGATAGCCCACGCTGCACCTGCTCGATGACGGCCACTCGGTTGGTCTTGCGGATCGAGGCTTCCACCAGCGGCCAGTCGAGCCCGGTCGGGTCGAGGCTGCGCAGGTCGATGATCTCGGCATCGGCGCCGGTCTCCTCGACCACCTGTCTGGCGACAGCAACCATGCTGGCGCTGGTGAGCAGTGTGCAGGCGCTGCCCGGCCTGACTATCTTCGCCTTGCCGAGCCGCACGCAATAGTCGCGGTCGTCCGCAGGCACAGGGCCTTCGCTCGGGAACAGTTCGACATGCTCGATGACGACGACCGGATCGTCGCATTTCAGCGCTGAATTCATCAGGCCGATATAGTCGAAGGGCGTCGTCGGCGCGACGATGCGCCAGCCGGGAAACAGGGCGAACAGGCCGGACGGATCGCCCGAATGCTGCGAGCCGTAGCCGGTGTGCGGCGAGACGCGCACCCTGACCACGATTGGCACCGGAAAGCCGCCGCCGAACATGTGCCGCACCTTGCTGACCGCGTTGAACAACTGATCGGCGGCAACCAGGCAGAAGTCGCCGAACATGATCTCGACGATCGGCCGCAGGCCGCAAAGCGCTGCACCCAGCGCCACCCCGACAAAACCATTCTCGGCGATCGGCATCGCCAGCACACGCTCCGGCCAGCGCTCCAGCGCGCCCTTTGTGGCGCCCGAAACGCCGCCGCGCAGACGGTGCACATCCTCGCCCATGATGATGATGCGCGGATCCTGCTCCATGGCGCGAGCGATGACCTCGGACGCGGCAACCATGAATTTGACCGGCTTGGTCTCGGCCGGCGGCACGTCCTCGATCTCGAGGAAGCGCTCGCTCTTCAGTTCGGAAAGATCGCCGCGGATCTGGTTGTCGACGTCGCTTGGGTCCGGCCACAGATGATCAGGAATGCGCAGCGCGTTGCCGCTCATTTCGGTCAGCGAATCGGCAGCGGTGTTGACCACCTCCATGACGCGCTGGTCGAGTGTGCCGAGGTCCGAATCGTTCAGGATGCCCATCGTCTTCAGGCGAGCCGCCATGGTGGCAAGCGGGTCGCGCGCTTTCCAGGCGTCCTCTTCGGCCCGCGTGCGGTAGCCGAATTCGCTGCCCGGGCGGGCGCCGCTCTGATGCAGGAAGCGGTAGCAGAGCGCCTCGACCAGCACCGGGCCGCCGTCTTCCTCGATCGTCCGGCGCGCCTCGCGCATGGCGTGATGGACCGCCACCACATCCATGCCGTCGCATTCGATGCCGCGAAAGCCGAGCATAGGTCCGCGCGAGGCCAGCCGCGTCTCGCGCGTCTGCTCATTGATGTGCGTCGAGACGGCATAGAGATTGTTTTCGGCGAAAAAGATCACCGGCAGCCGGTAGAGCGCGGCAATGTTCATTGCCTCGTAGGCCGGCCCTGCCATCATCGTACCGTCGCCGAAGAAGGCGACCGAGATGTTGCCGGTTCCGAGCAGCTTGTCGGCCAGCGCGTAGCCTGCCGCATGCGGCAGGTTGCCACCGATGATGGCGCTGGTGCCAGGAATCCCTGAGCTATCGTCGCGCATATGCATCGAGCCGCCACGGCCGCCGCAATAGCCTGACTTGAGGCCCATGATCTCGGCCATCAGGCCGCGCACCGAGCCCTGCATGTCCGGGTTGAAAGCGTCATGCAGCGGGTCGAATCCGCCGGGCGTCTGCGCGTTGACAAGCTTGGCCAGCACCTGGTGATGGGCGCGGTGGGTGCCGTTGATGCGGTCACCCGTGCCGAGCACGGACATGGCGCCGACCGCCGTCGCCTCCTGGCCGATGCTGGCATGCGCCGGACCATGCACCAGCCCCGCATTGGCGAGATCGAGCACTTTTCCCTCGAAACGGCGGATGAGCAGCATCTGGTGGTACCAGCGCACCAGGCCCGAAACCTCGGCGTCGTTCCAGTCCGAATCGTCAACCTCTAGCCGCAACCAGGGCGCCGATGGCTGGATCGATGTCTGCTGGACCATGTCAGCTATTTCCGTTCTGGTAGATGATATATCAAATATTTTCTCAGTCGATTAGGCCGTTCATTTTTCCTGGGGCACGATGCTGGCTAGAAGGTTTGCACACAAATGGAATTAAATTTCATTTTTGTGACGAGGCAGAGACTAAGCCGGGACGGCGCGGTTCCGCAAGAGGAATTTTGAGACTGCTAGCAGGCCCCATGTCGGTTCTTCGCCCGACAGATTTTCTAACGCTATTCGATATTGGTATGATATAATCACACCGACATTATAGGAGAAATCATGGCTGCCACCGAAAAGCGCACCTTCAGCCTGCCAACAGAGCAGGCTGCTTTCATCGACCGTCTCGTTGAATCAGGAACCTATGCGACCAGCAGTGAAGTGATCCGCGCCGGGCTTCGTGCCCTGCAAGAGCGCGACGCGGCCGTAGAGCGTTGGCTGCGCGAGGAAGTCGTGCCGACCTATGACAGATGGAAGGCAGACCCTTCCCGAGTTATCCCAGCCAACCAGGCTTTTGACGACATCCGCGCTCACCACGCCGCCCGCTTTAAGAGGGATGTGTGAAGCGCCGGCATATTGTTCTGTTGCCGGAAGCCCTAACGGACTTAAGATGGATATACGACACCATCGAGATCGCCGCCGGCAACGTCACGGCCATACGCTATATCGAGCGTATCGAAGCCTACTGCCAGGGTCTCGACTACGCCTCGGAGCGCGGAACACGCCGTGACGATCTGCGGCCGGGGCTTCGGGTTGTCGGTTTTGAGCGCCGTGTAACGGTGACCTTTACAGTGGAATCCGACCAAGTGGTGATTTTCCGTGTGTTCTATGGCGGCGCCAATTGGGAGGATGAGCTCTAACCTGCAACGGGAAAAAGCGTAAACCGCCTAGCTGTCCGAACCCCGGCTGTCAGTCGACCAGATGCTGGAAGAACTGCAAAAACAATTCCCGCTCGGTGGTGATGTCGAGCTTCTCGTAGATACGCCGGCGGTGGTTCTTGACCGTGCCGACGGTGATGCCGAGGCGCTCGGCGATGTTCGCCGTCGGGTGGCCGGCGAGGATCAACTGGACCAGCTCCCGCTCGCGCAGCGACAGCTCCGGCCACAGGCTGGCCGGAATGGTCGGCTCCTGCCGGGGCGAGGCGCCGGGGCTGGTCGGTGCCGATGTGCGGGAGAATTCGGTTCCGCGCGCCTTGATGTCGAGCGCATGCAGCGCCTCGAACACCGGCAGCCGCTCGTCCAGCAGCGAGATTTCGCTGTCCTTGAAAGAAGCGGTCGAGCGATCGAGGAAGATGCCGAGGCTCCAGTCACCGCCATCGGCCAGCATGATGCCGACCTCGTCGCAGATGTCCGACTGCGCCAGGAAGCCGGCAATGTACTGGCCGCGCTTGGCTTCGTCGTCGGCGAGCCGCTTCAGCGGCATGATGCCCAGCCGGCGTTCGCGCCGCCACGAGGCATAGAACGGGTCGAAGACGTAGTAGTTGTCGAGATAGCGCCGGATCATTTCATCCGAGAAGCGCCGGTGCTTGACGAATTCCGGCGTCTGCGTCGCCGAATAGCGCGTCACCGTGACGAGGTCGTGCTCGATGTCGGCGCCGATCAGGTCGATCAGGCAGTCGACATGCCTGTCGGTGCCGGTGGCGGCGATCGCTTTGGCGAGCGGCGCCCAGATATTGTCCATGCGCATGCCCTTTTCTCGGCGATGTCAGCCCAGCCGTCATTGTGTCTTTAGGCATATGGCGCGAAGCCGCCTGTCGAATCTAGCCTGGCGTCAACCTAGACCAGATCCCGAGGCGACCGTGACCCAACCCAATCTCACCGCCCCCATCGTCGGCAATCCAATTGTCATCGGCATCGACGCCGGCGGCACCATGACCGACACGATCCTTGTCGATCAGGACGGCCACTTCAAGATCGGCAAGTCGGCGACCACGCCGAAGAACGAAGCCGAGGGCTTCCTCGCGTCTGCTGAGGACGCGGCGGATGCCTGGGGCATCTCGCTGGAATCACTGTTTTCCGGCGTCAATGTCGTGCTCTATTCCGGCACCGGCATGCTCAACACGCTGTTGTCGCGCACCGGCCGCCGGCTCGGCCTGATCACCACCAAGGGCCTCGAGGACATGATCCTGATGGGCCGCGGACTGCAGGCCTGGGCCGACTATTCCTATGCCGACCGGCTGCATGCGGTCACCCATCATCATCCCGATCCGCTGGTGCCGCGCCGCCGCACGCATGGCGTCACCGAGCGCATCGACCAGTTCGGCGACATCGTGCTGCCGCTCTACGAACACGAGGTCTCCATCGCCGCCAAAAAACTGATCGCCGACAAGGTCGAAGCGATCTGCATCATGACCATCTTCTCGCACGTCAATCCCGTGCACGAGAAGCGCATCGCCGAGATTTGCCGCGAAGAGGTGGAGGAGGCCGGCGCTGACATCATCGTCTACACCAGCCACGAGGTTCGTCCGGTCATCCGTGAGCAGTCACGGCTGAACTCGGTGCTGATCGAGGCCTACGCGACTTCGCGTGGCCGCAAGCAACTTAGGGGTATCGAGGACGTCTCGAAGAAATACGGCTTCAAGTATGGCGTGCAGACGCTGCTCTCCTTCGGCGGCCTGACCTCGATCAACCATCCGCGCCTGCATGAAACCATGATCTCCGGCCCGATCGGCGGCATTCTGGGCGCTGCCTATGTCGGCAAGCTGATCGGCAACGACTCACTGATCTGCTCGGATATGGGCGGCACCTCCTTCGACATGGGCGTCATCACGCGCGGCCAGACCCGGATCGAGAACGAGCCGCTGATGGACCGTTTCAAGCTCAACGTGCCGACGTTGCATCTCGACACGATCGGCGCCGGCGCCGGCATGATCCTCAAGGTCGACCCGCTGACCAAGAAAGTTTCGCTCGGGCCTGAAAGTGCGGGCGCCGATCCGGGTCCGATCTGCTTCGCCAGGGGCGGCACCGAGCCGACCATCGCCGACTGCGACGCCATTCTCGGCCGCCTCAACCCACACTATTTCCTGGGCGGGAAGGTCGTGCTGCAGGTCGAAAAGGCCCGCCGCGCCTTCCAGGAGAAATGCTCCGACATCCTTGGCGTCGGGCTGGAGGAAGCCGCCGAAGGCATGATCGACATGCTGGAGTCCGATGCCAACAACGCGCTGCGCCGGGTCATTTCCGGGCAAGGCATCCACCCCTCGGAATTCACACTGCTGTCCTATGGCGGCTCCGGCCCGTTGCATCTGGCCGGCTGCTCCAGGGGCATCGGCTTCAAGGACATCATCACCTTCCAGTTTGCGGCCGCCTTCTCCGCCTTCGGCTGCACCACGGCCGATTTCATGCGGCGTCATTCCGTCTCCACCCAGCACGACATCCCGTCACGTGCCGACGAGGCTACGCTGGCCGCCTTCGGCGCCAAGGTCACCACTGTCTGGGACGACCTGACCAGGGCCGCGGTCGACGAGATGATCGCCGACGGCCATGCCAGGGAGAAGATCAGGACCGTGCCGTTCCTGATGATGCGCTACACCGGCCAGCTCGAGGACGTCGAGGTCATGGCGCCGCTTGCCAAGGTCGATTCGGCCGACGACATGCGCAAGGTGATCGATGAATTCGAAGCCGTCTATGCCAAGGTCAACCACCGCGTGTCGCGCTATGGCGAAGCCGGCTTCACCATCACCGAACTCGGGCTGATCGCCACCGCTGACAAGGTCAAGCCGGTGCTGCTCAAGCGACCCCTCGGCGCTTCCAATCCTGCTTCCGCCCACAAGGGTGTGCGCGAGGCGTATATCGGTGGGCGCTGGCACAAGGCCAATCTCTACGAGATGGACCTTTTGCAGCCCGGCCATGAAGTCATCGGCCCGGCCATCATCGAACATCCCGCCACCACGCTCGTCGTTCATCCGCAGGACCGCGTCCATGTCGATGAATGGACGCTGCTGCACTACACCCACGCTTGAGAGGGCGACCGCCATGTTGGACAAACCTGCCTCGGCCCTGCGCCTTCGCGAAAGATTGCTCGATTCCGAGCGGCTGATGGAGGAGACCGGTTGCTATGACGGCATCACCGAACTCACGCTGCGCAACCAGGATCCGCTGAAATTCGAGACGCTGCACACCAAGCTGCGCGCCTATTGCGTCTCGGCACGCGAAATGGCCCGCCGCATCTCGGCTTCGCCCGGCGTGCGAGAGGTCGGCGAAATGGTGGTCGCCATCTACACGCCCGAGGGCGACGCCATTGCGCTCTCCAACGGCATCATGGTGCATGTCCATACGATGAGCCGCTTCATCAAATGGATGATCAAAAACGGCTACGAGGACAACCCTCGCATCCGCGAAGGCGACATCTTCGCCAACAACGATGCCTTTATAGGCACCGTGCAGGTGCCCGACGTCATGGACGTCGTGCCGATCTTCCATGAAGGCACGCTGGTCGGCTGGGCCGGCGCTGTCTGCCACGAGCTGGAAGCCGGCGGCATCACGCCGGGCGGCGACGTGTGTCTGGCGCAGGAGCGCTTCACCGAGGGTCTGTTCGTCTGCGCCGAGAAGATCGGCGAGAATGACGAGATCCGCCGCGACTACGTGATCCGCTGCGAACGCAATCTGCGCATGCCGATCTACTGGGTGCTGGACGAAAAGGCCAAGGTCGCCTCCTGCATCGACATGCGCGAAAGCGTCAAGCAGCTGATCTCGGAGATCGGCCTAGACTACTGGATGAAGGTCTCGAAGGAGTTCATCGAGGAAGGCCGCCGCGCCCAGCTCGCCCGCACCCGCCAGCTTACCGTGCCCGGCATCTATCGCGGCCACACTTTTTACGGCCATGTCACGGCGGGAAAGCCCGGCTTCCAGCTGCTCGGCGATCCCGACTGGCTCTATAATATCCCGATCGAGATGGAGATCACCACCGACGGCAAGATCACCATGGACTTCGAGGGCACGCAGCCCTGGGGCTACCATTCGATGAACTGCACGCCGGCCGGCATGGATGGCGGCATGTTCGTGACGCTGACCCAGCACATGAATTTCGAAGGGCTGGTCAATGACGGCGCCTGGATGGCAACCGAACTGAAACTGCCGCACGGCACCTGGACCAACCCCGACAACGAAATGGTGGCGACCGCCACCTCATGGGCCTTGCTGCTGCCGGCCTATGGTGTCTTCCAGCGCCTGCTGTCGCGCGGCTTCATCGCCCGCGGCTTCGTCGAGGAAGCCTTCGTCGGCCAGGTCAACAGTCCTATGATCGAAATGGGTGGCGAGAGCCAGTACGGCACGCCGTTCGGCATGGCCCATTTTGAATGCGCCGCCGCCGGCTCCGGCGCGCTCGCCATCAAGGATGGTCTCGACACCGCCTATGTCGGCTGGAACCCGGAATCCGACATGGGCAACATCGAGGTCTGGGAACAGTCGATGCCGATGGTCTATATCGGCCGCTCGATCGTGCCCAACTCCGGCGGTGCCGGCAAATATCGCGGCGGCTGTTCCTTCGTCTCGACCTGGCTGATCAACAAGACGTCGCATCTGCGGCTCCACACCTCCGAACATTCTTCGCGCGTGTTCGACAATGGCGGCATGTGCGGCGGTTATCCGGCGCCGACCTGCCAGAAGCATCGCGCGGTGCGCAACTCAGACATTCACGAACTCGCGGCAAAAGGCGAACCGCTGGCGCATGCGCCCGGCATCGATCCGCATGTCTCCGACTACGAGCGGAACATCGGTGGCGACCATGTCGTGGTCGAGGGCCCCTACATCACCTCGCCGCACAAGTCCGGCGACATCTTCAGCCATTCCTACAATGGCGGCGGCGGTTACGGCGACGTTCTGGAGCGCGATCCGATCAAGACGGCATGGGATGTCGAGAACGGCTTTCTCACCCGGCAAGCGGCGGACCAGGTGTTCGGCATCGTGCTGAAGGACGATGAGGACGGTTATCCCATCGCCGATATCGACGCCACGGTCGAGCGCCGCGCCGCCATGCGCAAGCAGCGTCTGGCGAAAGCAGTACCGGTGGCGGATTGGATCGCCAAGGAGCGCGGCCGCGTCAAAAAGGCCGATTTCGCCCCCGAGGTGAAGAAAATGTACGCCAGCGCGATCAAGCTGTCGCCGCGCTTCACCAGCGAATTCAGCGAGTTCTGGAACGTCGATGCCAGATCGATCTTCATGCCGGGAGCAAAACCATGACCTCGTACAGCAAGGAAGTCCTGGGCGATCTGGCCGCAGGCAAGCTGCCCTGGCCACAGACAAGGCGGATCATGAGTGCCTACAAGGACGATGACCGTTTCTTCAAGATGGTTGCCGTCTATCAGGATCGCGTTGCCTGGAAGGACCCGATCCTGCTGCCGGTCTCGGACCATCTGTTCATCTGCCAGAGCGGCGATGAGCGGATAACCCGCTGCGAATGCGGCCACTCCTTCGGCGACTATCGCAAGAACTGGAAGCTCAAGGCTGCGATCAACGTGCGCAACACCGAGGAGGCGCTGCGCGAAATCTATCCCAACAGTGATCTCCCCGATCCCGAATGGATGGAAATCCGCGAGTTCATCTGCCCGCAGTGCGGCACGCTGCACGAGGTGGAAGCGGCGGCACCTGGTTATCCCATAGTCCACGATTTCGAGCCCGACCTCGAAGGCTTCTATCGCGAATGGCTGGGCAAACCGCTCCAGCAAACATGAAACGCTGGCGATGGAGGCTGCGCCGGTGTGATTGCCAAATCCGGTCAGGCCTGATTGCCTGCCCGGAACGAAGTGGAGACCGTGCGCCATGACAAACCTTTCCGGCCGTAGCGCCATCGTTACCGGTGGGTTCTCGGGCATGGGCTTTGCCATTGCCACGGCTTTGGCTGAAGCCGGCGCCAATGTCGCCGTCGGCTCCTACATCGCGCCGGCCAGCTCTGACAGGTCCGATGCCGCCTACTATCCAGGCGCGGACGAGATCGAGCGGGTGCGTACGGCTCTCGCCGCCCACGGCACCAGGGTCCACGCCGCCCATCTCGACGTCCGCGACAGCGACGTCACCAACCGTTTTGTTGCGGAAGCCGAAGCGGCCATCGGGCCGGCCGACATTCTGGTCAACGCTGCCGGCACCACCGCCGAGCAGCCGGTCTGCGGCCATTCCGACGCGCTGTGGGACAAGATCGTCGACACCAACCTGACCGGCGCCTTCCGTGCCACCCGCGCCGTGCTGCCGGGCATGATTGAGCGCGGCTGGGGCCGCATCGTCAATATCGGCTCAACCGCCGCCTCGGTCGGCTGGAAGGACAACCCAGCCTACTGCGCGTCCAAGGCCGGCCTTCTCGGCCTCACACGCTGCGTGGCGCTGGAAGGGGCAGCGCATGGCGTCACCTGTGTCATGATCAGCCCGACCTGGGTCGAGACCGAACTGATGCGCCGCAATGTGGCGCAGGTCGTCGAGCGCGAAGGCAAGGGGCGCACCGCTGAGGAAGCGAGGGCCGAGATCGCCAAAGGCAACCCGCAGCAGCGCATGCTGCAGCCGCAGGAGATTGCGGCTCTGGCGGTATTCCTGTGCTCGGATCTCGCCAAGGGCATCACCATGGAGAACATCCAGATCACCGGCGGAGCGCTTTGGTAGCGTCTCGGACGCGCAACCAGCTGATCTCTCCGCAGATGCCTCGCTGTAAGACAAGGTGACCGGATTTGCCATTGAGCGCCGGGCGCAATAGGTTATATTGCACTGCACAATGGAGACGCCGTTTATTGCACGCCCATATTTGCGAAGATTCCGGCCGGCTCATGGCTTGCCGGCCCTGGGTCGTGTCGGCGAGACTCTGAGATGAAGATTCCAAAGTCCCTGCTGATCGATCCCGAGAAGAATTCGGTCTATGGCGCCTTTGCCGTAGTCGTCTCGATCTGGGCGTTTTCCTATTCGGTCATTTTCGGCCAGGTGCTGATCCTGGCCTACTATGCGGTCTGGCTTCCGCTCATCCTGGTCGACTACCGGCGGTTTTTGCGACATCTGTCCAGCGCCTGGCTGCCGCTGCTGTTTGCGGCCTATGTCTGCTTCTCGGTTTTCTGGTCGCAGGCTCCCGGCGTCACCGCAAGGACGTCGGTCCAGTATTTTTCCCATATTGCCTGCGCCTACATAGCTGCGCGCACCGTCAGCGTGCGCACGTTGACCATAGGGGCGCTGGTCGGGATATTCGTCGTCCTTCTCTATTCTGTGAAGGTCGGGAATTATTCCGAGGATGTCCTCGACGGCACCGTGAACTTCGTCGGCGCCTTCGCCTCCAAGAATCAGATCGGCTTTGTCGGCTCGCTTGGCATCTATTTCTGCGTTGTCTTCCTTGCGTTCTACAGACGCGGCCGGCTGAGCTTCATACTGGCGGTGCCCGTCGTGCTGCTGTCGGCCTATGTACTGGTCGCCTCGCATTCCGCCACCTCGATGGCCTCGATACCCGCGGTTCTGGCGCTGGTGGCGCTTCTTGCGATGAGCAAACTTCTGTCACGCCGCTATCGCCGGGTCATCTTCCTGATCGGCGCCGGCCTGCTGGTCGTGACGGCCTTCGTCGCCTTGAATCTCGGGCTGATGGACTTCGTCCTCGGCCTCTTCGGCAAGGATTCGACGCTCACCGGGCGAACCTATCTTTGGGAGCAAGGCTGGAACACGGTGCAGAAATCGCCGATTCTCGGCGTCGGCTATGCCGCCTATTGGGTGCAGGGCTTCGCTGAAGCCGAGCGGCTGTGGAACGAATTCTACATCACCACCCGCACCGGCTTTCACTTCCACAACACCTACATCGAGGCCCTCGTCGAACTCGGCTTCGTCGGAGCGACGCTGGTGTCGCTGATCATGCTGCGCACGCTCTACGGCCACGTCTCGGCGGTGATCTTCAAGGCATGGCAGGCGGACTCGGTGATCCTTTTCGGCGTGATGGTGCTGCTGCTGATCCGCTCCTTCGTCGAGGTCGAGATTCTCAACCCCTACATCATGGGTTCTTTCCTGATGTATTTCAGCTTCTTCAAGCTGGCGCGGCTGCCCGTTACCCGCAGGCGGCGGTCGCCGCGTCCCGAGCCGGCTGACGCGGCCGGGGGCGAGGCTGACTGGCCTCGGCATGCCGGCCGTCCGGCGGTCGCCGATCAGGCGTGAGCTATCGTCTCGGGACCTGAAGTCGCGTCAATACAAATTCCCCTGATCGAAGGCTCAAGCAGGCCGGGCGCGAGGCGGGAAATCCATGCCTCCGCGAAATAGACTGAAACGCTGGATTGTCAGACTCGCGTGCGCCGAGCGACCAGGACGTCCGGCGCGCAGCTGTTACTGTCCAAAAGCCGTGCTCCAGAAGCGCCAGCGCGTCCGGCCGGCACTTCCAGTTACGGCGCCGCGAAAACCAATCTCAGAACGTGCAAATGGGAATATCCGCGGACCATCCGCTCACAGAAGGCGACGAGCGTATGAAGCGGTTCTGCATTTCTGTAAATGATGAACCGCTCAGCGCTTAGCAAGTCTACTGGCTGGCCAGCGGCGCCAGCTTGACCTTGATCACATCGCCAGGCAGCACCGGGGTTTCTTCCTTGGCGGCTATCTCGGTGGTCTTGCCATCGAGATTGCGCACCAGTGAATAGAGCAGGGTAGGTTGCTGATCGTTTGTTATAGCGGCCGCCATCGCGGGATCGCTGGCCTGGGCTATCAGGCCTTTCTGCATGTTCACCTTCAACGCGGCCTCGTTCAGGTCGGCTTCGGTCTGCTGCCGGTCAGTGGCGAGACTTGAACTCAAGGTGTTCTGGGCATCGATAGCATCCTGCTTCGCCTTGCTGATCGCCTGCTTGGCGGTGAGGATGGCGGTTTCGTAGTCCAGGATCTTGCCCTGCAGGTCGGCCACGGACTGGCGCGAATCCAGCAGACGGGCATTGGCGATCAGGCCCTTTTGCGCCAGCGGACCGATACTGGCGAGTTGCTGCTGCGCCAGGTCGACCTGCTGCTGCTGATTGACGATCTTCTTCTGCAGCGATTCGATCTCGGACTCTAAGACACCTTTCAGATCGTCGAGCGCCTCGAGTTTCAGCTTCAACGCCTTTTGGTCGGCCGTCAGGATCGTCATCTCGTCCGCGACGATGGCTGGCAGCCTTGGATCGCCCTCGACTTCCTTCGGCACGTCGAAACTCGCCTTGCCGGCCATGTCCGCATCGATGCGGGCGCGCCTGACGATCAGTCGAATGCGCTGGTCGTCGGAGATGTCGAACATGCCCTTGGCGGTGACAAGGTCCTTGCCGAGCTGGGGGCCGTAATCGGCGTTGCGCCTGATGCCGCCCGCGACGCTGATCGCCTTCAACACCGTCAGGTCTGGGACATAAGGAAATTGACCTGGGTTCTGGACTTCGCCCGAAATGTAGAATGGCCTGAACTGCGCCATCTCGACCGAGGCTTCCGGTCGGTCTGACAAAGCGAGCTTTTTCTGCAAAGCCTCGCCGATCGCCGCCGCGATTTCGGACGTGGTCTTGCCGGATGCCGGCAACTCGCCGGCGAACGGCACCGACAGCGTACCGGATGGACCGACCGTGTACTCGCCATTCACCGCCGACCAGTCACGAAATGTGCCTTCGACGGTCTGCCATTCGGCGACGCGGATGGTGAGCTTGTCTTGCGAGCCGAGGCGATAGTCGCCGGCGGCGGCGATATGCGGGACGACGAGCGCCATGGCAAGGCATGTGGCCAGCAAACGCGCCCGCCGCAGCCGGCCGGAATCCGGGCCGCTGCGAAAGGCTTCGAACAAATCTGTTTTCAACTCAACGTTCCGATCCGCTATAGCCCCATCGCCCGATGAGCTTGCGTCGAATGGCCGATGCCAATGTCTGGCATTGGCCACCGGCCGGTCAGTAAGAACCGCGCGACATCCAGACGGCCGGGACGGTCTTGATGATGATGCGAACGTCCTCGAACAGCGACCAGTTCTCGACATAGTGGCGATCGAAGGCGACGCGGCTGTCATAGGACACATCGTTGCGGCCGCTGACTTGCCACAGGCCAGTCAGGCCCGGGCGGGATTTCAGGTAATAGACGGCGGACGTGCCATAGATCTCCAGCTCGTCGCGCACGACCGGACGAGGGCCGACAAGGCTCATGTCGCCCTGCAGGATGTTGATGATCTGCGGCAGCTCGTCGAGGCTGAGTTTCCTCAGCACTGCTCCGACACGGGTAACGCGCGGATCGTTCTTCAGCTTGCGGGTGGCGATCCATTCCGCGTTGGCGTCCGGGTTGGTGGCGAGATAGGTTGCCAATACCCTGTCGCCGTCCGGAACCATGGTGCGGAACTTCAGGCAAGGAAAAATCCGCCCGCCGCGTCCAATTCGCCTGTGACCGTAGAAAATCGAGCCGCCGTCGGAAAACTTGACCAGCAGCGCTATCATGACAAACAGCGGGCTGAGTGCGATCAATCCAATCAGTGAACCGGCGATATCGAAGCTGCGTTTGAGCAAGCCGCCGATCGGTGGCGGAAAATCGATGTCAGCCTGCGAAAAGCTCGCCGTGGCCGACTTGGCAACGTCCCTCATGCCGTAAACTCCATGCGTTGAACGAATGGTTCAGCGCACGATACCAAAAAAATGTTGCAGCGCAACACACAATTTACCACCCCATTGAAATAGTCACGTCATGAATTGACTAAATAATAAGCTTGTCATGCACAAATTTCGGCGTATTTAGCACATTTGTGACAATAAATGGGCACGGCCGAAAAAATAGGGGCCTTTGTGGGGCCGTTTTTAGGCAGACCTACCTATCTGTCAAGGCAAGCTGCAAACTAGTGCTTTATCCTGCCCTAATGCATGGTGAAAACCGTATAAAATACTACTTAATATTGTCTATCTTACTGAAAATGCCGAGGAGAGCAGATCGGCTTAGCTCCCGTCGCGTGCATTGCAGCATGGCAGAGTCGATCGCAAAAGCTCGATCAAAAATATCCGAAGTTGCCCTTGCCGCCTATTGCTCGCCTTAATAGAATTGCAAATTATACCTGTCACGGTGACGACAGGTGGAAAAGGCCGGAAGCAACCGGTCGAGAGTGGGCGACCTTAACAAGCCTGCATGACAAGGGACGGCGCTCGGGTGGGGCAATCGTGATAAATACCCGAGCCGGTTTATGGGCTGTTGGGCATGGCACTTCCAAAATTCATCCTCGGGATGATTTTCGCTCTGGCGATCGTCGTCGGCTGGTCCTGGCTGGGCGGTGCGTCGATAGGCACGATATTGGTGCGCGTCATCATCTGCGCCGTGATCATTCAGGCCGGCTATTTCGTGCTCATCTACACCATGATCGCCAGGAGCGCTCCGACGCCTGCCGACATAGCCCGTGACGCCGAGCGCAAACTGAACGCACCAGAGGTCGCCGAAAGCGAGAAGCTGGGCGGTGCCAGGCGCGGCCTGCATTGATGCAGATTGCTCAAACCTGCCCCCGGTTTGGAGGCATGCTTCGAAACAAGAGACCAGGCGCCGCGTGAATCCGTTTCGGCGCGTCTTGGTCGCCGGCTCACGCGACATCGGCGGGTTCGCTCTCTGACTGTTCCCCCGACAGCATCCTCGACAACCGGCTGCCGGTTTTTTCCTTCAGCCGCTGATATTGGCCGACCTCGACGATACGGCCGTTTTCCATCGCCACCACCCAGTCGGCGAAGGCGATCATCGACGGCCGGTGCGCGATGGTCAGGATCGTCATCGTGCCGCGCAATCCGTCGATCGACCTGACGATCAGCGACTGGTTCTGCCAGTCGAGCGCGCTGGTCGCCTCGTCCAGGATGAGCAGCGACGGCTTGCGCAGCAGCGCGCGTGCGAGCGCGATGCGCTGGCGTTCGCCGCCCGAAAGCCGCACGCCGCGATCGCCGACCACCGTCTCGAGCCTGAGGTCGAGCCGTTCGACAAACTCGCCGGCGTGCGCCTGATGCAGCGCGGCCCACAGGTCGCCATCGCTGGCCCGTGGCGCGGCAAGGCGCAGGTTCGCCGCGATCGTGTCGTGCAGGAGGAACACGTCCTGCGGCACATAGGCCACCTGGTCGCGCCAGCGACGGCGATTGCTGGCATCGATCTCGACGCCGTCGACAAGCATCATGCCGGTGGTAGGCTCCAGCAGGCCAAGCAGCATATCGGCGATCGTGCTCTTGCCCGATCCGGACGGGCCGATCAGGGCGGTGACCTTGCCGGCCGGCAGGCCGAAGGTGATGCCGCTCACCACCATCTTGGCGCCAGCATCTCCGTAGGCGAAGGAGACACCGCGAATATTCAATCCCGTATTGAGGGAGAGTGTCCCGGCGTCGGCGAACTCGGTATGGCCTGGTTCGCGTTCGGCGTCGAAACGTGCCTGCAGGCTGCGCATTGCCGTAAAGGCGGGCAGGTTGATCAGCACTTGCTGGGCTTGCGTCTGCATGTCCATGAAGCGCGGCGCGATGCGCATGAAGACCAGGAGCAGGACGACGATCTCGGCCAGCGACAGGTTGAAGCGGACCAAAGCCACATAGATGAACAGGCTCAGGCCCACCACGCTCGCCACCTGGAATACCGCGGTGCCGATGGTGCTGTTGCGCACATAGTCGATGTTGTCGGCCTTCATCCTTTCAAGCGTCGACCGCAGCTGCGCGAAATAGCTGTCCTCGACATTCAGGCTCTTGGCCACCTTGATGCCGCCGAGAAATTCCGAGACCGTCCGGTACTGATCCTGGCGATTGGCGGTCAGCACACGGCCGAAGGCAGTGGCCCGTGCCCGGAAGGGCCGCAGCGCCACGAACATCAGCATGCCGATGACGACGGCAAATAGCGTCATGACCGGCGAGATGAACATGGAAACCAGGAGATAGCCAGCCAGAAGAACGGCGATCTGCACCAGCATCAGCAGTGAGAACGCCGCGCCCTGGACGCGGTCGATGTCGCCGGTCAGGGCATGATCGAGATCGGAACTGCGCATGTGGGTAAAAACGCCCCAGCGCGCCTTGCCGATGCTTTCGAACAGGTTCATGCGAACGCGGTTGACGAAATCGAACAGCAATTTGGCCATGTAGACCGACTTGAAGCGATTGAACGCCGCCTGCGCTGCAACAAGCCCGACCAGCGCGCAAAGCACGGTCGTCAGCTGCAGCGTGCCGTCAGGCACCAGCCAGCGCACGAAATCATTGTTGGGCAGCCGAACAGCGAAATCCTGGTCGGCGCGTCCGACCAGATGCAGCAGCGGGATGAGCAGCAGGATGGAGATGCCCTCGGTCAGGCTGCCGAGGATGAGGAAGAACAGCGCCGTCCATGTTCGCCGGCCGCCGATCCGGGCAATGGCGGCGCCGAATGCGGCAATTTCTCGAAACAGCGACAGGCGAAGGATTGGCTTCGACATGGTTGTGCTCACGGCCGCCGGCTGCCAGCCGACAGATCCTTTTCGATCAGCTCCACGGCTTCGCCGATCCTGTCCAGGCCCGTCGGGACTTCCAGCCGGTACACGCCGATATGGTTAGCAATCCATGAACATTGCTGAAGATGCGCCGCCGCGAAGTCGTCGGGCAGCGCCGCACGGCCGAAGCGCGTCACATAGGAGAATTTGATGATGGCCGGCAGGGCGGCAATGGCGGGCAAGGGCGTGATGTCAGCCCTTTCGCCGCGCTCGAGGACATAGATCCTGGTCGCCGGCACCTTGTCGCCTGAAAAGTCACCGTTCAGGCGATGCTGCATTTTGTCGATCGCCGGATGCACTTGCGGCCGCACTTCCGCTCCCCCGAGCGAGATCGCCGCAGCGGCGTCGGCCGCCAGCTTGATCTGCGGAAAGCCCGGAACGGTCATTGGCTCACTCGGATTGGCAAGGTCCAGCGCCACCACGTCATCGGTAAGCAGTCGATGCCCGGCCCGGATCATCGCGCTTGCCGTCGTCGACTTGCCGGCTCCCTTGTCACCCATGAAGATGGCGCTCGTGCCGGCTGCGGCGATGGCACTGGCATGCAGGACAAGCAGGCCGCGCCGGTGCAAGAGCAGCGCCATGACCGGACCGAGCAGCGGAAACGCGAGCAGCGCATCGTCGACGCCGGGTGCCGGTTCTATGTCGATGCGGCAGTCATCGCTGATCAGGAACGCACCGACAGCATGCCAAGCCAGATATTGCCGGTCCGGCTCGAAGCGAAAATCGGTCGCGGCTTCGGGCGCCGGCTTTGGCAGGTCGATCGCGCCGACAGCGATCACGAGATCCGCCGCCCCCGGCGGCGCCGGCTGCAGTTCGGGCAACATCACCTCCGACGCGATGGTCAGACCATAGGCGCGGTAGAAGCGGCGTTCTCGCATGGCCCGGCCATGTGAAAAGGCATCATCATTGTATAGAGCGAGCGGCTCGTTGCGCGGCATCACGTGGGGCTCCCGCCGTGCTGGAGTTGCCGCAGCCAGAGCGACAGCGAGGCCGAGCGCCAGACATACTGGACATCCAGGGGGGCTGCCTGATCGGGCTGGCGCAGCAGTCGCGCATAGGCAGCACTCACTTGCGGCAGATTGACATAAGGCGCGATGCGGTTCGCATCCGAGACCAGCAGCTGTTCCAGGAGGTCGCGATGGTTGCGCAGCATGCCGTTGACGAGATTGGCGGTGAAGTCGATCTTGTCGCGCCGCCACTGCACCGCCTCCGGCAATACGCCTTGCATGGCGCGACGCAGCACATAGCGACCAAAGCCGTGGCTCAGCTTCTCCTCGCCCGGCAATGCCAGGCAGAACTCGACCAGCGGCTTGTCCCAGAATGGGTATCGCGGCTCGACGCCGAAATTGGCGGCGGCCTTGTCGAGAACCTCGAAGGCATGCGGGACATAGCCGTTCGACAGGATCCAGCGATGGCTCAAGGCGTCGCTGGCCTGAACGCCGGGCGGCATATAGCCGGCCCGGTGAAACCGGTCGACAAGCTCGGTGCGCTTGGCAAGGTCCGGATTGATCAGGTCGCGCCAGCTTCGTGCGCGCTGCGCGTGCGCGGGCTTGCGGATCCTGTTCAGGGCACGGTTGGCCAGATGCCTCAGCTTGGCGATGCGCCAGGCCGGCCCGTAGAGGGTCAGGAACTGGAGATAAAGGCCAAGCGTGCTGTCGCCATAGGTATTGGAGGCGCTGCGGACCTCGCGCCACAGATCCATCCATCGGCCGCCATTCGCAAGCTCGTGCAGGTGACCATGGCCTTGGGAAACGACCTCGTCGCCGCCATGGCCGTCCAGCAGCACCTTGATGCCCTTGGCGCCGGCAGTCCGGTAGATACCGCGGGTGAGCGTCAGGCCCGGCGCCAGGAACGTTCCTTCCTGTTCTTCCAGCACGCGTTCGAATTCGGCGAATGGGGCATAGTTGCCGACCGGGATCAGCGTCGCGTCGACCTTCTGCTGGTCGAGAACGGCATCGATGAAGGGCCGCTCGTCCATCGGCGAGCCCCTCTCGAAAATCAGCGAGAAGGTCGGCAGCTTCGGCCTGCGCGCAGCGGCATTCTGCAGGCCGGCGACACAGGCGATAGATGAGGAATCGAGGCCGCCGCTCAGCATTGCGCCGACTGCCGAGGTCCCTCGCATGCGGCTGCGCACCGATTGCGAGAACAGATGGGCGAATTCCTCCGATGCATCCGACCGCAAGGGCCGCGCCGACGGCTCGATCTGCCAGTATCGACGCAACATCACCTGTTGCGCGGTAACGGTCAGGCTGTGGCGGGCCGGCAGGCTGAATATATCGCTGTAGGGGGTCGACTGCGGGTCGTCGGGAAGCCCGGCCAGGAAACCGGAGATCTGGCGCTCGCTGACACGCGCGCGGATACCTTCGACGCCCAGGATCGGCCCGATCTCGGACGCAAAGGCAAAACGCCGGTCCGCCGCGTGGTAGTAGAACGGCTTGACGCCAAAATGATCTCGCGCGCAAAACAGCGATTGCCGCTCGTCATCCCAGATGGCGAACGCGAAATCGCCTTGCAGATGCTCCGGACAGGCTTCGCCCCAACGCAGATAGGCCCGCATCAGCACGATCGCGTCGGCCACCGACTGGTCGCGGATACCGAGCCTGGCCAGCAACTCGTCACGGTTGTCCAGCCGGCAATCGGCGGTGATGGCGAGCCGGCCGCCAGCCATCGTCAAAGGGCCTGGACCGACCTCATCCGATGTGTTGAGCCAGGCGTGGCCAAGGGCGATGCTGGTGTCCAGCCACCATGAACCGCCGTCGGGACCGCGATGGCGCATGCGCGCCAGCATTTGCTGAATGTCTGCCGCCGCGACCGCCGGTGCGTGTGCTCCGCGCAGCAGGATTCCGGCGACGCCGCTCATCGGCTGCCGTGGTCGACGAGATGGGCGAAGCCGTCGATCGATCCGCCAAGCACGATATGGTTGTCGCTGACCAGCCAGGCATGTGCTTTCAACTGCTCGCCCGTACCACGTTCGATGCCGATGCGTATCGTCGATTCATTGCCTTGGCGGGCGAGAATATACTGGCCGGAGAGCGCCTGGGTCAGGCACGTAGCGTAAGGGACGGAACGGGCCGCGGCGGCAACACCCCAGGCGACACGCCGCAGTTCGCCCATCGAGGCGCACTGCCGCGCGTCGAGCCGCGTCACCAGGCTGCGTACACGATTGTAGGACAGCAGGGTCAGCCCCAGCCGAACTGTCGCCACCACAAGCAGGCAATGGCCAAGGAAGATCATTTCCGAGCCGCTCAGGGAGAAAATCCTGACCAGCCCGTGCCGGCTTCCGCCGCGCTTCGACTGCTTGAGGCCTGTTTCCCTCGCGGGTTCCTGCCGTAAAGCCGTGGCCCGCGAAACCAGGGCCCGCGAAACCAGGGCCCGCGAAACTATGGCCTGCCAAACCAGCGCCTTGTGCTGGGTCGGCTTAGACAAGTGCCTCATGATGCCGTCTCGCAAGCCCATTTTCGGCCAGGCCCTTCAGCAATGCGTCGACATCGGCCTGGCAGCGCACCGGGTCGACATTATAGCGCGCAAGCACGGCGCTGCGGATGTCCCCGATCGACCGGGGCTCCTGGATCAAGTCCCAGATGAAGGCGCCGACGCCATTCAGGCTGTAGTAGACATTGGATTTGAGATTGAGCAGCGCCAAGCCATCGCCGAACTCGCAAGCCACGGCATCCTTGGTCGCACTCACGCTATCGTGGTCGGCCAGATCATGGTTCATCCCCGCACCTCACTGACAAAACGCTTCGACATCTCCGGTTGGCGCAGGAGAAGTCGGGAGGCTGGCCCCCCGACCCCTCTTACGTCTGTTTTTGAATCCAGAGTCCAAAAATGTCACTCTGGAAACGGCTATAAGTCTCAGGAGAACGTCAGGTCGCCGATCGGCGTGTGCGCGGGGAACGATGCGTCGATCGCCGTGTTGCCGCCGCCACCCTGGGTGATGGTCTCAATCGAACCATGAACCGTCAGGCTTGGTGTCTCGTATTCATGCTTTTCAACATTCTGTTCCATTTTACTCTCCGATTTAGGACTGGAAACGGCCTGTCGAGTGCCGTCAGCACTTTTATGCTGCAATGCAATAGCTGCACGGCAGCATTTATGAGTCAAGACTGTTTTACCTTCCGTTAATCAATTACGTTGCTGGCGTCAGGACATGAGCGGCCATGCCTAAAACTTGTCACTTTTTAGCCGATTCCTTGGGCACGATGGCAGCGCCCGCGCTGATTCTTTAAGCACATGATTTTGCTTGCATAAGTCGTTTGCTTTGTGCCTATTTTTAGGCCTCGCTAATGGAAAGAATCTTCTGTTTGGAAAATTCGCCCGGGGATCGGCTAAAACCTGACAAGGATATTTCAGCCGCGGTTCTCACTTCTTTCCGACGCGATCTCGATAGGCGCTTCGGTTGCAAAAATTCGCACTGCAAAAGGAAAGGCTTTACGGCACCGAGGTTTTTGGTGATGTTTGCTTCGCACATGCAGCATAAGTGTTCGCGCAAACCGCTTTCTTTGGAGATTGTGCGCTAAATGGCCTTGCCTGACGGCTCATACGAACGATTGCGCGCCGCCGGCTCTGCCGACGAGGTGGCCTATGTGCAGGCCTGCCTGCGATTGTATTTCGCCGGGCTGCGCGCGGGCGCGGGCGACATTTCGATGCGTGATCTGGACGGTGCCAAAATTGCCGACATCGCCAGGCTGAACAAGGTCGCCACCTTTGTCCTCAAGGCCCTTTCGCGCGCACCCGCGCTTGAGAGGCCGCCTGAGCTTTTCCGATGGCTCGACACCTACCGCAGGAGAACGGTTTCGATGAACGCGTCCTGCATCATGGATTCCATGGCGGTCCATGATGTGCTGCGCGCCAGCGAGATCGATTTTGTTTTTCTGAAGGGTCCGTTCCAGCAGCAGCTTCTCTACGACGACCACTTCATGAAGCCGTCCGGCGATGTCGACATTCTGGTTTCGCCGCTCGGATTTGTCAGGGCGCGTGATGCCCTTCGCAAGATCGGTTATGAGGTATCAGGCAAGTCGAACTCCGTCTGGTGGCTCCGCTTCCTCGGCGAACAGCACATGACCCGGGACGACGGGCCGAGGTCGTCCACGGTAGATCTCCACTACCGCCTCCAGCAGCCCGGCTCGCCAAGCCCGCGCGACGCGGACGGGTTCCTGCGGCGCAAACGACAGGTCGAAATCGCCGGCGCGACGGTGCCGTTCACCTCGGTTGCCGATACTTTGCTTTTGTCCTGCATCAGCGTTGCCAAGGCACTTTTCAACCGGGAACCCTGCGCGGGTTACGTCTGTGATATCGGCGCCAGCGCCGGCCGGCTCGACGAGGCGGATCAGCAGCGTTTGCTCGATGCCGCAACCGTGCAAGGTTTGGACGACACGCTGCTGCTTGGCCTGCGCGCCGCCGATGTGCTACTCGGCGGTGCTGGCACGCTGCTGTCGCAGCGCGCGACCAGGATCCTGTCGCGCATCGGCAATGAGGATCTGCTCAGCATGGTCATCGCGCCGTGGCTGCCGTCGCTCCGGTGGCCACAGCGGCGAACGGTGCTGTGGGAACTGTGCGGCCGCGCGCCGGTCCGCTATCTGGCCGAAGCCGGCTGGGCGGCGTCCGCCGATATCAGCCGCCGTATCTTCGAGCGGCCGGGGAGTCGCTGAATGAAGGCAAATCGGGTGCTGATGGCAATTCTGTAGGGCATCGAAGGAGTACGGGGCGAGGGCAAATCGATATTACCTGTACGAGAGGCAAATCCATGTCGATGACGAAATCCGAGGTCTGCGTGATCATCGCGGCAAAAAACGCCGCAGCGACAATCGCCGTCGCCATCGCATCCGCGTTGCGCGAACCGGAAGTGGCGGAGGTCGTCGTTGTCGATGATGCCTCCACCGACCACACCGCCGATGTCGCACGATCCGCCGATGATGGCAGCGGGCGGCTCTCCGTGATGCGCCTCGATGTCAATCGCGGCCCCTCCTTTGCCCGCAACGCAGCCATCGCCGGCTCGAAATCGCCGTTCATCAGCATTCTTGATGCCGACGATTTCTTCCTCGAAGGCCGGTTTCGCAACCTGTTTGCCGGCGCCGATTGGGATTTCGCAGCCGACAACATCATGCTGATCAGGGATGATGCGACGGGCGACGCGACGAAAATCGTCGCGCCGCAATTTGCCGCCGATCCGGAATTCCTCGATTTCGAGCGCTTCGTCGAAGGCAACATCTCCAGGCGCCGCGTGCAGAGGGGCGAACTGGGCTTTTTGAAGCCGGTGATCAGCCGTGCCTTCCTCGACCGCCACGGGTTGAGCTACGACGAGAGCCTGCGGCTGGGCGAGGACTATGAACTCTACGCCCGCGCGGTCGCATGCGGGGCACGGTTCAAGGTCATTCGCTCCTGCGGCTACGGCGCCGTCGTCCGCGCCGATTCTCTGAGCGGCCGCCACAAGACCCAGGACCTGAAGCGTTTGGCCGATGCGGATCTGGCGCTGCTGGCGATAGACAGTCTGCCAGAAGGCTCGAAGGCGGTGCTAAGGCGGCATGAACGGCACGTGCGCGACAAATATCGGCTGCGCAATTTCCTTGACGTCAAGGCTGAGCGGGGGCTGGCATCGGCTGCGGCTTACGCTTTCGCCAGCCTGTCCAACCTCGTCCCCATCGTCCAGGGCGTGGCTTCCGACAAGCTCGAGGCGCTGTTTCGTCGCGTCGGCCTTATGTCCAGCCAAAAACATGTCCCGCCGCGGCGTTTTCTGATGGCCGGAACCAGCATGGGCAAGGAACGCTGAGAGCGGACCCCGGTGCTTGCAATTTGTCCTCGCGGCACGTCATCACGGAAACCATTTCGGCCGGATTTATGAGTTTACGAATTGGGTGGTTGCCTCGCGGCTCCGACGATGGCAGTCTATGTTGCGGTGCAGCATAGTGGACGACCAGCCGAACTGGCCCCCGATCGGATTGGTCTGATGTCTCTCCGGAGCAGGACAACGCAACACGAGTTTTTGAGCCCCGGCTGCGGGGATCGGCCAGAAGCCCGGCCCACAAGCCGGCGATGACAGGAACTGAGTCCATGGCCTCGATATTCGGTTTCAGATCAAGGGATCCGGCCCGCGACCGGCAGGCCGATGTTTCACGTCTTGATCGTCTGGCAAAGCTGTTCGAGCAGATTGCGGCCGAGATCGAGGCCGAGAGAACCGGGCTTGAGAATCGCTACCGGACAACGTCGACCAACGCCGCCTTCCTGGTCGAAGCCATGGAAAACGGCTCAGCTTCCGACAAGCGGTCTTCGGAAGTCAGCGCACTGACACAGTCGATCCTGAATTGCGAACGCCGCATCGCGGCGCTGTCGCGCCAGGACGGCATGATGAAAGAGCTCCGTCATTCGCTGGATATGGTCTTCGACGAGAATGCCGATTCGGCCACCTCGGCGGAATTCGCCTGGCCGGCAGGCGCAGGCAGAGGTTGAACGTGAAGGCTCGGAACTGTTGCAACAGATTTGATGCAGGGCGGGAAGCAATCGAGAGGGTCACAAGGGAGGTCAAGGTTGGCCCGTTCAGGAGCGGTTCGAACGTCGACTTTGGGTTGGGGACACACAGCGCAAAGGTGAGTTTGGTATGAATTCGAATCCGAAACCTACGACAGCAATTGACGCACCGTCTCTCTCATATCGGGCCGGGCAAGCCGCCCGGCGGCGGCTGGGGTCGCTCGGTGCCTTGCTGCTGGCTGCTCTCGCTGGTTTCCTGGCAACCCCTTCCTACGCCCAGGACATTCCGACATCGCCGTCCTTCGTCGATGATTTCAAAAGCTTCGATCGTGCGCGCTGGTATGTTTCCGACGGCTGGAACAACGGCAGCCATCAGAATTGCACCTGGTCGAAAGGCATGGTCGAACTGTCGAATAATGTGCTGTCGCTCGGCTTCGAAAAGCAGACGCTGAAGGATCGCGACTACGTCTGCGGCGAGATCCAGACCAAGCAGCGCTTCGGCTACGGCACCTATGAGGCACGGCTGAAGACCGATACCGGCTCCGGCCTCAACGCGGCGTTCTTCACCTATATCGGTCCCAGCGACAAGCAGCCCTGGGACGAGATCGACTTCGAGGTCCTGACCAAGGACACCTCCAAGGTGCAGGTCAATGCCTATATCGCGGGCAAGGGCAAGAACGAGAAGCTCGTCGACGTGCCGGGCGGCACGGAGAACGCCTTCAACGACTACGCCTTCGTCTGGCAGAAGGACAGCTTGCGATGGTACGTCAACGGCCAGCTGGTAAACACGATTACCGACCCGGCGAAGCTGCCCAGCCATGCACAGAAGATATTCTTCAGCTTTTGGGGCAGCGATACGATGAAGGGTTGGATGGGAGCGTTCGCGGATCCGGGCCGCAAGCTTTCCCTGCAGATCGAGCGGGTTGCCTTCACGGCGCTCGGCGAACCCTGTCAATTTCCGGAATCGCTGGCATGCAGTGTAAAGTAGTTGGGAAAGTCGATTTGAACCGGCGGGACCGAAAACGGTCCGCTGCCTTGCATGGGAATGAAACCGAATGAATTTGACGGTGTTTGGAATTGGCTATGTCGGCCTCGTGCAGGCTGCGGTCCTTGCCGAAGTCGGGCACCAGGTCGTGTGCGTCGACATCGACGCCGCCAAGGTCGAGCGGCTCAACCAGGGCCTGGTTCCCATTTTCGAACCCGGTTTGGAAAACCTCGTTAAGGAAAACCATGCTGCCGGCCGCATCAAGTTCACCACCGATGCCGCCGCCGCGGTCAGGCATGGCGAGATCCAGATGATCGCGGTCGGCACGCCGCCGGGCGAGGACGGCTCGGCCGACCTCAAATATGTGCTGGCCGTCGCCGAGACCATCGGCCGCGAAATGGACAAACCCAAGATCGTCGTCGGCAAGTCTACGGTGCCGGTCGGCACCTGCGAAAAGGTGAAAGCTAGGATCGCCGACACGTTGAAGAAAAGAGGCCGCGAGGACCTGGCTTTCGATGTCGCTTCGAATCCCGAGTTCCTCAAGGAGGGGTCCGCGGTCGCCGACTGCATGAAGCCGGACCGCATCATCGTCGGCACCGACAGCGAGGACACCGAGGCTGTGATGCGCGAACTCTACGCGCCGTTCAACCGCAACCACGAGAAGATGATCGTGATGGACGTGCGCAGCGCCGAATTCACCAAATATGCCGCCAACTGCATGCTGGCGACCAAGATCAGCTTCATGAACGAGATGGCCAATTTGGCCGAACAGCTCGGCGCCGACATCGAGGAGGTCCGCAAGGGCATCGGCAGCGATCCCCGCATCGGCTACCATTTCATCTATCCGGGTCTGGGTTATGGCGGCTCGTGCTTCCCCAAGGACGTGCGGGCGCTGATCAAGACCGCCGAAGGCGTCAAGTTCGACGCCAAGCTGCTGCGCGCCGTCGAGGAGCGCAACAACGCACAGAAATCGGTTCTCTTCGACAAGGTGGACCGCTATTTCAAGGGCAACCTCAAAGGCAAGACCTTTGCGCTCTGGGGCCTGGCCTTCAAGCCCAACACCGACGACATGCGTGAGGCGCCGGCGCGCGTCCTGATGGAAGCGCTCTGGAAGGCCGGCGCCAATGTGCAGGCCTATGATCCCGAGGCGATGCAGGAATGCCAGTCCATCTACGGGCTGCGCGACGACCTGCTTCTGTGCGGCACCAAGGAGGCGGCGCTGCGCGGCGCCGATGCGCTGCTGATCGCCACGGAATGGAAGAGCTTCCGTGCGCCCTCCTTCGATGCGGTAAAGGATGCGCTGATTACGCCGGTCATCTTCGACGGCCGCAACCTCTATGACCCCAAGGTCATCGCCCGCCACGGCATCGAATATCACTCGATCGGCAGAATGGCGGCATGAGACCAGGTCCTGGCAGACGGATGCAAGACCGGTCCGCACATGGCCTGCGGGCGCTGGGACTGAGCGCGTATTTCTGTGTGGAGTTGTAGCCGATGGTGCTGGACGTAAAGCCGGGGCAAATCACCAAGGACCATTTCGATCTCGTTGCGATCGGCTCCGGCTTCGGTTCGGCCTTCTTCCTGCATGAGTTCGCCAAGCGCCGAAAGGCGCGCATTCTGGTGCTGGAGTGGGGACGCCACAACACCCATGAATGGCAGCTCGAGCAGAACGTCAACACCGACATCGAAGACGAGACGACCTACAAGACCAATTCCAACAAGCCGTGGAACTACACGATCGGACTGGGTGGCGGGACGAACTGCTGGTTCGCGCAGACGCCAAGATTTCATCCCAATGATTTCCGGCTGAAAAGCACCTACGGCATCGGCAATGACTGGCCGATCAGCTATGACGACGTCGAGCCGTTCTATTGCGACGCGGAAGACATCATGTCGATCTCCGGCGATCCCGACATGGCGGCGATGCTGCCCCGCTCGAAGCCGTTTCCGCAACCGCCGCATCGCATGTCGACACCGGACAGGATGATGAAGGCGGCGCAGCCCGGCCAGCACTTCGTCATGCCAACCGCGCGGGCGCGGCTGCCGACATCGCAACGCACCTCGTGCTGTGCCAATCTGCGTTGCTGGCTGTGTCCGGTCGACGCCAAATTCACCGTCAACAACGGCTTGATGCACGTCTTCGAGCATCCCGACGTTTCGGTCTGCCTCGGTGCGGAAGTGCGCCGGCTCGATCACGTCGGCGGCGCTGTCCGTTCGGTCACGTTCAGCCATGACGGCAAGGAATACCAGGTCAGCGGCGATCTCTTCATTCTCGGCGCCAATGCCATCCAGAGCGCGGCGATCATGCTGCGATCCGGCCTGGGCGGCGAATTTGTCGGCAGCGGCCTGCACGAATCCTACGGCTGGAATTTCGAGGTCTATCTCGACGGCGTCGACAATTTCGACGGCAGCACCATCACAACAGGCCTGAATTTCGGCCTCTATGATGGTCCTCACCGATCGGAGCATGCGGCGGCACTGGTCTATTTCGAGAACCGCTGGCAGCACGGACTGCGTGCCGAAAAAGGGCGGCTACGCCAGGCGCTGCCGCTTGTCGTGGTCACCGAGGACTTGCTCGATCCCGAGAACTTCGTCACGCTGGACGAGGATGAGAATGCCTTCGTCAGCTTCAAGGCGCCATCGGACTATGCGGTGAAGGGCATGGCGCGCGCTCTGGAGAAATTGCCTGGCCTTCTGGCGCCGCTGCCGGTCGAAAAGCTCTTCGATCGCGGCATCCGGCCGACCGAATCGCACGTCCAGGGCACGCTGAGGATGGGTACGGGCCCAGCCGATTCGGTCATCGACAGCGGCATGATCCACCACCAGCTCAGAAATCTGGTCGTCGTCGGCACCAGCACCTATCCGAGCTGCTCCTGCGCCAACCCGAGCCTGACCGCGGCAGCGCTGTCCTTGCGGGCGGCGAGCCGGATCGCGTGAAAGGAGGTATCGCATGATCGAGATTTCCAGACGCTCGGCCCTGGCCGTCATGGCTGGCGGAGTGGTTTCGACAGGGGTCGCCTACGCCGCCGTTTCCTCGTTCTCGGACGAGGATCTGGTGCGCGTCACGCTGGAAAAATACCTTGGCAAGTTGAACATCCGCATAGAGCATCTGCAGCAGTTCGTGCTGGCGTTCCGCGACAGGAATCCATGGAACTTTCCGAGCGAAAAACTGAGTGACGCCGTCACCTTGGTGGAGGAGCTCAAACTGGGGGCCGCGCGCCGCTTGCTGCCCCAGCGGAAGCGGGAAGATCTGCTGCATTTCGACCGCTGGGTCGTCGCCGAATTCCATATGCTGACGGACTACGCCTGGCGCAGTTCGCCCAACGACCCGATCCGATTTACCGGCTGGCAATCCTGTACCAATCCCTTCGCCAATCTGGAGCCGCCGAAACTTGCCTGACGTCGAAAAGAGAGGCGGCGGACTTTGCCTGTTGTCTCCGAGCAAGGAATACGAGATGCGACAAGGAGCCCGATCATGAAAGTTCTCTTTGCAGGCGGCAACGGCTACCCGCCCGAGTTCAGTGGCGGCGTTCAGTCGAGCACGCATCATCTGGCCGAACAGCTGATCGAGCACGGTCATGAAGCCGCTGTGCTCGCCGCCCTGTTCGGTGACGGTGTCTTCGGCTTCAAGGCGCGCGCCAAGATGAAGCTGTTGCGGCAGCCGGCGGTTGTCGACAGCTATCCCGGCTATCCGGTGGTGCGGGCCTGGTTTCCCTGGGAAGCGGCGGGCTATGCCGTCGACAGGCTGAAACCCGATGTCGCCGTGGTCCAGTGTCACAAATCGGTTCCGATCGGCAAGGCGCTGCAGGCGGAGGGCGTGCCTCTGGTCGTTTATCTCCGCAATGTCGAGTTCCATGAATTGGGCGGCGATCTGCGCGAATTGCATTCAGCGCTTTACATCGCCAATTCGGACTTCACCGCACGTACCTACAGACAGGAGTTCGGCATCGAGGCGGTGGTAATCCCGCCCACCATCAACCCGGCGCACTACTCGACGCCAACGACGGGCCAGTTCGTCACGCTGATCAACCCTTATGAGGAAAAGGGGTTTGAACTCGCGGTGCGGATCGCCGGCGCCTGCCGCGAAATCCCCTTCCTGTTCGTCGAAAGCTGGAAGCTCGACGACGATCACCGGGCGCGGATCGAACAGACGATCGCTCCCTTGGGCAATGTCGTCCTGGAGAGCCGCACCAGCGACATGAAGACGGTCTATGGCCGCACGAAGATCCTGCTTGCTCCCAGCAAGTGGGAAGAGGCGTGGGGCCGCGTCGCTTCGGAGGCCCATTGCAGCGGAATCCCGGTTGTCGGCTCGCGGCGCGGCGGTCTGCCCGAGGCTGTCGGCTCCGGTGGCGTGGTGCTGGATTACGATGCTCCGCTGGCCGATTGGGTCGCGGCCGTCAGGCGGCTGTGGAACGACAACCAGGAATATGACCGGCTTTCAAGCCTCGCCCGCAGCTTCGCCGGGCGCCCGGAACTCGATCCCGATCGCCAGTTCATCACCTTCTTCTCGATACTGGACAGGGCGATGCAGCAACGCGCGCGACAGGCGGCCTAGAGGAGTTCGCCGTGTCACGGAAACGGCGAACTCCTCTAACTCTTTGTTTTGATCAATTCCCAAGGGAAAGCGCTATGCGCTTTTCCCGGGAAAACCGTTCACACTTTTCCTGGAATTGCCCTAACG
Source organism: Mesorhizobium sp. M0715 (assembly GCF_040320355.1). Taxonomy (NCBI): domain Bacteria; kingdom Pseudomonadati; phylum Pseudomonadota; class Alphaproteobacteria; order Hyphomicrobiales; family Phyllobacteriaceae; genus Mesorhizobium; species Mesorhizobium sp. M0715. The sequence goes on along the minus strand of NZ_JAMYPL010000001.1, from coordinate 302,680 downwards.
GCGCCGCCTGAGCAGGTCAGGCCGGGCGTTTGACCCGGCTTTTCAGCGTCTCGTAGCCGCGGGCGCCAAGCAGGGCGCGGGCAATGGTCTTGGCAGCGCTCTTGCGGCCCTCTTGCGACTTGATCTGCCGCAGCCTTGCCGGCAGGTTCCTGGCCGCCTGACCAAGTGCCGGCAGCGACAGCGTGTTGGGAAAGCTGACCATATGCGTTTCGACGCACAGCACCGGCTTGCCTGACAGTTCGGTGATCCTCAGCGCCTGTTCGTGCTCGCTCTCGATGAACAGGATGGCATCGGACTTGCGGTAGAAGTCGGCCTTGAAACTGCCATGCGCGCCGAGCCGTTGCCGTTCCGCCTTGCTCGGCAGATCGAGCATGATCAACTGGTCGTATTTGATCTCATGCTTGGCGAGCCATGCCTCGGTGAGCGCGCGGTATTTCTCCAGCCGGCTGGTGACCAGCCAGCCGATCCTGTGGGTCGCGACATGGAGCGGCCGCGCTTCGCTGAGGAATTTCTCATAGGCCGGGCCGTCGTCGTTTTCCGCCTCTGTCGGATCGAGGCACAGCACGCCGTCAATATCGACGCAGCATTGCGCCAGGAATTTATGATGCATGAAGTTCCACTGGAACATGCGCGGATGCGGCACGACTTCGAAGACGAGGTCGGTTTCCTGGTGCTGGGGCTCAAGGCCGAACACGGCGGCAAAGGTGAACTCCGCCTCGATGCCCGAAGCCTGGATGCGGGCGCGTGCGTCGCGCATGGCGTTGCCGCCGGCGACGCTGTCGTCGATCACCAGCACCTTGCGCATCTCGGAAACCTTGCGGTCGAGAGCGGCACGGCGCTTGGTGACGCCAGACGTATAGATCCGCCCTTCCAGGAAGCTGTCGAGATCGGTCATCGGGATGTTCGCGGCAAGGCTGACCAGCGTCGCTGCCAAAACGCCGCTTCTCGGCACACCGACCACGAGGTCGATATCGCGCGGCAGCCGGTGCAGGCCCCTGACGATGGCGTCGTTCATATCGGAGATCGATCGGTAGTGCATGGTTCAGACCTGGTCCTGGAGGAGATGTCCGTAGCAGTCGAAGACGCCCAAATTATTGCGCTTCGCGCGCCGCCGCCGCAGGCAGCCTTGCCGGCAGCATCTTGAGGGCCTCGCGCAAGGCTTCGCGGCCGGAGGCGAATGCCAGTGCGATGACGATGGTGATGAGGTAGGAGAGCACGGCGCCGCTGGCCAGGGCGACGACATGCTGCTGGGGCAGCAGGGGCTTGATGAACCAGATCACGGCCAGCGCCAGATGGGCGCCAAGCACGAACGGCGTTGCCGCGCGAAGCACATGGTGCGCCTGCAGCGGCCCGCTCCTGCCGACATAAAGCCACAGGAACGGCGTCCGCAGATATTCGCTGATCGCATAGGCGATCGCCACGCCCAGCGCGCCATAGGGCAGGCCGAGCATGAAAGCCAGCACCGACGTCACGGCCGTTATGATGCCCCAGCGCATGAAATCGCCGGAGCGGCCCTGGCTGACGAAAAGCCACCCGGCCGGATTGTTGAGCGGCTGCAGCAGCCCGGCAAAGCCGAGCGCCAGGAAAATCGAGGCGCTTGCGCGCCATTGCTCGCCGAGCACGAAGGGGATCAGCACATCCGACATCGCGGTGGCGAAGGCGACGCCGGGAAGCGCCACCAGAAGGATCAGCGGCATGACGCGCAGATAGGCGCTGCGGTAGCGATCCGGCTCGTCCTTAAGCCTGGAAAGCGCCGGAACCATCACCTTCGACAGCGGGTTGGTGATCTGGCTCAACGGAAACAGAAGCAGCTTGTAGGCGCGGTCATAGAGGCCGAGTTGCGCCTCGCCCCAATATTTGCCGATCAGCACATTGTCGAGGTTGCGGGCAAAGAAATTGGCGAAGTTGAAGCCGGTGATGCCGGCGCCGAAATTGATCAGCTCGCCGATGCCGGCGACCTTGCGCGGCAGGCCCGGACGCCAGCGCGAGCTCGCCCAATAGCAGAGCGTCGGCAACACGGCACCGGTCAGCGTACCGGCAAACAGGGCCCAATAGGAGCGATCGATAAAGGTCCAGGCGATCGACACCGCAAGCCCGGCAATGGCGCTGGCGACGTCGATGACGGCCAGCCGGCCGAACTGCATGCGGCGTGTTAAGAGCGCCAGATGCTGGGCGCCCAGCCCATAGGCCATGATCTGCAGCCCGAACGCAGCCACCAGGCCCGTCACGCGCGGCTCGCCGTAGAAGGCAGCAACCAGCGGCGCCGCACCCGCAAGCACGCAAGCCAGGATAGCGCTGACGGCGACATTGATCCAGAAGAGGTAGTTCACCTCCTCATGCCGGATGCCTGATTTCTGGATCGTCGCCTGGGTCAGGCCGAAATCCTGGAACAGGGCGATAAAGGCAAGCACCGGCGCGCACATCGCCACGACACCGAAATCCTGTGGCGACAATAACCGCGACAGCACGATGACGGACAGGATCTGTGTCGCGACCCGCACCGATTGCGCCATGGCCGTGACAACCGCGCCGCGCCCAACCGATTTGCGCAAGGAGCCTTCTGGCGGATCGAATGCATTGGCTTCCAAATTCAGGATTCCTGATTTTTTACGTGGATTTCCGAGCCCGAAATCCACGACCGCCGCCGACTACAAACTACGGCAATAATTTTGCAGTGCAACAGAAAACGTCGATGCGTGCAGCAAAAATGTTGCGATGCAGCAAGAGCTGTACTAGCATTCCCTCGGGTGGGCCAACAGCGGTCGAGTTTTTATGCTGCATGTCTTGTACCTTGTGCACGACGTTTCCGACCCGGCGGTGCGCCGGCGGATCACGATGCTCAGGGCAGGTGGGGCCCAGGTCACTTTGGCCGGCTTCCGTCGCACCGCGAATCCGATTGCGGATATCGAGGGACTGCGGCCGATCGACCTCGGCGCGACGCGTGACGGGCGATTCGGCCAACGCCTCGCGGCCGTCGCCAAAGCAGCCGTTTCGATAGGCTCGAAGCTTGGCGGCATGCCAAAACCGGATCTCATCATCGCGCGCAACCTGGAAATGCTGGCGCTTGCCCGCCGCGCCAGGTCAGCCTTCGGTGCATCGGTCCCGATCGTATACGAGTGCCTCGACATTCATCGGCTTGTGCTGCGCAACGATGTCCTGGGCAAGGCGCTGCGCGCCACCGAACGCTTTCTGGCCAGGGATGTGAAGCTGCTGGTGACCAGTTCTCCTGCCTTTATCGCCAATTATTTCAAGCCGTTCGGCCAGGTCGCGGCACCCATCGAGCTGGTCGAAAACAAATATTTCGAGGCCGCGACGATCTTGCCCGGCGCTCCGGAGGCTGAAGAGAGCCCGGCCGGTCCGCCATGGCGGATCGGCTGGTTCGGTGCGCTGCGCTGCCGCCGCTCGCTCGAGCTGCTGGCCGATTTCTCCCGCCGCATGGAGGGCCGCTTTGAAATCGTGCTGCGCGGACGTCCGGCTTTGTCGGAATTCCGTGACTTTCACGGCTTTGTCGAAGCCGAGCCGTGGCTGTCGTTTCTCGGGCCCTACCGCAATCCGGAAGACATGGCGGCGATCTACAACGATGTCCATTTTTCCTGGGCGATCGATTTCTTCGAAGCGGGGCAGAACTCCGAATGGCTTCTGCCCAACCGGCTCTACGAAGGCTGCCGTTTCGGAGCGGTGCCGATCTCGATGGGCAACACCGAGACCGGGCGGTTCCTCAAACAGCAGGATATCGGCGTGCTGTTGCCGCAGGCGTCGCCCGAAGCGCTCGAAGCCGTGCTCGGCAAGATGGAAGAGCATCGCTTCGCCAGGCTGAAGGAGCGCGTTCTGGCTCGCAATCCGAGGACCTGGAGCTACGATCGCAGCGATTGCCGGGCGCTTGTCGAGCGGCTGCGCAGCCTGACGGCCGTGCCCGGCTCCTTTGCCGCCGAGGCATTGGCATAGGATGGCCAAGGATGGACAGAGGCAAGATGGACAGAGGCAAGATGGACAGGGGTTGATGACGCAAACCGAAAGACCCTCATCCAACCTGATCGTTATTCCGTGCCTGAATGAAGCCGCCCATATCGGTGCGCTGCTCGATCAACTGCGGCCCGCGGCCGCCCGGCTTGGCGCCCGGATCATCGTCGCCGACGGCGGCAGCACCGACGGCACGCTTTCCATCGTCGAGGACGTCATTGCCAGGGACCCGCGGGTTATCCTGCTCCACAACAAGCGGCGCATCCAAAGCGCGGCGATCAATCTCGCCGTCGGTACCTTCGGCGATGGTGCCGACTATCTCATCCGCATCGATGCACATGGCGGTTATCCCGACGATTATTGCGACCGACTGGTCGAGGAAGCCCTGGCTACATCAGCGGATTCGGTCGTCGTTTCGATGCTGACCAGCGGCAGCGGCGCCGTGCAGAAGGCGGCCGCCGCGGCGCAGAACTCCAAGCTCGGCACCGGCGGCTCGAAGCATCGGCATCTTTCGCAGGGACAGTGGATCGATCACGGCCATCATGCACTGATGCGGATATCGGCGTTCGGCGCCGTCGGCGGCTACGACGAAACGTTCAGCCACAACGAGGACGCCGAGCTCGATTACCGCCTGCGCAAGGCCGGCTACAAGATCTGGATGAGTGGCAAGACGCAGATGGTCTACTATCCGCGCGCCTCGCTCTCAGGCCTCTATTTCCAGTATCTCGGCTACGGTCGCGGGCGTGCCAAGAATGTGCTGAAGCACCGCGTCATCCCAAAGATCCGGCAGATGCTGCCGCTGGCGGTCTTCCCGGTGGTTCTTCTTGCGGCCTTCTCCTTCGTGCATTGGATTGCGGCAGTGCCTTTGTTGCTGTGGGTGTCGGTGTGCCTGGGCTACGGACTGGTGGCGGCTATCCGCCAGCGCAAGGCTGACGTTGCGCTGGCCGGTGTCTCGGCCATGGTCATGCATCTTGGCTGGTCGGTTGGCTTCTGGCTGCAGCTTCTCGGTCTCGGCTCGCGACGCGGAGTGGCCTGATGGCGGTGTCGGCAAAGAACCGCAGCATCGACATCGGCGTCTGCACGTTCCGCCGGCCGGAGCTGGCTGACACGCTGCGCTCGCTCGACGCCATGGAGATGCCGGCGGGATTCGATATCCGCATTATCGTCGCCGACAATGACGACACCCCGACGGCCCGTGATCTGGTGGCGGCGCTGTCGCGGGAATTGACGGTGCCGATCCACTATCGGCATGCCCCGGCGCGCAACATCTCGATCGCCCGCAATGCCTGCCTCGATGCGAGCACAGCGGATTTCGTCGCCTTCATCGATGACGACGAGACGGCCACGCATCAATGGCTCGCCGAACTGGTCGTGATGGCGCAGCAAAGCGGTGTCGCCGTCGTGCTCGGCCCGGTCAGGGCGCGCTATCGCCCAGATGCGCCGGACTGGATGCGGCGCGGCGATTTCCATTCGACCTTGCCCGTCTGGGTGCGCGGCGAGATCCGCACCGGCTACACCTGCAATGTTCTGCTGCGGATGGGCTCGGATAGCCTGCGCGGCCGCCGCTTCAGCCTGGCGCGTGGCCAGACCGGCGGCGAGGACACCGAATTCTTCGATCAGATGCACAAGGCGGGCGGCCGCATCGCGTTCTCGCCCGAGGCCTGGGTCGACGAAGTGGTGCCGCGCTCCAGGGCGGCATTCGACTGGCTCGGCCGCCGCCGCTTCCGCGTCGGCCAGACGCATGGCCATCTCCTGGGCAGCAGCGCCAGCGGCATCGGCCTGGTCAAGCAGGTCGGCCTGGCCTCGGCAAAGGCCATCTATTGCTTCGCCTCGGCACTTCCGGTCGTCGTCAGTCCGGTCCGCAGGAACCGCAGCGTGCTGCGCGGCATTATGCATGTCGGTGTCGTCAGCGGCCTCGTCGGCATCCGCGAAATCCGCCTCTATGGCCAGCCGTCGCCACAGGAGGGAGGCAAGCGTGCAGTCTGACGTCAGCTCTGTCCCCGATGTTTCCTTCGTCATTGCCGCCTACAACGCCGAGGCGACCCTTGATCGGGCGATTGCCAGCGCCATCGCCCAGAAGGGTGTCAGCGTCGAAATCATCGTCGTCGACGACAAGTCGCGCGATGCTACGCTCGACGTGGCGCGGGCCTATCCAGGGGATATCGTCCGTGTCGTCGCCCTGGCCAGCAACCGCGGCCCCGGCGGCGCCAGGAATGCCGGCCTCGACGCCGCCCAAGGCAGATGGATCGCGGTTCTCGATTCCGACGACGCGGTCTTTCCCGGCCGGCTCGCGGCCATGATCGCTCGTGCCGAAAGCGCGGATGCCCAGATCGCCGTCGACAATCTGCAGGTCGTTCGCGAAGATGGCGTCATCGAGGACGCGATGTTTCCGCGGCAGTATCTGGAAGGCTTGCGCGAGATTTCGCTGGCCACCTACATCGCCGGCAACGTTGTCTTCGAATCCAAGTTCAACCTCGGCTATCTCAAGCCGATCTTCCAGCGCGAGTTCCTGAACGAAAACCGGCTTCGCTACGACGAAAAGCTGAGGATCGGCGAAGACTACGTCCTATTTGCCGAAGCCCTGGCCAGGGGTGGCAAATGCGTGGTCGAGCCTGATATCGGCTATGCCTATCATATCCGCAGCGGCTCCATCTCGCGCGTGCTCGAGCTTCACCACGTCGAAGCGATGAGCCAGGCAGATGCCGAGTTCGCTCAAACCCATGCGATGGATGAGGCTGCGCAAGCCGCGTTTGCCCGGCGCGGCCGCAGCCTGCGCAAGGCGGCATCGTTTCTGTCACTGGTACAGCACATCAAGGCGCGGTCCCCGCTCAAGGCGATCCGGACAGCGCTCAGCGACCCGGCGGCGGTCAGGCATATGGGCATGCCGATCGCCGTGCGGTTGCGAAGAATGGCGGCACAATTTGCCGTTGGGGCGGGGAGGTGAAGATGCAGGCACATGGAGGGATTTTTCGTGGCCTGTGAATGGACTGAAGTCGATCTCCTCAGAAGGAATTTGCGATGAAGAAAATCAGGAAGGCCGTGATACCGGTGGCGGGGCTTGGAACACGGTTCCTGCCGGCGACCAAGTCGATGCCGAAGGAAATGCTTCCCGTGGTCGACAGGCCTGTCGTGCAATATGCGGTGGACGAGGCCTTCGAAGCGGGCATCGAGCACATCGTCTTCGTGACCGGTCGCAACAAGGCGGTGATCGAGGACTATTTCGACCTGCATCCGGAATTGATCGGCACCCTGGAGCAGACCGGCAAGAAGACCCAGCTGGAGGCGCTCGAAAGCATGCTGCCTGTGGCCGGTGCCACCAGCTTCATCCGCCAGCAATCGCCGCAAGGCCTCGGCCATGCCGTCTGGTGCGCGCGCGAGGTTATCGGCAACGAGCCCTTTGCCTTGCTGCTGCCGGACATGGTGTCCTTCGGCGGGCGCGGATGCCTAGCCGAAACCGTCGAGCTTTATGAGCGCACGGGCGGCAACGTGATCGCCGTCGAGCGTTGCGAACCGAGCGAGACCAACAAATACGGCATCGTTGGCCGTGGCGCCGAGATCGGTGGCGGTTTCGAGGTGACGGCCATGGTCGAGAAGCCGGCGCCGGCCAATGCGCCGTCGAACTTCTACATCAACGGCCGCTACATCCTGCAGCCCGAGATTTTCGCTCTTCTGGGCAATCAGCAGCGCGGCGCCGGCAACGAGATCCAGTTGACGGATGCCATGGTTCGTCTGTCGAAGGATCAGCCGTTCTTCGCCCAGCCTTTCCTCGGCCGCATGTTCGACTGTGGTTCCAAGGAAGGGTTCATCCAGGCCAACATCGCCTTCGCGCTGGCGCGCGATGACATGAAGGGTCCGGTTTTCGAGATGCTTCAGGAGTTCGTCCGGTCGCATGAACGCCAGGAAGAAGCCGCATAATGCCCATCTTTCGGGAGCATGGTCCGATGGCTGGCGAAGAGGGGCCGGCAGGTTCTCGCCGTCTGGCACGACGCTTGCTTCGCTTCTGGCGATGCTCCCGATCTTCGAGGCGCCTGCAAGCCAAGGCATGATCCCGGAAAGTGGGTCCCGGTTTCCGGAAAAGATCATGTTGAAACAGTGAGATAGAGCCCATTGCGACGGACCGGCTCTAGAATTGGACCGAAGATGAATTATGCCAATTTTCCTCTCGACAAGAGGATGCCATTGCCGAATTCGGACGCAGGAGACGGCGAAGACTTCATCGATATCGAGCGGCTGCTTGGCATGGCCGCACGGCAGGCCAAGGTGGTTGCCGTGTGTGCCGTCATCGGTCTCTTCCTGGGCCTGTTCTATTTGCAGACAACGCCGCCCAAATATCAGTCGGTCGCGAGCGTGCTGATCGACGAAGGCTTGAACAAGATTGTCGACGATATCTCGGCGGCGTCGACAACCATGCAGACCGATTCCGCCATCCTGAGCCAGATCGAGATCCTGACCTCGACGCGGCTTGCCGCCGTGGTCGTCGACAAGCTGAAGCTCGACCAGAACGACACGTTCATGAATCCGCCCCAGTCGGCGCTTGCCCAAGGCATAGGCCTCATCCGCAGCGTGATCCAGTATGTCCGCCCCAGCCCTTCCCTTCCGGGTGGCGCCGACTTCAGCAAGCTCGACCCCGCCGCCCGCGATGCGCTGATCGCCACGTCGCGCCGCGACTACGCTATCCTCAAGCTGCAGAACGAGATCCGGGCGGAACGCGTCGGCCGAAGCTACGTCATCGCGCTCGGCTATCAGGCGACGGATCCGGCCTTGGCAAACGCCATCACCAAGGCCTATGCCGATGCCTATCTCGCCGATCAGCTCGATGCGAGCTTCGATGCCACCGAGCGGGCTGCGGTGTGGCTGCAGGGCCGGTTGACGGAGCTGCGCCAGAGTTCGCAGGCAGCTTCGCTCGCGGTTGAGAAATTCAGGGCCGAACATGGGCTGGCCGCCAACAGCGATGGCCAGCTGATGAGCGACAAGCAGCTTTCCGACCTCAACGCCCAGCTTATCGTGGCGCAGGCCGACACCGCACGCGCCAGCGCCCGCTACCAGCAGTACAAGGCCATTGTCGACAGCGGCTCCGAAAACGCCTTCAAAGATGCCGCCATATCGAGCGACCAGCCAAGCAGTTCGGTCATATCGGCGCTCAAGACCCGCTACCTCACAGTGGCCAAGCGGCTGCAGGACGTCGAGGCGAATTTCGGCCCCGAGCACCCGCAGGCGGTGGCTCTCTCCAAGGAGAAGGCCGACATATCGACGCAGATTTTCGGCGAGCTGAAGCAGCTGACCGAAAGCTATCGCAACGAATATGAGGTGGCGCAGGCACGCGAGACCGCGCTCAGGGCCAACGTCGCGGCCGCGCAAGGCAAGAGTTCCGTCGACAACCAGACGCAAGTCAAGCTGCGTGAACTCGATCAGCAGGCGACGGCGCTCACCACGCTCTATCAAACATTCCTGGGTCGTTACGAGGAAGCCGCGCAGCAGCAATCCTTCCCGGTCGGCAAAATCCGCATCATCTCGGACGCCTCGATGCCGTTTGCCGCGTCAAGCCCGCGCACCATCGTCGTGCTCGGACTTTCGCTGGTGCTTGGCCTGCTGATGGGCGCCGGCTTTGGTGGGCTGAACGAGTTCAATGAACGCTTCTTCAGGACCGGCGAGGACGTGCGCGACCGCGTCAACCTGAAATTCCTCGGCTATCTGCCGACGATCGGCGGCAAGCTCGGCAAGGAAGAAAAGCCGGGCGATATCCAGGTGGACGCTAAGACCACTCAATCGCTGTCGGCGGCCGAAAGGCGGGCGCGCATGCGGGTCAGCATCGATTCTCCAGCCTCGATGTTCTCCGAAACGCTGCGCAGCGCCAAGATCGCCTTCGACGTCGTGATGGAAGGGCAAGGCAGCCGCGTCATCGGCATTATCTCGGTGCTTCCCGGCGAGGGCAAGTCGACGGTCGCGGCAAATCTCGCGGGCTTGCTTGCCGCCAATGGCGCCAAGACGCTGCTGATCGACGGCGACTTGCGCAATCCCGGCCTCAGCCGGGGCCTTGGCATGGAAGCCGAGCAGGGTTTGATGGAAGCGGTTGTCAGCGGCCAGACTTGGCAGTCTGTCGGCAAGATCGACAGGCAGACGAAGCTGGCGATCATCCCGGCGGTGCTGCGCGGTCACTTCTCGCATACCAGCGAACTTCTCTCCTCGGCCGGCATGCGGCGCTTCATCGAGAACGCCAAGGAGACGTTCGAATACATCGTCGTCGATCTGCCGCCGCTCGGACCGGTGGTCGACGCCAAGGCCTTCGCCCCCTTGGTCGACGGGTTTGTCCTGGTCACCGAGTGGGGGCGCACGCCTCGCGCGATGGTCAGGTCGATGCTGGAATCCGAACCCTATGTCGCCAACAAGATCGTCGGCGCGGTGCTGAACAAGGTCGATTTGAAGAAACTGGCCAAATACGGATCGTTCGGTGGCTCGGAAAAGTTCTTCGATAAATATTCGAGCTACTATCTGGAAAAGTCGGAAGTGCGCGGCAAGGCGCCGGTCTGACATCGGTCATTGCGCGCGTGGGGCCACTTTGAGGTGTATCGATCTTCAGGTCAGCACACCTGAACATCGATGCGTCAGGAGAAGATCAGCCTGCCTTGCTTGTCGGCGATCCTGACGGCGGTCAGGCGTCCGCTCTGGAAGGCGGCTGTGTCGATGCCGAGCCGGCGCCCTTCGAGCTTCGGGACATCCACCGGCGTATGCCCGTGCACCACCCAGCGGTCGAGCAGGTGTGTTGCCTCGAAGAAGTCCGAACGGATGGTAATTAGGTCGTGGTCGGTTTGCGCCGCAAGGTCGACGCCGGGCCTGATGCCGGCGTGGACAAACACGAACTTCCGCGAACGGACCATGATCGGCAGCCCGCGTAGGAAGCTGACGTGATCCTCTGGAATGATCTCCCTTATGCGCCTGTCGATCTGCGCGCTGCTCCCGTAGAGGCTGGTGAGGCGCGCCGGATCGATGCCGTAGGAAAACAGGGTTTGCAGGCCGCCCGTCGCCAGCCAGGGCTCGCGCGACAAATGTCCGTCGAGATAGTTCAGCATGGCCACTTCGTGGTTGCCCGCAAGACAAATGCGCTGAAACCCTTTCGGCGCCGGCGCCAGAAGGTGATCGAGCACCCGCGCCGACTGGAGCCCCCGGTCGATGTAGTCGCCAAGCATGACGATGATCTTGCGGCTCTGGAAGCGCAGCGAATCGAGCAGGATGTTCTGCTCCAGGGCGCGGAGTTCCTTGTAGCAGCCATGCACGTCGCCGATCGCGTAGACAACGGCATCCTGCATGTCGATATCCAGGCGCGGACGCGCCGCGATGCGGGGTTTTCGCTGGAACAGGGTCACGTGCGGCGTCTCGAGGCGAACTCTCATGCGGAAGGCATAAGCGCCTGATATCTTGACCAAAACGGAGAATTCCGCAATCGTGGAAAATGCAACCACGCCGGGTTGGGACCGCCAATGCATGTCGCCCAAAAATGAGCTCGGTTTTGGAAGAACGGCCTGTGTGGAAACAAAGCCTGAATCCGCTCAGGCGCGACATGCTTTACGTCGGCCGTTGGGCCGGTAATGCCGGATCGTCGTCAGGCTGCCTTGAGCCGATAACGGAAAACGGTGTGGTCGAGCAGCAGCCGGATGCGTGGTTCGGCCTCGATCGCCACCAGCCAGCTTGCCGCGATCATCGTCGCGCCGACGACCGCCATCGAGAACAGATGTGGCAGACCGGCGCGGACCAGGATGCCGAGCAGGGCCGCGCCGACGACATCGTGCAGCAGGTAGAGCGGATAGGTCATCAGGCCGATCCGGCGCCAGCCGCTCCAGGAAAGGTCGAGCCGCAGCGACCATGCCATCAGCGCGATGCCGATGAGGAAGATGAGGATCGGCGGCGCGAACGGCATATCCCGCCCGACCTTCAGGATATGAACGTCGACCGAACTGGCGATCTGCAGCACACCACCGGCCAGGAACAGGGCGCAGAAGGCAAGTCGGGCGCCTGTCACCGCCTTGAAGCGCATCAGCCACAGCATGACGCCGGTGGCGAAGAAAACGCCGTGATGCACCAGAAGCAGGGCGAGCGTGCGTGTTTCGGCAAGATCGGCCCAGCCGAGCGGGTAATACAGGCACCAAAACAGCGTGCTGACCAAGCCGATGGCGACGGCCACAATCTCCATCAGATGGAAGCGGCCAAGGCTGAGTAAGATCCAGACGATAGCATAGAAGGCGATCTCGATGCCCAGCGTCCAGTAGACGCTGTCCACCCAAGGCGCGTACGGAACGAACAGGCCGGTGCGTAGGAGCCTGATAACGGCATCGGTCGGCCAACTGAGGCCGACAAGCAGCAGCACCACCGCCGTGACCGGTGCGCAGATCCAAACCGCCGGCGCCAGCCGTTTCACCCTTGCTTCGAAAAACTGTAGGGGTGTCGACCTTTCGGCGCTGAAGGCGATGACGAAACCGCTGATGACGAAGAAGATCTGGACGCCGACCCAGCCGGATTCGACCCAGGCGCCTATTGCCGGCTGCGGGGGAACGCCGCCCGTCGCGCGCGCCGAAACACCGTCCGGATACGCCCACACCCAGAAGCCATAGTGGTAAACCATGACCATGAGGGCGGCGAGAAAGCGCAGGATGTCGACGCCGCCAAATGTAATCTTCTTTTGAGCCATGCGACCTGTGTCGATGGCCCCCCGCAAGCACTGTAGGGCGCATTGCTGCGTTGCACAATAAAAGATTGCTCGTCGATCCGAAAAGCGGCCTCGACAAGCCAAAGCCTTCAGCCGCTCAAAGGCCGATCCCACGGTCCTTCAGGGCCTTGGTGATCTCCTCGATGATGATCGGATCGTCGATCGTCGCCGGCATGGTCCATTCTTCCTTGTCGGCGATCTTCTGCATGGTGCCGCGCAGGATCTTGCCCGAACGCGTCTTGGGCAGGCGCTTGATCGTCACCACCGTCTTGAAGGCGGCTACCGGGCCGATGCGTTCGCGCACCAGGCCGACCACCTCGTTCTCGATGGAGCCGACATCGCGGGTTACACCTGCGTTCAACACCACGAAGCCCAGCGGAACCTGGCCCTTCATGGCGTCGGCAATGCCGATGACCGCGCATTCGGCGACATCGGGATGGGCCGAAAGCACCTCTTCCATGGCGCCGGTCGAAAGCCGGTGGCCGGCGACATTGATGATGTCGTCGGTGCGGGCCATGACGTAGAGATAGCCGTCGTCGTCGACCATACCGGCATCCGCCGTCTTGTAGAAGCCGGGGAACTCGTCGAGATAGGCTTGGCGGAACCGTGCGTCGGCATGCCACAGCGTCGGCAGGCAGCCGGCCGGCAGCGGCAGTTTGACCACCACATTGCCCAGTGTGCCGCGAGGCACCTGATGGCCAGCATCGTCGAGCACGCGGATGTCGTAGCCGGGCATCGGCACGCCGGGCGAGCCGTATTTCACCGGCAGCAGGCCAAGGCCGGCGGGATTGATCGTCATCGGCGAGCCGGTCTCGGTTTGCCACCAATGGTCGACCACAGGCACGCCTAGCTTCTGCTCCGCCCATTTGATGGTTTCCGGGTCGGCGCGCTCGCCGGCAAGAAACAGCGTGCGGAATTTCGAGAGGTCGTGTTTGGCAATGAACTCGCCCTTCGGGTCCTGCCCCTTGATGGCGCGGAATGCGGTCGGCGCGGTGAACAGCGCGACCACGCCATGCTCCGCTATCACCCGCCAGTAGGTGCCGGCATCGGGCGTGCCGACAGGCTTGCCCTCGAACAGGATGCTGGTGCAGCCATGCAGCAGCGGTCCATAGACGATGTAGGAATGGCCGACCACCCAGCCGACATCGGACGCCGCCCAGAACACCTCGCCCGGCTTGACGCCGAACTCGTTTTCCATCGTCCATTTCAGCGCGACCATGTGGCCGCCATTGTCACGAACGATGCCCTTGGGCTGGCCGGTCGTGCCCGATGTGTAGATGATGTAGAGCGGATCGGTGGCCAGCACCGGCACGCAATCGACATTGGCGCCCGCTGCCCGTTCGCGGGCGACCGCATCGGCATAGTCGATGTCGAAATGCTCCTTCATCTCGCAGCGCAACTGGTCGCGCTGCAGGATCAGGCAGGCGTCCGGCTTATGGCGGGAGATCTCTATCGCCTTGTCGAGCAACGGCTTGTAGGCAACGACGCGGCCCGGCTCCAGGCCGCAGGATGCCGAAATGATCAGCTTCGGCCTGGCATCGTCGATGCGGGTGGCAAGCTCATGCGAGGCAAAGCCGCCGAAGACCACCGAATGCACCGCGCCGATGCGGGCGCAGGCGAGCATGGCGATGGCCGCCTCGGCCACCATCGGCATGTAGATGATGACGCGGTCGCCCTTGCCGATGCCGCGATTCTTCAGCACAGAGGTGAGTGCAACCACCTCGCGCTTCAGCTCGGCATAGGTGAACTTCCTGACCATTCCTGTGATGGCGCTGTCATGGATCAGCGCGATCTGATCGGCGCGCCCGCCCGCGACATGGCGGTCGATGGCGTTGTAGCAGGTGTTGCAGGTGGCGCCGGTGAACCAGCGGCCATAGACGCCGGCCGCGGCGTCGAACACCTTGTCCCAGGGCGAATACCAGTCGATGCCGCTAGCCGCGTCCGCCCAGAAGCGCTCCGGGTCGCGCTTCCAGCCTTCATAGACCTCGTGATAGCGTGAAGCCATCCGTACCTCCCCGGGAAATGTTTTCTTCCTTCCAGATAGCGCGCTCTAACCTTGGCCGCAAATCCACGCCATTGTGGCGACGGCATCGACCTGGCGCTTGGGGGCAAGCAGCTATGAATTGCGAGACAGGATTGGGGTTGGTGATGTTTGCTGCTGTGCGGTTCATCGGGCGCTTTGCGCAATCATCGGTCACGGGCGCCCTACTTGCTATGTCCACCGGAACCGCTGAAGCCGGCGATGCCGCGGCACGGCACATCATCGGCTTTTCGCCGGATGGCGCTTATTTCGCCTTCGAGCAATATGGAACGCTCGACGCCGGTGTCTCGGACTCCGGCTGGTCGCAGATCGATATCATCGATACCCGTACGGATCAGGTGGTTGGCGGCAAGCCGATCCTCGTCGTCGACGAGACGGAGGAAGCGACACTGACCCTGGAGCAGGCGAGGGCGCAGGCCGCCGCTCAGGCAGCGCCCGTTCTCGCCCAATATGCGATCACATCTGTGGCCGAGCAGGCCGCTTCCGACAAGTTTACCTTCCCGGGCGAAATGGTTGCCTACAACGACATCTCCCGCCTCGAACAGGTGTCGCGGAAATGGCTGGCGCCGCTCCATGGCGAAACAGGCATTTCGACCATCCAGCTCGACGAAATCCTGGCGGCCAGCGCGACCGATTGTTCGGCGAGTTTCGATGCGACGCAGCAAGGCGACCAGGCACTTCAAGGGGAAAAGCCACTTCAAGGTGAGAAGGCAGGCAAGGCGCTCGGCTTCCGGCTGACGCTCCAAGGCCAGGATGGCAAGCCGATCAAGATCCTGCACGAGGACAAGACCGTGCCGGGCTCAAGAAACTGCCCGACCTCCTACAGCCTGTCGGAATCCTACCAATTCACCCCGGCCGGCAAGCCGGCGGTGATCGTCGTGCTGGTCCAGCGTTTCAGCCAGGGTTTCGAGGGGCGCGATCGTCGCTTCCTCGCGGTGACCGGGCAGCCACGCTGAGAGGTTGCGCCCAGGCGCCGGCAGCCGCTGTGTCTGAAGGTTGTTTCTAGATCGGCAGGGCCACAAGCATGAAGCCAATGCCGCCAGCGATCAAAATGGCTGTAGCCAGCGCTTTTCTGTGACGTTCGAAGCTCGTCGGAGCTCGCTCCCAATTGTAACGCATACGCTATCTCCCCAATACCCGGACAGGTTTTATCTTACTTAGGGGAAGAAATGCAACGTCCGCTGCCGGCCGGCCCGCTGCTTGTCACATTTCACCGATGACTATTTCTGGGACGAATGCGGCCGGGAAGACGCAACCGAGCAGGTTCTAACGCGACTGGGGCGGAGAATCTGTCAGCAAAGCCGTTGGTCCGGTGCACTGGGCTCCCATGATCGGCTGATAGACAGCGCTCCACCTCCGCGCTATCTGATTTCCGGGATGAGCGTGGCTTGGAGGGGCGTGGTGGAAATAGTCTCTGGAACCGTTCTGCGGCTAGCCGAGGATGCCTCCGTGCAGCATGTGGGCGATGGCGCAGTCGTGCTTTTGGCGCGCAGCGGCCAGCTTTATACATGCAACGGCACGACCGAAGCCTTTCTCGACAAGGTGGACGGCGCGCGCAACCTCGACCAGATCGTCGACCTGCTTTGCGAGGAGTTCGAGGTTGACAAGGGGACGCTCGATCAGGACATGGCGGCACTGGCCACGGATCTGATCTCTGAAGGTATCCTCGCCGCGCCAGGTGCTTGATGGCTGACGGCCCGCTCCTGCGCGCTCTGTTTCGCTGCCATCTCTGGGCAAGCGCGCGGCTGATGCCGGTCCTTGTCACCAACCGGAGCTTCGAGGAGGTGCTCAAATGGGCGCCGCTCGCCTCGTCGACGCCCTATCGCGGTCTGCCGTCCGCCTACATCGTCGCGAGTGTCAACCGCGCCGTCCGCCATCCCTGGCTGATGCGTGACCGCAGGTGCCTGAGGGAGGGTCTGCTAGGTCATCGTTTCCTGCGCCTAGCCGGTTTCGATCCGGACCTGCGCTTCGGCGTCGATCCGCAGTCGATGCAAGCGCAGCGCCTGGCAGCGCATTGCTGGGTCTGCCTCGATGGCAGGCCGGTGGTCAGCGACAAGCTTCCCGGCATGGTCGAAATCTATCGTCATCATGCCGATGCCGTAAAGGCGCGCCCCGCTTGACCAGACCTTCAGCCTGCTATGGCCTCAACGGCCTGATCCTTGGCATATCGGCCGAGCGCCCCGAGCTGTGGCAGGATTTCGACCGGATGCTGGGCAGCCTGCGTATCGCGGAACCCGTCGAGCCGGACTTTCGTCTCGAGATCGCCGAGACAGTCACCTTGGACGAGGCACCCAACGGATCCCTCGTCTTCGATGGCGAGGTGCCGGAGGATGGTCACTGCCGGATGATCGAGGATGGTGGTATCATCCATCTGGTCTTTCCCGAGCGTCAGACCGTTGCCATCAATGGCGTGGCGGGCTGGGCCGAACTCCGGATCCGCCCTGGCGCGAAAGCCGCGTGGACACCGGCAATGCTGGTGCTCGACGCCGCGCTCGACGCCGGTGGCCAGCATATGCTGCACACTGCCGGCTTGACGTTGCCGGACAGCGATGCGGTGGTGCTGATCCATGCTCCGAGCGGCACCGGCAAGACCACGACGTCGCTCGCGCTGGCAACACAGGGCTTTGGCCTCTGCTCCGACGACGCCATGATCCTGAATGTCGCTTCTGGCAAGGTCGTCGCCTGGGGCTTGCCGCGCGCCGTAAAAATCCACCAGAAGACTGCCGAAATGATCCCGCAGGTGGCGCGATGCCTTGGCCAGACGTGGGATCGCAACAGCGAACAGCCCGTCCCGCTTGAAAGGCTGAGTGGGATCGTTCGGGTCGAAAACGCGACCGCCCGGCCGGTGGCGGCCCTCCTGCACCTGGCGCGTTCCGCCGACAGCCAGACCCGGCTCGTCGCCATGGCCGGGACCGACGCAATGGTGGCGCTGGCAGTGGACAATGTCCGCACGGGCATGACCGGGCTGCTGCCCATGCAGAAGCGCCGGCTGGCGACCATCGGCGGGCTGGTCAATGCGGTGCCGACCTTCCGGCTGGAGGTGGGCGCGCGCCCGGCTGACGCTGCGGCGCTGATCAGCGCCACCCTGGATTGACGTCAAGTCAGGCTACTTGCGGCCTGGCCTTGGCCAATCTCTGGATCCACCGGAAGGCGTCGCGGCGCAGGCGCGAGCCCAGTCTGTCCCTGGAATTGACGCCGAGCAGCGTATTCGTGGTGATCAACCGCTTGGCCAGCCGTATCGAGAGATCGGGCTTGATCCGGGCGGCGAGTTCAAGCGCTCGGCTCTCCTTGAACAATTGGCCCGTCACATCGAGCACAACAGCCAGTTCGAGTTCGATGCCGGTCATGCGGGCAGCATCGAACAGGCATGTTTCCGCTTCCGGCGACTGCAGCGCCCGCACCCCTTGCAGCACGTCGACGCAAAGCTGCAGCCGGTGGAATTTGTGGCCGCCGGCGGCGTGAACGATGGCGATCGTCAGAAGAGCCGCCGGCGTGTCGGTCGCGTCGCCGTCAATGGCGCGCAATTCTGGGAAACCCAGCGACAGGCGCCGCCGCATGCCGGTGTCATGCACGAGGTCGCCATGCAGTTCGACCAGCAGGCTGGAATTCTCCTTTTCGAGCCATTTGAATTCCTGCAATTCGTAGGATTCGGCCTCGTTGCTGCCAAGCTCGAAGCCGCATGCCGCGATCACCCGGTTTGCCCTGGCCAGATTGGCGGGTTCGACGAGGATGTCGATATCGGTGAACGGCCTGTCGGCGACGTTGCGGTAGAGCTTTCGCGCGAAGGCCGGCCCCTTGACGATCCGCGCCGGAATATTGTCCGCCGCCAGTCCCTTCATGATGCGGTCGCCATGATACTTCAACAGCATCGACTGGCCGGTGGCGATCGTCGCTTTCTGGCGCAGGTCCTCCAGTTTGTCTCCCAACTCCTGATCCGATGGCAGTTGCGCGTCGCCGCTGAGCTTGCGCAGCATGATCGGCAGGACGCCATGGAATTCGGCGTTGTCGAGCAGCGACATCAGCGTCTTTGCCGACAAATTATCGACGTCGACAGTCGGCGCTTCCGGATCTGCGTAGCGCAGCAGCAGCTTTTCTTCGGCAGGGGTAAGCGGTGGCAGCATCAACCCGGACAATGTTGCGATTGAAGGGAAAGATGTTGCAGAAAAGCAGGGTGGAAGCCAGCTTTACATACCCCAGCGCAGCGCTGCCGTGTGTACCGGCGCATCCCAAAATCCGGTCGTCTCGTCGTCGAGCATGGTCAGCGTGATCGAGCAGCCGGCCATGTCGAGCGAAGTGACGTAGCAGCCGACCAGCGAACGGGCCACCGTCACGCCACGCTTCTCGAAGATCAGCCGTGCGCTGTTGTACATCAGATAGAGTTCCATCAGCGGCGTGCCGCCGAAGCCGTTGACGAACAGCAGCGCCGGGCCTTTCGCCTTGTCGCCGAGATCGCCCAGGATCGCGGCACAAATCTCCTGCGCGATCGCATCGGCGCTTTTCAACGTGTCGCGCCGGCGACCGGGCTCGCCATGGATGCCGACGCCGAATTCCATCTCGCCGTCGCCGATGCCGAAAGTCGGCTTGCCCGCCGCCGGCACCGTGCAACTGGTCAGCGCCACGCCCATCGAGCGGGTTGCCGTGTTGACGCGGTCGCCCAGCGCCTTCAACGGCGCCAGCGCCAGGCCATGTTCGGCCGCCGCGCCGACGATCTTTTCCACCACCAGCGTGCCGGCGACGCCACGCCGGCCCGTCGTATAAGAAGAATTCTCGACGGCGACATCGTCATTGGTCACGATCTGCTGGACGCCTTCCGACATCTCGGCCGCCATGTCGAAGTTCATCACGTCGCCCTCATAGTTCTTGACGATGAACAGGCAGCCGGCGCCGGTGTCGACGGCTTGCGCCGCCGCCAGCATCTGGTCCGGTGTCGGCGAGGTGAACACCTGGCCGGGGCAGGCGGCGTCCAGCATGCCGTGACCGACAAAGCCGCCATGCAGCGGCTCGTGGCCGGAGCCGCCGCCCGAGATCAGCGCCACCTTGCCCGGCCGCAAGGTCTTGCGCCGGATGAATTTGTGCGCGTCGCCAAGCACCAGGATGTCGGCATGGGCGGCCACGAATCCGTCGAGGCTCTCGGTCAGCACCGTGTCCACCGAGTTCATGAACTTCTTCACGATCGTCTCCTCCGGAAATAGGCCTTCCAAACAATTCCAGGAAAAGTGTGTCGCGTTTTTTCCGGAATTGCGTAAAACAAAGCGTTCGATCAGCTACCCTTGCCAGTGATGCTGGTGATCTTCTGGATGAAGTCGTTTACCGCTTTGTCGAGCGCGGCGTTCTGCTTGTCGTCGCCGAAATCCGGCACGATCAGCGAGACATGCCGCGTCTTGCGCATGCCTGATGCGATCGACATTTTTCCCGGATGCGCCTGATGGTAGGCGGCGAGAAACTGGTCACGCTCGGCCGGGCTGAAATGGCACACCGAAAATATAGCCGGCAAATGTTTTGACGGAATCGGGATCGAATAGGCCGGGCTGGAAATCTGCGTGACGAAGCTGCGGTGCTTGCCGAGCGCATCGGCAAGGCGCTGGCGCATGCCGGATGGGCGCTGGTCGATGACGTGCGACAGGATCGTCTTGTAGGCGCGGATCGCCTCCTCGGAGCCAGGTTCGGGTTTGATGTCGACCATGCCAGCCGCGCCTAGACAGAAACGTCCGCGATGGCTGCCTTGGCCATGGCGAGTTGCGCCGGAGCGACGGAAAGATCGCGCAGGCCGGCCTCGAGCAGTGACGGTATCGAGGCGGGATCGCCGCCGGCATCGCCGCACAGGCTGACCGGTATTTTTTCTCGTTCGCCAAACGCGGTCACGGCAGCGATCAGCCGCAGCACGGCTGGATGACGGACCGAATTGAGATGCGCCACGGCAGCGTTATCGCGGGCAGCCGCCATGACATACTGGGTGAGGTCATTGGAGCCGATCGAGAAGAAGGCGGCATCAGTAAAGGCTTCCGGCACGATCGCCACCGAAGGCACCTCGACCATGATGCCAAGCGGCGGCATCTTGTGCGCGATGCCGCGCGTGGCAAGCACCGCCTGCTCCTCGGCGAACATCGCCGCTGCCTGCCTGTATTCCTCAACAATGGCGATCATCGGGAACATCACTTTCAGACTGCCATGCACGGCGGCGCGCAGCAGCGCACGGATCTGTACACGAAACACCTCCGGTCTTGCCAGCGACAGCCTGATTCCGCGTTGGCCGAGGAACGGATTGCTCTCGTCGACCGTGAAGCCTGGCACCGGCTTGTCGCCGCCGGCATCGACGGTGCGGATCGTCACCGGCTTGTCGCCGGCCCACTCCAGCACCTTGCGGTAGGCGCGATACTGCGTCTCCTCATCCGGCAGCGACTTGCCGAACAGGAATTCGGTGCGCATCAGGCCGACACCGTCGCAGGTGGCGATGTCGATGCCGTCGACTTCGGACGGGTCGGCGATGTTGACCTGCACGCGTACCGGCGTGCCGGTCCTGGTCGCCGCCGGCCGCGCCAGGAAAGTCCCGGCTTGGTCGCGGCGCACCGTGAACGACGAAGACAATTGGCGGAAGGCGTCGATTTCAGCCTTGGACGGCAACAGCACGATGCCGCCATGTTCGGCATCGAGCAGTGCAATGCCGGCAAAGTGAGCCGGCAAAGCACCAAGCCCGACTATCATGGGCACGCCGCGCGAGCGCGCCAGCATGGCGACGTGGCTGGCTGTGCTGCCCGCCTTCAGCGCGATGCCGCCGCCGCTGCTCCAGTCGGATTCGAGAAAGCGCGTCGGCGCGATGTCCTCGCCGCAGAGAATGGCGCCGGCTGGAACCTGGACGTCACCAGCCTCGGTCAGTGCCCGCAGCACCTGATCCCTGATGTCGCGTATGTCGGCGGCACGTGCGCGAAAGTAATCCTGGTCGGAAGCATCGTAGCCGGCGATTTCGGCGTCGAGCGCCTGCCGCCATGCCTGATCGGCCGGCTGGCCGGCGTGGATAGCGGCAAAGGCCGGGCTGCTCAGCGCATCATCTTCCAGCATGGCGATCTGGAACTCGAGGATGTCGGCGGCGTCGCCTTCAGCCGCGTCTATCAATGCGGTGAGGCGGCCCGCCGCGATGGCGATTGCGGTTTCGAGCGCCGCCTTCTCGTCGTCGGCCGTTTCTTTGCCGACATAGGAGCCGACAGTCTGGTCGAGATCGAACAGCGGCCCTTCGGCATAGCCGGCCGAGGCCGAAATGCCTTGCAGCCTAAGCGGTTCGGACATGGTCCGTGCCTTCGTCGAAATCGCGGCGCACCAGCTCGACCAGCGCATCGACGGCATCATCGGCGCCGTCGCCGCTGGCCCTGATATGCAGCAGCGTGCCTTTCGGCGCCTTGGCCGCCATCACCTTGACGATGCTCTTGGCGTCGAACCATGGCCCGTTGGCGGCCAGCGCTATTTCCACCTCGGCGGCGAAAGTCTTGGCCAGCTTGGTGAACTTCACCGAAGGACGCGCGTGCAGGCCCACCTCGTGGGTGACGACAACGGTCGCTTCGGCGGATGCGGACATGTCTTCAAGCTTCCCGTTCACTCACGACGGCGACAATTCGTGCGCCGTCGCCACCACTTCCCTGAGCGAGGCGCCGCCTGAGGCCTCGGTCGCCGCCATCACCGCGCCTTCGACGATCGGCGCGTTGCAGACGATGATCTTGTGCGAGCGTGGCTCGCCGATCATCTCCACCGCCATTTCCGAGTTGGTCTCGGCACCGCCGAGATCGACCAGAATGGCGACACCGGCTTCCGACCAGGCCTTGTCGATGGCGCCCATGATCGCCTCGACATTGGTGCCGAGCCCGCCATGGCCGTTTCCGCCGCACCATGCAAGCGGCACTTCGTCGCCCACCATCTGGCGCACCATGTCGGCCGTGCCCTCGGCAACCAGCGGCGAATGCGAAACGATGACGATGCCGACATTGCTCATGGCTGACCTTCCAACGTTTCGACGATCGTGCGCACCAGAAGCGCGGTCGAACGTGCACCGGCATCCATGTGGCCGATCGAGCGGTCGCCAAGGAACGAGGCGCGGCCACGCAAGGCTTTCATAGGCACGGTCGCCTCGGCCGCCGCGTCGGCGATATCGGCGATTTCAAGAGCTGTCTTTCCCTGCAGCAGCGCGTCATGCACCGGCTGCAGCACGTCGAGCAGGGTTTTTTGTCCGATCTGCGATTTGCCCCGCGCGGCCACCGCTTCGATTGCCTTGCCGAACGCTGCCGTCAGATTGGCGCGATTAGGCGCCGCTGAAATCTCCTTGCCGAGCGCCAGGAACAGGGTGCCGAATAGCGGGCCGGAGGCGCCGCCGACCGTCATCACCAGCTTGGTGCCGATCGCCTTCAGGGCATCGGGCAGCGGTTTGGCCGAAAATGCTTCGGCTTCGGCGCGCACGGCCTCGAAGCCGCGCTTCATGTTCAGCCCGTGGTCGCCGTCGCCGATCGCCTGGTCGAGCGCCGTCAACTCCTCGGCGTGAGCGGCAATGGTATCCGCAGCGGCCGCGATCAGCCGGGCAAGGTTCAATGCCGCCATGTCACCCGCAGTATCGAAAGAACGCTCATTCGACAACTGGAGCATGAATCAGGCCGCTTCGTGGAGCGCGGCCGCCGCCGCGAAAACCTCGGCCACTGCATAGGCGCCGGGGTCGGCCACGCCTTGCAGCTTGCTGCCGACATAGGCGGACCGCCCGGATTTTGCCCTGTCCATGGCAGCGGTGGCCTCGGCACCATGGCGAGCCGCGATAGCCGCTTCGTCCAGGCTCTTGGCATCGAGCGCTCTGAGGGCAGGCTCCAGGGCATCGACCATTGTACGATCCCCCATCCTTGCGCCGCCATAAAAGGTCATCCGCTCAAGGCCGGCAAGCAGCGCCTTGGCCAAGCTCGCGCCGCTATCCAGAGCCTGCGCCGCCGCCGTGAAGAAGATCGACAGCAGCACGCCGCTGGAGCCGCCCATCGAGGCGCTCAGAATGTCGCCCATCGCGCCAAGGGTCGCCGCCGGCTCGGCAAGCGGCAGCGCATCAAGCCGCTCGAGGATGCTGCGCGCGCCGGTCGCCACCGTCGAGCCCGTGTCGCCGTCGCCCGCCTTGGCGTCGAGCCCGTTCAACGTGGTTTCCAGCGCGATCAGTCGTTCGCAGATGGTGACGAGAAGAGAGCGGGTCCGTGCATCCTGGCTGGGCTTGCGTGCCGCGCTCTGTCCGGCCGCTTTCGCCATCGGCACCACGGCAGGCGGCACAACCGGCTTTGCCGGCATCCAGGCGTGCGGACCGACCGGCGCCTGCAAGGCCGTCTCGCGCGCGGGGTCGAGCCGGATCAGCGACAGCGAGAAGCCGTTCATGTTGAGCGCCGTCATCAGCGGGCCCGGGCCGATCGCCAGCTTGATGGTTTTGGCCAGCGGCGAGGCAAGCACTGCGTTGGCGATAACGGACATTTCGAGCGGCGGCACCGAACCGAGATTATTGATCAGCAAGGCGTGGCCGGCCTTGGGATCAAGCCGTGCCGCTAGGCGCGCCGCCATGATCGCCACCAGCCTGTCGGCGCTCTGCACCGCAATCCGCTCGACGCCCGGCTCGCCATGGATGCCGAGGCCGAGCTCGCCATCGTTCTCGCCGAACCTGTCTTCGTGCGGCTGGCCGGGAATCGAGCAGGACGACAGCGACATGCCGAGCGAAACAACGTCCTTCGCTGCCGCTCGCGCGACAGCCGCTATATCGGCAAGATCGTGCCCGGTCTCCGACAGGTGGCCTGATATCTTGTGGACGAACAAGGTGCCGGCAACGCCGCGCGGCTGGGCAATGTCGGGCAGCGCGATGTCGTCGGCGACGATCACCATCTCGACGGCAAAACCCTCGGCGCGCGCCTTCTCTGCCGCGAGGCCGAAATTGAGACGGTCGCCGGTGTAGTTCTTGACGATCAGCAGGCAGCCGGCCGAACCGGTGACCGCGCGAATCGCTGCCAGCACCGCCTCGACGCTTGGCGAGGCAAAGATCTCGCCCGAAACCGCCGCCGTCAGCATGCCCTTGCCGACGAAGCCGGCATGGGACGGTTCGTGCCCGGCCCCGCCGCCGGAGACGACGCTGACTTTCGTCCTGTCCCAGTCGGTGCGCAGGATGACCTTGATCTCGGGATAGCCGTCGAGGCGCGCGAGATCGCCGGAGCCAATGGTCCGTAACAGGCCGTCGAGCGCCTCGGTGACGATCGTTTCCCTGCGATTGAAAAAGTGCTTCATCGAATTCGTCCCGTACTGGCAAAGTCAAAACCGGTGCTGAATCACCGAAAACCGCTCACATCAATCGCTGTCCATCGGCGTCGAAATACAGCGGCGCCCGGTAGCGGATCACCACTCTGTCGCCCTGCGCCAGATCCGTGTCGGGATCGGTCAGCGTCACCAGTTTCTTGGTCCCTACCGTCACATGCAAATGGTTCTGATCACCGAGATGCTCCACCCAGTCGACAACGCCGTCGGCGTGACCATTCGCGGCCTTCGCGATCGAAAGATGTTCGGTGCGCGCGCCGATCGTCTTGGTCCCGGCCGGTGCGCCGCCGTCAGGCAGCAGTCCGGTTGGCAGAAGATTGATCGCCGGCTGGCCGAGCCTTGCCGCGACATGCAGGTTTGCCGGCTCGGAATAGATGGTGCGCGGCGAACCGATCTGCACCAGCACGCCATCGGCAAGGATGCCGATACGGTCGGCCATGGTCATCGCCTCGATCTGATCATGCGTGACATAAAGCATGGTGGCGCCGAGTTCGGTCTGGATGCGCTTCAGCTCGAGCCTGAGATCGCCGCGCAGCTTGGCATCGAGCGACGACAGCGGCTCGTCCATCAGGTAGATCGAGGGCTTGCGCACCAGCGCCCGGCCGATGGCAACGCGCTGCATTTCGCCGCCCGAAAGCTTGGTCGAGCGATTGGCGAGCTTGTGATGGATGCGCACCATCCTGGCCACCTCCTCGACCCGGCGGCGGATCTGCTCTTCCGGCATCTTTCGGGCCGGTGAGCGCAGCGGGAAGGCGAGATTGTCGAACACCGACAGATGCGGATAGAGCGAATATTGTTGGAACACAAAAGCCGTGTCGCGCTCCGCCGGCGACAGTGTCGTGGCATTGTGTCCGCCGATCTCGATCGTGCCGGTATCCGGCCGTTCCAACCCGGCGATGAGCCGCAGCGTCGTTGTCTTGCCGGCCCCGGTCGGCCCGAGCAGCACGACGAATTCACCATCTGCTATGTGCAGGTCGAGGCCGTCGACGGCGACATGGTCGCCGAAACTCTTGGTCACGTTCTTGATGTGCACCTCAGCCATGCTGGGCCCTCCGCTCCGAGGCGACATCGTGGATCGCGGTTCTCACCGCGCGGCCGGACCCCTTCTCGAACAGCGACAGCCGCGCGCTGCTCAGCGTCAGGCCGACATGATCGCCGGTCGAGAGCCGGATTTCAGCCGGCACGCGCGCCTTGATGATGCCGTCCGCCGTCTCCACCGCGACGATCTGCGTGGTGCCGAGATATTCGGTGCCATAGATGGCGCCACGCAGCTTGGAGGCGTCGTCGAAGCGTATGTGCTCCGGGCGGATGCCGAGCGCCATGTCGCTCGGTGCGATGTCCTCGCGCACCTCCGGCACCGCCACCTTTGCACCTTGCACGATGATCTCCCTGGCGCCCTTGGCGAGTCCGCCGCCAAATCCCAGAAAGTTCATCGGCGGCGAGCCGATGAAGTCGGCGACGAACATGGTCGCCGGGCGGTCGTAGATTTCGCGTGGGCTTCCGAATTGTTCGATGACACCATGGTTCATCACCGCGATCTTGTCGGCCATCGACATCGCTTCCATCTGGTCGTGCGTGACATAGACCGTCGTGGCGTGGATGCGGTTGTGCAGCTCGCGCAGCTCGCGGACCATCAGATCGCGGAATTCGGTGTCGAGCGTGCCGAGCGGCTCATCCATCAGGAAGCATTTTGGCCGCCGCACGATGGCGCGGCCGAGCGCGACGCGCTGGCGGTCGCCGCCGGCCAGGCCGGAGACGGATTTGTTGAGCAGATGGTCGATGCGCAGCAGCTTCGCCGTCTCCTCGACACGGGTGCGGATTTCGGCCGAAGGCATGCCTTGCGCCAGGAGCGGGAAGCCGATGTTCTTGCGCACATTCATGTGCGGATAGAGCGCGAAGAGCTGAAAGACGAAGGCGATGTCGCGCTCGCGGGCCCGCAGCATGGTGACGTCGTCGCCGCCGAGCAGGATCTGGCCGCCGGTCGGCAATTCGAGTCCCGCGATCATGCGCAAGGTCGTCGTCTTGCCGCAGCCGGACGGGCCGAGCATGACGAAGAACTCGCCATCCTCGACAACGAAGTTGGAATCCTGCACGGCGACGAAATCGCCGAAGGCCTTTCTCAGGTGCTGGACGCGGATTTCGGCCATGATTATTCCGGGAATTTCGAGACGATGATGAACATCACGGTGCCGGCGAGCATGGTGATGAAGGAGTAGGTGTAGAGCGACAGCACGAAGGGCTGGAATAGCATCAGGAAGCCGATGGCGATCAGCGCCGTCGCGATGTTTTCCATCAGCCCGCGCCGTGCCCAGACCGGCCAGCGCGATTTGCGTTTATCAGGCTTGGTCAGGCTCATTTGCGCACCGCGCCGAAGGTGATGCCGCGCAGCAATTGTTTGCGAAGCAGGATGGTGAAGACCAGGATCGGCACCAGGAAGATCGTCGTGCCGGCCGCTACCGCCGGCCAGTCCTGGCCGCCTTCGCCGATGATGGTTGGGATGAAGGGCGGCGCAGTCTGCGCGGTGCCGGAAGTCAGGAGTGCCGCGAACGCATACTCGTTCCAGGCGAAGATCAGGCAGAAGATGGCGGTCGCGGCAATGCCGGTCGTCGCCTGCGGCAGCACTGTGCGCCAGAAGGCCTGCAGCCGCGTATAGCCGTCGATCATCGCCGCCTCCTCATATTCGCGCGGGATCTCATCGATGAAGCCTTTCAGCAGCCATACAGCCAGCGACACATTGACTGCCGTGTAGAGCAGGATCATGCCGAGCGCCGTGTCCGACAAGCCAAGCTCGCGGTACATCAGGTAGATCGGAATGGCGACAGCGATCGGCGGCATGAAGCGCGTCGACAGGATGAAGAACAAAAGGTCGTCGGCGAGCGGCACCTTGAAGCGCGAGAAGCCATAGGCAGACAGCGTGCCGAGGAACACGGCGCAGAAGGTCGAACCGAAGGCGATGATCAGCGAATTGACGAAGCGCGGCAGGAAGTTGGACGGGCCGGCGATCACCATGTTGCGCTTGCGCGCGGTCTCGTCGCAGAAGCCCGTCGCGGGACCCAGCGAGTTGATGTATTCCGGCGTCTGCCGCGTCCGCGTCGTGAACAGATTGCAGTAGCCTTCGAGGCTGGGCTGGAACAGGATCTTGGGCGGATAGGCGATCGAATCCGGCGGCGTCTTGAAGCTGGTGGCGAAGATCCACAGCAGCGGCACGATCGAGATCAGCGCGTAGAGCACGATGATCGTGCCGGCGATGCGCTTCGAATTCGTGGACGGTGCGACGACCGAGTGGGCAGTGGTCAGGCTCATCTCTGCTTCACCTTGTTGAGCGCCTTGACGTAGATGTTGGCCAGCCCGAACACCGCGACGAACAGGATGATGGCGAAGGCCGAGGAGTAGCCGGTGCGCCAGCTCTCAAAAGCCTGCCGCTTCAGCGTGATCGAGGCGACCTCGGTGGTCGAGCCCGGCCCACCGCCGGTCAAGAGGTTGACCATGTCGAACATCTTGAAGTTCTCGATGCCGCGAAACAGCACCGCCAGCATGATGAAGGGCAGCGCCATCGGCAGCGTGATCGACCAGAACTGCCGCCAGTTGGAGGCGCGGTCGACCTCGGCCGCCTCGTAGATGTATTCGGGGATCGAGCGTAAGCCGGCGAGGCAGATCAGCATCACGTAGGGCGTCCACATCCACGTGTCGACGATGATGATCGACCACGGCGCCAGCGACACGTTGGAGAGCATCTGGATATCGGTTGGCGGGATCCTCGTGACGAAGGAGATGGCGTAGGCGAACAGGCCGATCTGCGGCTCGTAGAGGAAGCGCCAGAAATTGCCGACCACCGCCGGCGACAGCATCATCGGCACCAGGATCAGCGTCGTCCAGAAGGCATGGCCGCGAAACTTCCTGTCGATCAGCCAGGCCAGCGTGAAGCCGATCAGCGTCTGCAACAGGATGGTCCAGAACACGAAATGCGCCGTCGTCTGCATGGCGATCCAGATATCCTTGTCGCCGAGGATGCGCTGGTAGTTGGCGAAGCCGAGATTCTTCACCACCTCGTTCGGCCGGTTGGCCCGGTAGTTGGTGAACGACAGATAGATCGCCCAGAACAGCGGAAAGATGTTGATGGCCAGCAGCAACAGGATTGTCGGCGAGATGAACAGCCAGGCGAGGCCCTTGTCGCTGATGCCCCGGACCTTGCCGGCCAACGGTTCCGGGGTCGCCCGGGCAACGTTCTCCGCAGTCCGATTGAGCATGGTGAGTCCTGCTTCGGTCACTTGGTCGTCTCTGTCATGGAATTTATCTGAACTGCGTCCCGTGCCAAGGGCGGCACGGGACGCAAGGGCCCTAGCTCGGGAGGAGCCGGGGTTACATCTTGCCGTCGTCCTGGAAGACCTGCGTCCAGTCCTTGACCAGGCCGTCGAGCGCATCCTTGGCCGAGCCCTGGCCGGCCACGACATAGTCATGGAAGCGTTTCTGCGAAGCCTGCAGCAGCGGTGCGTAGCTCGGCTCGGCCCAGAAGTCCTTCACGATGGCCATCGAGTCGAGGAAGGTCTGCGCGTAGGGCTGGCTGGCCGGGAACTTCGGATCCTTGACCACCGCGTTGAGGCAGGAATAGCCGCCGAGGGACCACCATTTGGCCTGCACGTCCTTGTTGGCGAACCACTTGATGTATTTCAGCGCCGCCTCCTGCTTGTCGGAATAGGACACTACCGAGATGCCCTGGCCGCCGAGCTGGGCGAACTGCTCACCGTCGGGACCCTTCGGGTTGACGAAGTAGCCGATCTTGTCGCCGCCGACATTCTCGTCCTTCTGCAGGCCCGGCCATGTGAAGGCGAAGTTCATGTGCATCGCCACCTGGCCGGATTTGAAGGCATCGACGCCTTCGCCCATATAGCTGTTCGAGGCACCAGGCGGCGTGCAGCAATCATAGAGCGCCTTGTAGAACTCCAGGCCCTTCACCGACTTGTCGGAGTTGACGAAGCCTTCCATTTCGTAGGGCTTCTTGGGGTTTTCGTACTGGAAGCCATAGCTGTAGAGCACGTCCATGGCGCCCATGGTGATGCCTTCCGAGCCGCGCTCGGTATAGATCGAGGCGCCGTAGACGGTCTTGCCGTCGATCTCGCGCTTCTGGAAGAACTCGGCGACCTGCTTCAACTGGTCGAAGGTGGTCGGCGGACCGAGATCCCAGCCGTACTTCTCCTTGAATTCCTTCTGCAGCTCCGGCTTGGAGAACCAGTCCTTGCGATAGGTCCAGCCGACGACGTCGCCCATGGCTGGCAGCGCCCAGTAGTTCGGCGTGTTCTTCGGCCATTCCGAATAGCCGACGACGGTTGCCGGCACGAAGTCGTCCATGCTGATCTTCTCCTTGTCGAAGAAGTCGTTCAGCTTGACATAGTGGCCGTTCTCGGCCGAACCGCCGATCCACTGGCTGTCGCCGATGATCAGGTCGCACAATTTGCCGTGCGAATTCAGCTCGTTGAGGAAACGGTCTGCATAATTGGTCCACGGCACGAACTCGAATTTCATGCCGATGCCGGTTTCCTTGGTAAAATCCTTGGACAGTTCGACAAGCGCGTTGGCCGGGTCCCAGGCGGCCCAGCACAGCGTCAGGTCTTCAGCGTGCGCGACATTCGAGACGGCTGTCGACGCTGTGATCGCCGAGGTCAGTCCCAACGCCAGTTTCAAGCTCGATTTCATGACTTCCTCCCATTTGCGAAACGCGCCCGGATGACGGTTTCAAAAAGCCCTCAACCCCTCTCCTCAGGGGCCCAAACATGGCGGCGCGGTCACGCTGCGGATGTTTAGTAATTTGTTTAGTGATGCAATTTTTACTAAACAAGGCAAGCGAATTCGTTGCTGCGCCGCAGCATGCTTATGGCGATGTCTGAAAACCTTGGGAAAAGCGCGGGTCGCTGGTCGGCCTACCGAAGCTCTTCAGGCCGATTCTGACCAGGACGTGGGGCAGCCTCGGTTTTCAATCCACCCTTCTGGTGCTCACCATCACCTTGCGGATTGGCGGCGCCGGTGGCAGCAGCGCGCGGATATCGGCGAACGGGAACGACGGTTCGAAACGGAACGCTTCGGCCGATGAGCCTTGCGCGCTGTTGCACTGGCCGGCGCGAAAGGCGTTCTGTGTCCGCGCGATGTCGACGAAGCGGTCGGGATCCTGCGACTGATGCATTCGGATCGCCTCAGCTTTGACGTCGGCATACCCGGAAATGTCGACGTAGTGCGTCGGCGAAAAACCGGTGCCGCCCATCGTGTCGGCATGCAGCACCGGGACGGCGAAAGACGCCGCGATGCGCACGCCGTCCGACAGCGCGCGATGGTCGGCGTGATAGTCGTTGGGCGCATGCGTGATCACCAGATCCGGGCCGGTTTGACCAATCAGTGCTTTCAGAGCTCCGATCAGCGCTGCATCGGCCACCAACTCGCCGTCCGGGAAGTCGAGGAAGCGTGGCATTGCGCCTACCAGCGCAGCCGCGGCCGTTGCTTCATCGCGACGGACACGAGCGAGAACAGCGGGATCACTCGTGCCGCCCCTGGCACCATCCGTGGCCATGGCAAAAGTGAGCTCTGCGCCTTGCGCGGCATAGGCGGCCATCGTACCGAACATGAAGATCTCGATGTCGTCCGGATGCGCACCGAGCGCTAGGATTTTCAAATCACTCTCTCCCCGGAACTGGAACAACGTGACGAACGGAATCCTGCTCGCCCTGATCGCCTACGCAAGCTATTCGGGCAGCGATGCCGTTGTCAAAAGCCTGGGCGGTCAGCTCACGATCTTCGAGATCGGCTTTTTCATAACCTTGTTCGCGGGCTTCTTCCTATTCTTCACGCGACCTGCGGGCGAACGCTGGCGCGATTTCTGGCGCACCAAAAGGCCATGGGCGGTGCAGGCGCGCGCCTGGGCGGGTATCGCTTCCGGCGTGCTCAGCGTCTACGCCTTCACCACCATTCCGCTGGCCGAGTCCTATGCGCTGATCTTCCTGGCGCCGCTCTGCGTCACCATCCTCTCCACGGTGATCCTCAAGGAGAAGGTCGGCCCCTGGCGCTGGCTGGCGGTGGTCGCCGGTTTTGCCGGTGTCATGCTGGTGGTGCGGCCTGGCTTTCGCGAGCTCAATCTCGGCCATCTTGCCGCCTTCGGCGTTGCCTTCCTCGCCGCCATCAGCGTCATCCTGATGCGCTCGCTGGCGCAGCAGGAAAAGCGCACCACCATGCTCGGCGTGCTGGTCGGTTGCGGCCTGCTGTTCAACGGCATCGGTGCCGCCGCCACCGCCTTCACTGTTCCCAGCGGAAAGCAGTTGCTGTGGCTGGCAATGGCCGGAGCCTTCACCGCAGGTGGACAATTCCTTCAACTGCTGGCCATGAAATACGCGCCCGCCAACCGCGTTGCGCCGACGCATTATTCGCAGATCGCCTGGGCGGTGGTCCTCGGCGCGTTGTTCTTCCAGGAATATCCGGACGGGCTGTCGCTGGTTGGTCTGGCGGTCGTTGGCGGCGCCGGCCTGTTGACCATGGTGCGGGAGGAAGCGCGGCTGGGCACCGTGCGCTGGAACCCGTTTTCGCGCACCCGGCTTTGAACCGTCTCTGGTTGCGCCGTGGCCACAACCGCTGATATGCGGGCGCCATGACCACAAAACCCCTGCCGGAGCTTCCTGTATCTGCCGTGCTGCCGGCGCTGAGGGAAGCGCTCGGCCATGGCAACAGCGCCGTGCTGGTGGCGCCGCCGGGCGCCGGCAAGACGACGCTGGTGCCGCTGGCGCTGCTTGACGCGCCTTGGCTCGGCGCCGGCAAGATCATCCTGCTTGAACCGCGCCGCCTCGCCGCCCGCGCCGCCGCCCGCCGGATGGCTGAATTGCTTGGTGAGGAACCTGGCGCCACCGTCGGCTATGCCATGCGCATGGAAAACCGCATTTCGGCAAAGACCAGGATCGTAGTCGTCACCGAAGGCGTGCTGGCGCGCATGATCCTCGACGATCCCGAATTGCCCGGCGTTTCGGCTGTCATTTTCGACGAATTCCACGAGCGTTCGCTCGATGGCGATTTTGGGCTCGCACTGGCGCTCGACGTGCAGGGTGCGCTGCGGCCGGACCTGCGCTTGGCTGTGATGTCGGCAACGCTCGACGGCGCGCGGGTCGCGAAACTGCTGTCGGGTGCGCCGGTGATCGAGAGCGAGGGGCGCGCCTTTCCTGTCGACATCCGCTACGACGAGCGCCCTACCGGCATTGCCATCGAGGACGCGATGGCCAAGGCGATCCGCACAGCCCTTGCCGACGAGATCGGCAGCGTGCTTGCCTTCCTGCCCGGCCAACGCGAGATCGAGCGAACCGCCGAGCGGCTGGCCGGCAAGGTCGGCACTGAAACCGACATCGTGCCGCTCTACGGCATGCTCGACGGCAAGGCGCAGGACGCCGCGATCAAGCCGGCGCCTTCAGGCCGCCGCAAGGTGGTGCTGGCCACCTCGATCGCCGAAACCTCGATCACCATCGACGGTGTGCGCGTCGTCATCGATTCCGGCCTGTCGCGCCTGCCGCGCTATGAGCCGGCCAGCGGCCTCACCCGGCTGGAAACCGTGCGTGTCAGCAAGGCTTCCGCCGACCAGCGCGCCGGCCGTGCCGGGCGCACGCAGGCTGGCGTCGCCATCCGGCTGTGGCGGGCCGAGCAGACGGCTGCACTTCCCACTTTCACGCCGCCGGAAATCCTCGAGGCCGATCTGTCCGGACTGCTGCTCGATTGCGCTGCCTTTGGCGTTGCCGATCCGGCAGGGCTCGCCTTTCTCGATCCGCCGCCTGTTCCGGCCCTTAGTGAGGCAAGGGCACTGCTGCGCGCGCTGGATGCCATCGACGAGACGGGCCGCCTGACGGAGGCGGGTGCAGCGATGCGCAAGCTCGCTCTGCCGGTGCGGTTGGCGCACATGGTTGCCGAGGCAGCCGGCAGCGGCCATGCCTTCGAGGCGGCGATGCTTGCGGTGCTGCTCACCGAACGCGGTCTTGGTGGCGACGGCGCCGATCTGGAGCGACGGCTGATGCGCTTTCGTGGGGAAAGATCTCCGCGCGCTACCGCCGCCAAGCAGCTCGCCGAACGGCTGGCGCGGCAGGCCGGCACCTCTTCACCCTCCCCCTTGTGGGGAGGGTCGATCCGCGAAGCGGAGCGGGGTGGGGGTAGGCCGAGCGCTGCACCCCCACCCCGTCTCCCTCGCCTTGCTGCGCAAGGCGCGCTCGCCGACCCTCTCCACAAGGGGGAGGGTAAGTCAGCCGGTTCCCTGCTCGTTCACGCCTGGCCGGATCGGGTGGCGAAGGCGCGTGGCGAGCGTGGCCGTTTCGTGCTGGCCAACGGCTCTGGCGCCGTGCTCGACGCCGCCGATCCGCTGGCGGGCGAGCCGTTTTTGGTCGTCGCCGACTTGCAGGGCAAGGCACAGAATGCGCGCATCACGGCGGCGGCGGCGATCGGCGAGGACGATGTCCGCGCTGCGCTGGCGGACAGGATCGAGGTCCGCCGTGAAACGAGCTTCGACCGCGACAAGCGCGCCGTGCGCGTCCGCGAAACAGTGCGCCTTGGCGCCATCACGCTTGCCGAGCGCATGCTGCCGCCGCCAATCGGTGCTGACGCTGATCGCGCCGTCCTCGATGCGGTGCGCCAGCACGGGCTGTCGCTGCTGAATTGGAGCAAGGAGGCGCAAACGCTGCGCCAGCGGCTTGGCTGGCTGCATCGCGGCCTTGGCGCGCCCTGGCCCGACATGGCGGATGCCGCCCTCATCGAGCGCCTCGACGACTGGCTGCTGCCTTACCTCGCCGGCGCGGCATCGTTTGCCGCCATCGATGCGGGCGTTGTCTCGGCCGGACTGACCAGCCTCGTGCCGCATGATCTGCAGCGCAGGATCGATACGCTGGCGCCGACCCATTTCGATGCCCCGTCGGGCAGCCATGTGCCGATCCGCTATGACGGCGAATGGCCGGTGCTGGCGGTTCGCGTGCAGGAGCTGTTCGGCCTCGACCGCCATCCTTCGATCGCCAATGGCGCCGTGCCGCTGACGCTCGAACTCCTGTCGCCGGCGCACCGGCCAATCCAGACGACGCGCGACCTGCCCGGCTTCTGGCGCGGCTCCTGGGCCGATGTGCGCGCCGACATGCGCGGCCGCTATCCCAAGCATGTCTGGCCGGAAAACCCGCTGCTCGCCGCCGCCACCGCCCGCGCCAAACCGCGCGGGACCTAGCGTTCCTGGT
Source organism: Mesorhizobium sp. M0715 (assembly GCF_040320355.1). Lineage (NCBI taxonomy): Bacteria > Pseudomonadati > Pseudomonadota > Alphaproteobacteria > Hyphomicrobiales > Phyllobacteriaceae > Mesorhizobium > Mesorhizobium sp. M0715. The sequence continues at coordinate 267,465 of NZ_JAMYPL010000001.1, read as the reverse complement.
CCTACGGCTGTAATTCATGGCCATGATCAACGTTTTGCGTTCGCCCGATTTCCAGCAGAGCCAGAGACTGCGCCTCAACACGCTGATCCGGTTGCGCTGGCTTGCCATTGTCGGGCAGAGCCTGACGGTGCTCGTCGTCGCCTATGGGCTGAAGTTTCCGCTGCCGGTCAGCCTCTGCTTTGCCCTGATCGCCTGTTCGGCCTGGATGAACCTGTTTCTCGCCTTTCGCTTTCCGGCGGCGCACCGGCTCACGCCGCTTGCGGCCTTCGGCATCCTCATCTTCGACAGCCTGCAGCTTGCCGGCCTGCTCTACATGACCGGCGGCCTCACCAATCCGTTCTCGCTGCTGATGACCGTGCCTGTCGTCATTTCGGCGACATCGCTGCCCCTGCGCCTGACCGCCATCCTCGGCGGGCTGGTCATGTCGGCGGCGACCTTTCTGGTCTTTGTCCGTCTGCCGCTGCCCTGGCATGAGGACGCGCCGCTGGCGATGCCTTTTCTCTATGTCGCCGGCATGTGGATGGCGGTGCTGTCCTCGATCGCCTTCACCGCCATATACGCCTTCCGGGTGGCCGCCGAAGCCCGGCTTCTGGCCAATGCGCTCGCCGCAACCGAGCTGGTGCTGCAGCGCGAGCAGCACCTTTCGGCACTCGACGGGCTGGCCGCCGCGGCCGCGCACGAGCTCGGCACGCCGCTCGCCACCATCGCGCTTGTCGCCAAGGAGATGGAAAAGGCGCTCGGCAAGGATCCGAAATACGGGGAAGACGTGACGCTGTTGCGTTCGCAGAGCGAGCGTTGCCGCGAGATTCTCAAGCGGCTGACCAGCCTGTCGTCCGAGGGTGAAGCGCATCTTTCGCGGCTGCCATTGACCTCACTGGTCGAGGAAGTCACCGCCCCGCACCGCGACTTCGGCATCTCGATCAAACTTCGGCCCGGCGAACGCATCGGCCCCGAGCCGGTCGGGCGCCGCAATCCTGGCGTCATCTACGGCCTCGGCAATCTGGTCGAGAACGCCGTCGATTTCGCCCGCAAGAGCGTCACCGTGCGCTGGAGCTGGGACGAGGCCACCGTCACCTTCTCGATCATCGATGACGGGCCCGGCTTTCCGGCCGAGATCATCGACCGCATCGGCGAGCCCTATATGTCGACGCGCCAGGGCAATGAAGCCGGCGGCGGTCTGGGCCTCGGCCTGTTCATCGCCAAGACCCTGCTCGAACGCTCTGGTGCCGTGCTCGATTTCCGCAATTCGAGCGGCCTGGGCGAGGGCGCCATGGTACAGATATCGTGGCCTCGTGGTGTGTTCCTCAATCCGGAAATCACTTCGGCCAGCATGTTCGACACCGCCTGAGAGCCTTGAAGGACCTCTAAAAATTGGACAAGGAGGCTCAGGAACTATATTTGCGTAAAATTAAGGCAGCAGGAATTTTGAGACTATGACAGGCGACGAGAATATTGGCGCAATGGTTGAAGGCGAGGACACCTCGCTGCTTGTCGTCGATGACGACAAGCCGTTCCTCACGCGTCTGGCCCGCGCCATGGAAGCCAGGGGCTTCGTGGTCGAGACGGCCGAGAGCGTCGAGGAGGCGGTTGCCAAAGCGCGCGCCAATCCACCCGCCTACGCCGTGGTCGACATGCGGCTTGGCGACGGCAACGGCCTCGACGTGGTCGCGGCCATCCGCGAAAAGCGCGAGGATTCCCGCACCATCATCCTGACCGGCTACGGCAACATCGCCACCGCGGTGACCGCGGTGAAGCTCGGTGCGGTCGATTATCTCTCCAAGCCCGCCGACGCCGATGATATCTTCGCGGCACTCACCCGCACCGCCGGCGAGCGCGCGGCGCCGCCGGAAAACCCGATGTCAGCCGACCGCGTTCGATGGGAGCATATCCAGCGCGTCTATGAGATGTGCGAGCGCAACGTCTCCGAGACAGCGCGCCGGCTCAACATGCACCGACGCACCTTGCAGCGCATACTGGCCAAGCGGGCGCCGCGTTAAGGCCGCCGTTTGCCATCTTGCGGGATCGAAGCCCGCCAAAACAGACGGCATGACGGAGGCGACATGCAGGACTTGAAGCATCGGCCGGTTTCCGTCTTCCGCGAATTCCTCGATAGTGAAGCGGCTGGCGGCATCATCCTGATGGTGGCGGCGGCACTGGCCCTGATCGTCGCCAATTCGCCGCTCGCCGAAACCTATTTCTCCGCGCTCCACGCCTATCTCGGCCCGCTCAGCGTCTCGCATTGGGTCAATGATGGGCTGATGGCGGTGTTCTTCCTGCTCGTCGGACTGGAGATCAAGCGCGAGATGCTGGACGGCCAGCTCTCCACCTGGCCCCGGCGCGTGCTGCCCGGCATTGCAGCCGCCGGCGGCATGGTGGTTCCCGCACTCGTCTATGTGGCCGTCAACCGCGACAATGCGGCCGCCCTGTCCGGCTGGGCGATCCCGACCGCCACCGACATCGCTTTCGCGCTCGGCGTGCTGTCGCTGCTCGGCAGCCGCGTGCCGGCTTCGCTGAAGGTGTTCCTCACAGCACTGGCGATCATCGACGACCTCGGTGCCGTCATCATCATCGCCATCTTCTACACCAGCGGCCTGTCGCTGGCTTATCTGGGTGCTGCCTTCGCCGTCATTGCCGCGCTTGTCGTGCTCAACCGCATGCGGGTGATGACGCTGGTTCCCTATCTCGTGCTCGGCGTCATCTTGTGGATGCTGGTGCTGAAATCCGGCGTCCATGCCACGCTCGCCGGCGTGGCGCTGGCGCTGACCATCCCGCTTGAGCGCTCCGCCGGCATCGGCCACGATCTCGACCATTCGCCGCTGCACCGGCTCGAGCACGGCCTGCACAAGATTGTGGCCTTCGTCGTCATCCCGATCTTCGGCTTTGCCAATGCCGGCGTTTCGCTGGCCGGCCTCAGCGTCAGTGCGCTGATCGAGCCGTTGACGCTGGGTGTCGCCGCCGGCCTGGTGGTTGGCAAGCTGGTCGGCGTGTTCGGCTCCTCGGCACTTGCGATCCGGCTCGGTCTTGCCGACCTGCCCGCCAATGCCGGCTGGACGCACATGATCGGCATATCGCTGCTGTGCGGCATCGGCTTCACCATGAGCCTGTTCATCGGCCTGCTCGCCTTCGCCGGCGACGTGGCGCTGCAGGACGCGGTCAAGGTCGGCATCCTCGCCGGCTCCTTCATCGCCGCCATTCTGGGTGCTGCCGTGCTGCTCATGGCGCCCGCCAAGGGTGGCGTGGAGGACGATGAAGAGCAGAGCCGGTCATAGACTGAAGGACGGGCCGTTACTCGCTCTCACCCTCCAGCGCCGGCACCGACACGCCGGCAAGCTCTGCCGCCAGCAGCCGCGAAGCGCCGGCCCGCGCGACCCGCAGCATCAGCGCCTTGCGCGTTGCCGCTGCCATGCGGTGCTCGGGCGCATCGCGCAGGATCTCGGCGCCATAGCCGTCGGAAAGGATGAAGCCGCATTCCTGCGGAAAGATTTCCGAGGGCACGCCGGGATGGGTGGCGAAGAAGAAGCGGTCGGAATGCAGCCGGTAGTCGGGCCATTTGCGGTCGACCCTGAAATCCTCGATCGAGGATTTGATCTCGATTATCCAGATATCGCCCTGCCGGGTCAGCGCGACGAGGTCGGCGCGGCGGCCCGTGGCCAGCGACAGCTCGGGCAACACATGTGCGCCCATATCCATGAGCAGCCGCTGTACGCCGCGCCGCACCAGCATGGCGCGTTCGGACTGGCGGCCGTCGATGAGAGGATTGATGGGGATGGGGGAGATGATCGGCATGCCAGGCACCATGCCAGATTCTGTTCACGGTTTGAACCTGTTTTATGTGGGCGCTTTCAGGTAATCGTCGGGCTTCCACTCTTTCATCGCGGGCTACTTCCGCGCGATCCATTCCGCTAAACCGGGCTCAATGTCGTCGCTATCCGTATACTCCCGGATCAAAAGCTCGGCCTCGGCCCGCCATTTGTCCTCTGGAATGTTCTTCTGGATGACGATTTTTATGAACGCGCTGCGCAAAATATCGCAGTCAAAAGCCGATACCGAGCTATCGAACTGAGACATGGCCAACCTCCCATCCATAAGGGCGGGAGCTTAGCGTTACTCTCAATCACCGGTGCGCCGTTAACCCGTAGCCGGTGACCTTGGGATTTTAATACGCTGTGAGGTGGCTTCAATAAGGATTCACTGTACGTTTTTAACCAAGCGGCTGGGCCTCAATTGCCGGCCAATTCGCGCGCTCTAGCTCCCGGCAGGCGGCAACCCCTCAAAGAAGCCGCAGTGGCCGGCGCGGATCATCATTCATCCGGCAACCTGCGCCGGCCATTTTGGCGTTAGGCCTGTCAAATATATAACCGCCTTTATGTAGGCGATCGTGTAGTTGTCGGACCTCAATGAACGCCCGTTTTGGACAGCAGGTTTAAAACCAGCACTCCAGCCAAGATCAGGCCCATGCCGACAAAACCTTTCACGTCGGGCCGTTGCCCGTAGACAATCCAAGCGACCAGCGCGACCAGAACAATGCCGCCGCCCGCCCATACTGCATAGGCAACGCCGACCGGTATGCGGTCCAGCACCTGGGACAGAAAGAAAAACGCCGTGGCGTAACCGAGCAGCACCAACATCGACGGGCCAAGCCTGGTGATGCCTTCCGAGGCCTTCATCGCGCTGGTCGCGATGACCTCACCGACAATAGCCAGGGCAAGAATGGCATAAGCTGGCATTCGATGAACCTCCAGTGGCGGGAGGCATCTAATGATCAGAACGCTACGATGGCGTCACGTTCACTTTCCCGTGATCGTGCCTCGCCGCGAGCGGCGCAGGGTCTCGTCGATTGCAAGGGCGCGCGCCTGTCCGATGAGGCCCACCCAGCTACACTCCGGGCTGCGTCGCTCCTGTTAATTAGCTAGAGATAATATAAGTGAAAGGTGATATTTTGGAAGCAGCCGGGGCTCCCCCAATACACCCCGCTCCGGTCAGGCCCGGTGGCGGTCCACCCAAAGGAAGGCTACCGGGCCGATCCCTGCAACCAACCGGTGACCCGCTCGTTGATCCCATGCCGGGTTGATCCCCCGGCACTCCAGGACCTGCCCGCTGCCGAGGGGCGGCGGGCCTTTTTTACCGATTGGGTTCAAGCCTGCAGCGATAGCGAAGGCGCCGGCGGACTCCGGGACCTTCGCGTTGCAGGTCTCGTCAGAAGTGGATCCAGAAGGATCTGCGGAAACACCTGCGGCGCCAGGAACCGTGGCGCCAATAGCGACGGCAAACCCGCCTCCACCCCCGTCGACGACGGCGGCGGTGCCACCTGCGGTGCCGCACGAACTCGACGCCGTCCTGAACATCGGGACCATCCGGGTCGAGAATGTCGTCGGACGGTTTGTCGAGCTCATCGAGAATGCCCGGCCCCGTATTCGGGATGCCGGCCAAGGCGGTGGCAGGACGCGCGATTGCGACGACGGTCGCAGCCCCTGCCAGCCCAAGCATTCCAGTCAGAAACAATCGCCGATCCATGCCAATCTCCATCGTTGATCATTGCAACAAGGGAAGACATAGCGCGTCAGATTGACGCGCCCAGATGCCGAAGAAAATTGGGTCAATCGCTCTGCCGTGCCGGCGGTGGGCCTATTTAGCGATCTCTGACAATCCACGCGGCCAAATGCGCCTGTTCCCGGGGATCAATCCTTCGACAAGCCGGTCGCCGTTGCGTCCGTTTCGATGCTCACCGGCACGCTCTGGCGCAGGGAGTTGCTGACCGTGGAAATCGCCGCGGCCCTTGTGATGATCTCCGCCGGGTCGGAGCCGTCCAGCGTCGTGCAGGAAACCGTCATGGTTGACGAAGTCGCGAGCAAAGGCTTGCCTTCGAGATTCAGCGTCACGGTCACGGCGATCTTGTTGAGCGTTATGCCCATTTCCTCGGCAACGTAGCGAAGGTCGTTGCAGAAGCAGCCGCCGATCGCCAGGGCGAGCAGCTGGCCGCCATTGAAGCCCAGGCCCATGCCGCCGGCCTTGCCTTCGGGCCGGTCGACGATGATCGTGTGGCCGCCGGCCCAGCCCATGGCCGCCTGCGTGTCCCCAACATTGCGCAGTTCGACGGTCATCGAGACCATTGTGGACGTCCTCCCGGCAGGAGTCGACCAGGCGTCGGGCCTCGTCGACGTAGGGTCATTATGCAGGCGCAGAGGTGCCCCTGTCGCTGAGCAACGCCGCTCCCGCCATGTCATCAAGGATCGGACAATCCGGCCTTTCGTCGCCGTGACAGGCATGGATCAGTTTCTGCAGCGTCGAGCGCATCGACTGCAACTCGCGCACTTTCTCCTCGATCGCCGTGACATGGGCGGCGGCGATTTCGCGCACGTTGTGGCTGGCGCGGCTGCGATCCTGGTAAAGCGCCATCAACTGGCGGCAATCGTCGATGGAAAAGCCGAGATTGCGCGCGCGGCGCAGGAAGGCTAGCCGATGGATGTCGTCTCCGGAATAATCGCGGTAGCCGTTGGCGGCCCGCGCCGGGGCGATCAGGCCGATCTCTTCATAGTAGCGGATAGTCTTGGCCGGCAGGCCGGAGCGGTGGGCGGCGTCACCGACATTCATGACGGTTCTCCTCGATTTCCAGGAGCCCATGGAGCAGGCCCCCTTGAATTTGCTTCACAATCCTGTGAGTCCTGTTGCCAAAATGCCATAGTGATACGCTTACCGGTACGTCAAGGCAGGCATATAGGCATCGCGCGCTTGGCAAGCAAAGCAAATGCCAGCATGAATGACGATGAGAGAGCGGCCGACTCGTGCCGCCGAATTTGGGCGGGGCACCGGATCACCTAATGCGCATGAAGTCGTTTGCAATCATCGCCGCACTGGCGTTCTCCACTGCTATCGCCGGTTGCAGCACCATCGGCTCGCAGATATTCTCCAACGATTACGGCGCGGTCACCGACGCCGGTTATCAGCTGCCGCGCATCCCGATCGAGAAAGTGCCGATGAAGTACCATCGGCAGGAAGTGAACTACGACAGCCCGGAAAAGCCGGGCACGATCATAGTCGATACGCAGAACAAGTTCCTCTACTTCATCGAGGGCGACGGCAGGGCCATTCGCTACGGCATCGGCGTCGGCCGCGAGGGCTTCGAGTGGCATGGCACCGCCCACATTGCGCTCAAGCGCGAATGGCCGACCTGGACACCGCCGAGGCAGATGATCCAGCGCCAGCCGGAATTGGAAAAGTTTGCCGGCGGCATGGAGCCGGGCCTGAAGAACCCGCTCGGCGCGCGCGCCATGTACCTGTTCAACAAGGGCGGCGATTCGGGCTATCGCCTGCATGGCAGCCCGGAATGGAATTCGATCGGCAAGGCGATGTCGTCTGGCTGCATCCGCCTAATGAATCAGGACATTATCGACCTCTATGACCGCGCCTCGGTCGGCGCCAAGGTCATCGTTCTCTAGAGGCAGTTTTCGTACGCGGACCGTCTAGGCAACAACGGACGTCCCAAGCAGAAAACCGGGCAATTCGGCCCGGTTTTTTGTTGTTTGCCTCTAATGCGTCGAGAAGGAGGTCTCTACGAGACCTGCTCGACCTGCTGCACTTCCGGCACGAAATGGCGCAGAAGGTTCTGGATGCCGTGCTTCAGCGTCGCCGTCGAGGACGGGCAGCCGGCGCAGGCGCCCTTCATGTGCAGGAACACCGTGCCGTTCTCGAAGCCGCGGAAGGTGATGTCGCCGCCATCCTGGGCGACCGCGGGGCGCACCCGTGTATCGAGCAGTTCCTTGATGGTGATGACCAACTCCTCGTCGGCCTTGTCGTAGAACTCACCGGTCTGGCTGGTCTCGGCGGCCGGGCCGGCCTTGGCCATGACGGGCGCGCCGGACATGAAATGCTCCATGATGGCGCCGAGGATCGCCGGCTTCAGATGCTGCCAGTCGGGGCCATCCTTGGTCACGGTGATGAAGTCATAGCCGAAGAAAACGCCGGTGACGCCAGGAATTTCGAACAGCCGGCCGGCCAGCGGCGAGGCGACGGCGGCGCTGTCGGCATCGCGGAAATCGGCGGTGCCTTCCAGAAGCACTTCCTTGCCGGGCAGGAATTTCAGCGTCGCCGGATTTGGCGTCGATTCGGTCTGGATGAACATGGCCGTCTCCGTGCCCGTTTGGGCATCTAGTTTGGAACAATTCTAAATAGGCTCAATTGGATGGACATTCAAGCGAAACGCATCGCCGGAACGGCTGGCTGGCGGAATGTTTTTTCGCGCCCAAAATCGGAGCGGCATCACCTGAAGAGCAAAATCTCAGGCCAGGCTGTCTATTTCCTCGTCCGACAGGTTCTGCGGCACGACAGTCACCGGGATCGGGAAGGCGGCACCCTTGCCGGCCACGGCGCCGACCAGCGGCCCCGGGCCTTCCTTGCCCGCACCGGCGGCCAGCACCAGGATGGCGATGTCCTGGTCTTCCTCGATCAATTTGTGGATCTCTTCCGTCGGCTTGCCTTCGCGCACCACCATCTCGGGCTCGATGCCGAGCTTCTGGCGCACCTTGTTGGCATAGCTGTCGAGTGCGGCGCGCGCCGTGGCGTTGGCTTCCTCGCGCATGATCTTCTCGACACCCAGCCAATGCTGGAAATCGTCCGGCACGATGACATAGAGCAGCACCAGCGTGCCGCTGGTGCTCTGCGCCCGTTTCGAGGCATAGGCGACGGCGCGCTCGCATTCCGGCGTGTCGTCGATGATCGTCAGGAATTTCCTGCGATGGCCGGCTTCGCGGCTGAGGCGTTTGGAGACCATGTCTATCTACTCGGTGTCGTGCGGCCGCAATCTGCCACTGCGGGGGACCGGCGGCAAGCCGCCGGCCTTGTGCCAGTGCACCCGATGTCGCGATCAGCCCTGCAGCAGGCCGATAATGTCGCGCACCGTCTTCATCGTCGCTTCGGCCAGCACGCCGGCGCGCTCGCCGCCATCCTTGAGCACCGCGTCGACATAGGCGCGGTCATCCGAAATGCGGCGCATCTCGCTGGCGATCGGCGCCAGTTTTTCCACTGCAAGATCGGCCAAGGCCGGCTTGAACACGGAAAACTGCTGGCCGGCGAATTCCTTGAGTACATCCGCCTTCGACATCTCGGCGAGACCCGCATAGATGCCGACCAGGTTCTCCGCCTCGGGCCGGCCGGCCAGGCCGTCCAGCTCGCTCGGCAACGCGTCCGGGTCGGTTTTGGCCTTGCGGATCTTCTTCGAGATGTCATCGGCATCGTCGGTCAGGTTGATGCGCGACAAATCCGACGGGTCCGATTTGGACATTTTCTTGGAGCCGTCGCGCAGCGACATGATGCGCGCCGCCGGCCCACCGATGACCGGCTCGGTCAGCGGGAAATAGCCGTTCACGGTCTCTTCGCCGACCTGCATCTCGACGCCGATGCCAAGGGCCGCGATGCGGTCGGAGAAGTCGTTGTTGAATTTCTGCGCGATGTCGCGTGTGAGTTCCAGATGCTGCTTTTGGTCCTCGCCCACCGGCACGTGGGTGGCACGGTAGAGCAGGATGTCGGCAGCCATCAGCGAAGGATAGGCTAGCAGGCCGAGCGACGCGTTCTCGCGGTCCTTGCCGGCCTTGTCCTTGAACTGCGTCATGCGGTTCATCCAGCCGATGCGCGCCACGCAATTGAAGATCCAGGCGAGCTCCGCATGCTGCATGACCCGCGACTGATTGAAGACGATGTGCTTCTTCGGGTCGATGCCCGAGGCCAGGAACGCAGCGGTGATCGACCGCGTCTGGTCGGCTAGGTCTTCATGAACGAGTTGAGCTGTCAGCGAATGCAGGTCGACGACGCAATAGATGCAATCGGAGGTGTCCTGCAGGGCGACGAATTTCTTGATGGCGCCGAGATAGTTGCCGAGGTGCAGATTGCCGGTCGGCTGGACACCGGAAAAGACGAGTGGCTTGAAGGCGGTCATGATTGTCCTCATGGCTTGTGGAGGGCCGTATAAGCGTGATTCCGAAAAGTTGCAGACTTTTCGGAGCCAATCACGCGGCTGGAAACCGCGCGCGGCGAAAGTCTTGCGACGGCGCGCTTATGGACGAGAGCGGTGAGAGGATCAAGAGGCCATTGGGCCTTGGAGCAGACTACAAGGAACAGGGACAAGAAACCGGGAGTGTCTCAGTTTGAAATTTGAAATATGCAAAAGCACCTATATGGTTCGCGGAAAGCAGGGGCCGGAGACTTGGCGCGAGTTTGGAAGATTGTACGCCACGGGGCGCCCGATCAATGGGAGGATTCCATCCCAGAGAAGTCGCTGGCCGAAGGGCAATTAGTCGTGCTTCTATCGCGGCTAGCCGCGAGCCATCTGCCACCCGTCGCCACGACCCCATTGCCACGAAACGCTCCGCGCTTCACTACGTCGCTCACTGTCAAAAACGCCCGCTTTGGCAACAAGCACTTCATCATGTACGCGAGCGGCAGCCGGGTGCATTACATAGCGACCTTGGAGGAGACGCCTTGAATGCCCACCGGATCTGAAGGTCAGAAGCGCCCCGCCGGCGTGGTCGGTATGCAAGAGGCACTGCAGCGCAGGCGCAGCCGCGAGACGCCGCTGGAGACCGCGGCACGGCTTCGGGCCGAACTCGGAATTGAACTGAGGGGGCAGGCGCGCAACACCTTGCCACCCTCCGTCTACGACGAATTGTCTGGAGAAGACTAATGTTTGTCGAAGCAGCCGCTATCGTCGCAATGAGGGGTGGGACATTGCAATAAATTCCGGCTCACGGATCTGGAGACTGTTCCCTAGTCGGCGGCGATCCTTTCCGTCCGACATTGCGCCGGATCATCCCGAAATCGGCGCCGCCGGTGGCAAACGCGGTGATGAAATAAAGCAGCGCCCCACCGGCAACCAGCGACAGCAGCGTCGCCGCCTTGACCACCAGCGGCGAGCCCGGCCCAAGCCTGATGGCGAACCAGTGTTCGGCAAAATAGAGCGCAGCGCCCATCACCACGGCGGACAGCACCAGACGTGGAATGCGCTTCATCAGCGGTACGTCGCGGCCCCAATGGCCGCGCCGGATCAAGACGCCGAGCAGCATCACCGCGTTGACCCAGCCGGCGACGGCCGAGGCCACCGCAATGCCGGGCGCCCCCATCCGTGGAAACAGCGTCAGCGCCGTGGTGACGTTCACCGCCACCGAGATGGCGGCAAAGATCATCGGCGTGCGCGTATCCTCACGGGCGAAATAGCCTGGGGTGAACGCCTTGATCAGCACGAAGGCCGGCAGGCCGAGGCCGAAGATGGCCAGGATCGCCGCCACCGTCGGCGTCGATCCGTTGGCGGCGAACGCGCCGCGCTCATAGACCAGCCGCACGATCGGTTCCGACATCACCCAGAGTGCCGCGGCTGCCGGCAAGGTCAGGAACAGCGTGAACTCGACCGAGCGGTTCTGCAGATTGGCCGCCTCGATCAGATTGCCCGACTTCAGCGCCCGCGACAGTTCGGGCAACAGCACGATCGCCACCGCAACGCCGACCACGCCGAGCGGCAACTGGTAGATGCGGTCGGCGTAGGCGAGCGAGGACACCGCGCTGTTCTGCGCCGAGGCGATCGCCGTACCGATCAGTTGGTTGATCTGGGTGATGCCGCCGGTGATGGCCGCCGGCAGCGCCAGGATCAGCAGCCGCTTGACCGCGGGCGTCATTTTGGGACGGCGAAAGCCGATCGAGATGCCGGCATGGCGCACCGCCACCCAGACGATCGCCAACTGCACCAGTCCGGCGGCAAGCACGCCCCAGGACAGCCCGTAGCCGACTGTCAGGGCATCCGAGCCCTTGTACCAGGCATAGGCGAGCACGCCGATCAGGATGATGTTGAGGAACACCGGTGCCACCGCGGCGGCGAAATAGCGGCGCAGCGAATTCAGCATGCCCGCCATCATCGCGCCCAGCGACATGCAGATCAGATAGGGAAACATGATCGTCGCCAGCGTCACCGTGGTGTCGAACTTCCCCGGCGTGCCGGCAAAACCCGGCGCCACCAGATAGCGCACGATCAGCGGCATCGACAGTTCCATGATGATCGTCAGCGCCAGCAGCGCCGTGAACAGCACGCCGAACACTTCCTCGGAAAAGCGCTTGGCGCCTTCGGTACCGTGGGTCTCGATCTCCTTGGCGAACAGCGGCACGAAGGCGGCGTTGAAGGCCCCCTCGGCAAACAGCCGGCGAAAGGTGTTGGGAAACTGGAAAGCAGCGTTGAAGGCATCGGCAACCGGTCCGGTACCGAGTGCAGCAGCCATCAGCATCTCGCGGCCGAAACCGAGCGCGCGGCTCATCAGCGTGCCGGAAGCGACCGTTGCGAATTTCTTGACGAGGCTCATGCTTTTGGGAACTGCCTGCGCAATTGGGACAAAGTGATGGTCGTTGTCACTCGGCCGCCGCCCTGGGCTTGCCGCCGCGTTCGGGCACGATGCCTTCGAGCGTTGCCATCAGCCGATTGCGGATGGTGGCGATGCGAGCCGGGCTATCTATCTTCTGGCCAGTGAGATCGGTGACATAGAAAGTGTCGATGACCTTTTCGCCGAAGGTGGTGATGTGGGCCGATGCGATGTCGAGCGACAGGTCGGAAAGCGTTCCGGTGATCTCCGACAGCAGTCCCGGCCGGTCGAGGCCCTCGACCTCGATGACCGAAAAACGGTTCGACAGCGTGTTGCGGATTTCGGCACGCGGTGGGATCTTGAACACCTTGGAGCCGCGCCGCGGCTTGGTGCGCTTCTCGATCATTTCCGGCAGCCAGCTCTTGCCCGACAGCACGTCCTCGATCAGCCGGCCGACACGTTCGGCGCGCCGGCGCTCGTCCTCGTCGCGATCGAATTCTCTGCTGATCAGGATCGTGTCGAGCGCGCGGCCATCCGACGTCGTGAAGATCTGCGCGTCGACAATGTTGCCGCCGGCTCCGGCGCAAGCCCCGGCGATGACAGAGAGCAGGCGGGGGTGGTCCTGCGCCAGCACGGTGATTTCGGTCACCGCCTCGAACTGGTGGGTCTTGACCATGGTGGCAAGCTTGTTGCCTGACACGTCCGCTTCGCGGATGAACTCGGCATGGCGCAACTGGTCTGCGAGATCGACGGTCAAAAGGTAATTCTCGTAGTGTTGGCCGACATAGCGCTTGCGGGCCTTGTCCGGCCAGTCGGCAAGCGCCTCGGCCAGGCGCTCGCGCGCCGCCGCCGTGCGCTGCGCGCGCGACACTTCCGAAAACCCGCCGGTCAGCAGCAATTCGGTCTCGTAGTAGAGCGTGCGCAGCAGCTGGCCCTTCCAGCCGTTCCAGACACCGGGTCCGACGCCCCTGATGTCGCAGACGGTGAGGATCAAAAGCAGCTTCAGCCGCTCGACCGACTGCACGATCGCGGCAAAATCCTCGATGGTCTTGCGGTCGTTGAGGTCGCGGGTCTGCGCCGTCATCGACATCACGAGGTGGTTCTCGACCAGCCAGGCCACGGTTTCGGTATCGGCAGGCGACAGCCCCATATGCGGGCAGATGCGACGGGCGATCCTGGCCCCCGCCTCGGAATGGTCCTCCGGCCTGCCCTTGGCAATGTCGTGCAGCAATACGGCGACATAGAGCGCCTCGCGGCTCTTCTTCAGGCCCGGCATCAGCGTGTGCGAGAGGGGGTGGACCTTTTCGCCGTCGCCGCGCTCGATCTCGGCCAGCACGCCGATGCAGCGGATCAGGTGCTCGTCCACCGTATAATGGTGGTACATCGAGAACTGCATCATGGCGACGATCTTGCCGAAATCCGGGATCAGCCTGCCGAGCAGTCCGGCTTCGTTCATGCGACGCAGATTGAGTTCGGCATTGCGATCCGAGGTCAATATGTCGAGGAACAGCCGGTTGGCCTCCTCGTCGCGCCGCAGCGACTTGTTGACCAGGCCGAGCGAACGGGTCAGCAGCTTGAGCGCGTCAGGGTGGAATTCCAGACCGTGCTTGTCGGCGAACCAGAACAGCCTGAGCAGATTGACCGGATCGCGCTCGAACACCTGGTCGTCGGCGATGTTGATGCGGTGGTTGTCGACAATGAAATCGGAGGTGCCGGCCAGCTTGCGTTTGCGCCTGGAGAAAGTCAGGAAGATGCGGTTGAAGCCAGGAACGTGCTTGGCCTGCTCCTCCTCGAGCGCCGCGCAGAAGATGCGGGTCAGGTCGCCGACGTCCTTGGCAACGAGGAAGTAGTGCTTCATGAAGCGCTCGACCGCCGACAGGCCGGGGTGTGTGGTGTAGCCGAGCCGTTCGGCGATCTCGCGCTGGATGTCGAAATGCAACCGCTCTTCGGCCTTGCCGGTGAGGAAATGCATGTGGCAGCGTACCGCCCACAGGAAATCCTCCGCCTTCTGGAACTCGCGGTATTCGCCCTCGGTGAAGACGCCCTTGTCGACCAGTTCCTCGCCGGTACGCACCCGATAGAAATATTTGCCGATCCAGAACAGCGTCTGCAGGTCGCGCAGGCCGCCCTTGCCGTCCTTGACGTTGGGCTCGACCAGATAGCGGCTTTCGCCGGCCTTGGCATGGCGGTCATCGCGTTCGGCAAGCTTGGCCTGGACATATTCGGGGCCGGTCGTGCGCACCACCTCATGATCGAACCGCAGCATCAGTTCATCATAGAGCTTTTCCTCGCCCCACAGGAAACGTGCTTCGAGGATCGAGGTGCGAATGGTGACATCGGTGCGCGACAGGCGCAGGCATTCGTCGATGTTACGGGTGGCGTGGCCGACCTTCAGCCCCAGGTCCCACAGCATGTAGAGCATGTATTCGACTGTCTGTTCGCCCCACGGCGTCTGCTTGTAGGGCAGCAGGAACAGAAGGTCGATGTCGGATCCGGGCGCCAGCGTTCCACGGCCGTAGCCGCCGACAGCGACGACGGCCATGCGCTCCGCCGAGGACGGGTTCTTGACCCGGTAGACATGGGTGACGGCGAAATCGTAAAGCGCCCGGATGATCTCGTCCATGAGATGCGACAGCCGCGCCGCGCAGGCGCTGCCGCCGCCATCGTCCATCAGCATTCGTTCGGCAATGGCGCGCCCTTCCGCCAGTCGTCCCTTGAGCAGTTGGAGCACGCCATTGCGCGCGGCCTGCCCTGAGCCATCATCCGCCGTGGCCGCGGTCAGCGCGGTCATCTCGCGGCGCAAGGCTTCGCCGTCGATCAATTCGTCGAGCTTCAGGGAGATTCTTGCCATATATCCAGTCGGCCTTGCCGTTCGGCGGCGTCTATAGCGCGTTTTCGTGGCGCTGGGTATGGGGCGTTGAAAGCCGGTTCAAGACCCGGTTGAGCTTTGGCTCGGATAAGTAAATGGAATAACCATTCTCCGCTTCAGTCGACAGAAATCGACAATGCGCTTGCCTATCCGCCGAGCCTCGGCTTTGACCTTCGCTATGGCTGTCTTTCTGCGTTTCCCGGTCCCGGCGGCGCACTGGATATCCCGCTTTTCCCTGAGCAGGCTTGGCAATTGGAGCGCCCTGTCGCCAAGGAACTGATCTTGCGCGCAGAGCGCAGGAACAAGCTGATAGATTGTCTCGCCTCGCAAAACCGAAAACTCGGGGTTGAAGACAAGGTCGTCGACAGCGATGCCGATCTCCTCGGTGGCCTTGATCAGGTCGAGCGCGGTTTGCCTGGAGATGATGTAGCCGGCGGTTCCTATATGTCCAGCGTCGAGTTTGGATGTGGAAAAGCCGTGACCGATGTCAATGCGCTTGCGTCGGATCACGGTCTTGCAAAAATAGCTTTCGAGCTTGACGACTTCGGCATCGGCTGGAATCCAGTTGATGTCGCGAAGCAATGCGCCGGCTTTCGCGGCAAAGACGATGTCGTCCTCGAAGATTGCCCCGTAGCGAGCGTCGCCTTGCGCTATGGCGGCCCAGCAGGCCCGGTGACTGAGCAGGCAGGCGATCTCGCCGTCAGTCAATGGCAGCCTGTTCCGATATCCGACATTTTGCGGCAGCTGGTCCAGGTCCGGCCGATCCCGTGCGTCGATGGCCTGAACGCGTTCGAACGGGACGCCGATGCGGGCAAACTCCGCCGTCACACGGGCAAGGCGATCGGGAGACCGATCGAGATTGATGACCAGACGCTTCATTGCCAAAGAAAATCTCACCCCCGGGACGCTCGCTCTCTAGCAGGCGTGGTGTTGCCGCGTGAGACTTTTTCTGGGGGAGGATGGACGCGCCGTGGACCGGAGAAGAAAAGTCGAAACAGCCCTTGACCTTCCAGTTACTGGAAGCCCTATCTCCACGTCACACGCCGATAAATCAAGGCATTTTCGAATGACGCATTCCGATCACGATCATCACGCGCATAGTAGCTGCTGCTCGACAAAAGGCGCCGTGCCCACCACGAAGAGCGTCGTCCGCGATCCGGTCTGCGGCATGACTGTCGATCCGGTCGCCGGCAAGCCGACGACCGAGCATGATGGCCATCCCTATCATTTCTGCAGCCAGGGCTGCCGCACGAAATTCGTCGCCGAGCCGGAAAAATTCCTGACGGCCACCGATCCGGTCTGCGGTATGAGCGTCGATCGCGCGACAGCCAGGCACTTTGCCCGCCACGAAGGCCAGGGCTTTTACTTCTGCTCGGCCGCCTGCCAAGCGAAATTCGAGGCGGAGCCGCAAAAATATCTCGGCGACAGGCCGGCACCGCAGCCGATGCCCAAAGGCACGCAATACACCTGCCCGATGCATCCCGAAATCATCCGCGACAAGCCAGGATCCTGCCCGATCTGTGGCATGGCGCTGGAGCCGATGGGCGTGCCGACGGGCGATGAAGGGCCAAATCCCGAGCTGGTCGATTTCACCAGGCGGTTTTGGGTGAGCGCTGTCCTTTCGGTCCCCCTTCTGATCATCGCAATGGCGCCCATGATCGGCTTGATGTTTGAAGGCCTGGTCGAGGACCGGACAAAGGTCTGGATCGAACTGGTCCTGGCAAGTCCGGTGGTGCTTTGGGCCGCCTTTCCCTTCTTCCACCGCGGCTGGGACTCGCTGGTCAACCGCAGCCCCAACATGTGGACGCTGATCTCGCTCGGCGTTGGCGCTGCCTATCTCTACAGCGTCGTCGCCACGCTGTTTCCGGACATTTTCCCGCATCAGTTCCGCGGCCATGGCGGTGCGGTGCCCGTCTATTTCGAGGCTGCCGCCGTCATCGTTGCGCTGGTCTTCCTTGGTCAGGTGCTGGAGCTGCGCGCCCGTGAAAAGACCGGTTCGGCGATCCGCGCCTTGCTCGATCTGGCGCCGAAGACCGCGCGGCTGATTGCCGCCGATGGTTCCGAAAACGACGTGCCCCTCGACGCCGTCAAGGCCGGCGATCGCCTGCGCATACGCCCCGGTGACGCCGTGCCGGTCGATGGCACGGTGCTGGAAGGGCGGTCCTCGATCGACGAATCGATGATCACGGGCGAGCCGTTGCCGGTCGAGAAGGTCGAGGGCGATGCGCTGACCGGCGGCACGCTCAACAAGAATGGTGCGCTGATCATGCGCGCTGAGAAGGTTGGCGCCGAGACGACGCTGGCGCGCATCGTCGAGCTCGTCGCCAAGGCGCAGCGCTCGCGCGCCCCGATTCAAGGGTTGGCCGATCGCGTTTCTTTCTACTTTGTCCCGGCCGTCGTCCTTGTCGCGATTGTCGCTTTCACCGCCTGGGCCGTGTTTGGACCCGAGCCCAGCCTGATCTTTGCCATCGTCTCGGCGGTGTCGGTGCTGATTATCGCTTGCCCCTGTGCGCTCGGCCTTGCCACGCCGATGTCGATCATGACCGCCACCGGGCGCGGAGCGCATGCCGGTGTGCTGATCAAGGAGGCCGCAGCACTCGAACGCTTCGCTTCCGTCGACACGCTGATCGTCGACAAGACGGGGACGCTGACCGAAGGCCGGCCGAAGCTGACCGATGTCGTTGCGGCAAACGGTTTTTCCGAGGAGGAATTGCTGGCGCTTGCCGCCGGTCTGGAGAAGGGGTCGGAGCATCCGCTGGCTGAAGCCATCGTCGACGGCGCCGCTACGCGCGGCGTGACAGTTGCCGAGGCCAGCGCCTTCGAGGCCGTCACCGGCAAGGGCGTGTCCGGTTCGGTCTCGGGAAAGACGGTCGCGCTCGGCAATACCGCGATGATGGCCGACCTTGGCGTCGACATCGCATCCATCTCGGCCAAGGCCGAGGCGTTGCAACTCGAAGGCAAGACGGCGATGTTCGTCGCTGTCGACAAAAAACTGGCCGGCATCGTCGCCGTCGCCGACCCTATCAAGGCAACGACGGCCGAGGCGATCAAGGCGCTGCATGAAAGCGGCTTGCGGATCATCATGGCAACCGGCGACAATGAACGCACGGCCAACGCGATCGCCAGAAGCCTCGGCATCGACGAGGTCCGCGCCGGCCTGCTGCCGGAACAGAAGGCAGCCCTTGTCGAGGAACTGCGCGCAAAGGGCGCCGGCGTTGCCATGGCCGGCGACGGCGTCAATGACGCACCGGCCCTTGCCGCCGCCGATGTCGGCATCGCCATGGGCACCGGCGCCGATGTCGCCGTCGAAAGCGCCGGTATCACTCTGGTCAAGGGCGACCTCAACGGTATCGTGCGCGCCCGCACGCTGGCCCAGGCGACGATCCGCAACATCCGCCAGAACCTGTTCTTCGCCTTCCTCTACAATGTGCTTGGCGTGCCGGTCGCCGCCGGCGTGCTCTATCCGCTCACCGGCACGCTTCTGTCGCCGATGCTGGCGGCGGCGGCGATGAGCCTGTCTTCGGTGTCGGTGATCGCAAACGCATTGCGGCTGAGAACATTGAAACTCTGATCCAAGCCCCCAAATACGAAACCACCCAACAGGAGACCATGAATGACCTTCGCCAAAAAACTCGTGCTGCTGCTGATGGCGGCCGGAATGCTGGTTGCCGTCTTCCTCGAAAGTGTTCCGGCGCAAAGTGAGGAGATGAAACACGACATGGGCGCCATGGCGACGGACGCGACCAGCCCCTCGACCGAGGGCTACAAGGCAGCGATGGACAAGATGCATGCCGACATGATGGCATCTGAATATACCGGCAATGCCGATGTCGATTTCGTCAAGGGCATGATCCCGCACCATCAGGGTGCCATCGACATGGCCAAGGTCGAGCTTGCCAACGGCAAGGATCCGGAAATCCGCAAGCTGGCCGAAGGCGTCATCGCCGCGCAGGAAGCCGAGATCAAGCAGATGCAGGCCTGGCTCGCCGCCCATCCGGTGAAGTAAGTCTTCAGCCATCGCCAGCTCGGCGAGAACGCCTCTGGATTTCTCGTCCAGCCCGTGATGCGATCGGCCCAAATGGAGCCCGCCATGCCGCCGACCATCAGAACCACCAAACTGCCCTCAGGCGAAGCCGTTCAGGTGCTTGGCCAGGGCACATGGAAGATGGGCGAGGATATCAGTCGCCGTGCCGATGAGGTGAATGCCCTCAAGCTCGGCCTCGACCTCGGCATCACACTGATCGACACTGCCGAAATGTATGCCAGCGGCGGCGCCGAGGAGGTGGTGGCAGAGGCTATTGCCGGGCGCCGTGACGAGACCTTTCTGGTCTCGAAAGTTCTGCCATCGAACGCTTCGCGCGCGGGCGTGCAGCGCGCCTGCGAAAACAGCCTGAAGCGCCTGCGCACTGACCGCATCGATCTCTATCTGCTGCATTGGCCGGGCAGCGTGCCGCTGGCGGAAACGGTCGCGGCCTTCGAGGCCCTGAAAAAGGCGGGCAAGATCCGTCACTGGGGCGTCAGCAATTTCGACACCGACGAGATGGAAGAGCTGATCGGCTTGTCGGATGGCGGCAATGTCCAGACCAACCAGGTGCTCTACAATCTGGTCCGGCGCGGCCTCGAATTCGACCTGGCGCGGTGGAGCCGGCAGCGCGGCATTCCGCTAATGGCTTATTCGCCGGTCGAGCAGGGCGCGCTGGCGCGCAATGCCAGGCTGGAAGCCATTGCCGCCCGCCACAAGGCCACGGCGGCACAGATCGCCCTGGCCTGGGTGATGCATCAGGAGGGCGTCATCGCCATCCCGAAGGCCAGCAGCCAAGAGCATGTCCGCCAGAACGTCGCGGCGCTCGACATCAAGCTTACGCCGCAGGACATCGCCGATCTCGACCGTGGCTTTCCGCCACCGACGCGCAAGCGCGGGTTGGAGATGATCTGACTACGTCCCCGCCAACCCTTTTAGCCGGTAGAGCGCTTCCAGCGCCTCGCGCGGCGTCATCTCGTCGGGATTGATCGCGCCGAGCGCGTCGCCGAGCGCATCGTTTTTCGCCGGCTTTGGCGCTTCGCGCTTCACCGCCACCGAAAACAGCGGCAGGTCATCCACCAGCCGGTTGGTCTTGCCGGAGACTTCGCCTTCTTCGAGCTGATGCAGCACTTCCTTAGCCCGGTCGACCACCGCCTCCGGCAGGCCGGCCAGCCGCGCCACCTGCACGCCGTAGGAGCGGTCGGCGGCACCCTTGCCGACCTCGTGCAGGAAGACGACGTCGTTTTCCCATTCCTTGACCCGCATGGTGACGTTGGAGAGCCGCGCCAGCTTGCCGGCCAGCGACGTCATTTCGTGAAAGTGAGTAGCGAAGATCGCCCGGCAGCGGTTCTTCTCGTGCAGGTATTCGACCGCCGCCCAGGCGATCGACAGGCCGTCGAAAGTGGCGGTGCCGCGGCCGATCTCGTCGAGGATCACCAGCGCGCGTTCGCCGGCCTGGTTGAGGATCGCCGCCGTCTCGACCATCTCGACCATGAAGGTCGAGCGGCCGCGCGCCAGATCGTCCGAGGCGCCGACCCGCGAGAACAGCCGGTCGACGACGCCGATATGGGCCGATGTCGCCGGCACGAACGAGCCGGTCTGGGCGAGGATGGCGATCAGTGCGTTCTGCCGCAGGAATGTCGACTTGCCGCCCATGTTGGGGCCGGTCAGAAGCCAGATCGCGCCATTCTTGGCGCTGCCCTCCGGTGACAAATCGCAATCATTGGCGACGAACGGCCCTTCGCCCGAGCGGCGTAAAGCCTGCTCGACCACCGGATGCCGGCCGCCCGCAATCTCGAAGGCAAGGCTGGAATCCACCACCGGCCGGCACCAGGCTTCGCTTTCCGACAAAAGCGCGAGCGCCGCCGACACGTCGAGCACGGCCAGCGCATCGGCGCCGGCGCGGATCTTTTCGGCTTCGCCAACCGCTTCCGTCGTCAGCGCCTCGAAGGCGGCCAGCTCAATGCTGAGCGCCCGGTCGGCGGCGTTGGCGATCTTGGTCTCGAGTTCGGCAAGCTCGGTCGTCGTGAAGCGCATGGCGTTGGCCATGGTCTGGCGGTGGATGAAGCGCGCCTTGGCGCCGTCGCTGCCGGTCATGATCGCGTGGTGATTGGCGGTCACCTCGATGTAGTAGCCAAGCACATTGTTGTGGCGGATCTTCAGCGAGCGGATGCCGGTCTCGTCGATCAGCGAGCGCTCCAGCCCGGCGATCACTTTGCGCGACTCATCGCGCAGCGCCCGCATCTCGTCGAGATCGGGGTGATAGCCGCCGCGAACGAAGCCGCCGTCACGCTTGAGCAGCGGCAGTTCGTCGCCAAGCGCCTGTGTCAGGTGCTGGGCCAGCGCCTGGGGCAGCGCGTGGATGGCAGCGAGTGCCGCCGTCAATTCCCTGGGCAGGGCGGTCGCGGCAAAGATCTCGGCGATCGCGCCGGCAGCCTCGAAACCGGCGCGCAGCGCGCCAAGGTCGCGCGGGCCGCCCCGGTTGAGCGCCAGCCTGGACAGCGCGCGCGGCATGTCGGCGACGCTCTTCAGGCTCGACCGTACCGCCTGGCACAGCCGCGTTTCGGCACGGAAGAACGAAACCGAGTCCAGCCTGCCGCCGATCGCCACCGGGTCGGTCAGTGGCGCCATCAGCCGGTCGGCGAGCAGCCTTGCGCCGCCGCCCGTCACCGTGCGGTCGATCGCCTTGAACAGCGAGCCTTCGCGGCTACCCGACAGAGTGCGTAAGAGTTCCAGATTGCCGCGCGTGGCCGGATCGATGAACAGGGTCGAGCCTTGCTCTTCGCGCTCGGGCCGCGATAGCGGCGGGCGCTCCGCCTTCTGCGTCTTCTCGACATAGGCGATGGCGCCGGAGATCGCCGACAGTTCGGCGCGCGAAAAGGCGCCAAAACTATCCGGTGTCGCCACATCGAAGAAGCGGGCGATGCGTCCCGTGGCCGAGGTCGAATCAAACAGCGACGGCGGCTGCGGGCTGGCGACGCGGCCAAGCACGTCGAACACCGGCTTCAGCTCCGGATCATGGAACACCGGCTCGGCGACGATCAGCTCGCGCGGATCGACACGGAAGATGTCGGCCAGCAGCCGGTCGGCGGTGGTGTCGGTGACGCGAAAGGCGCCGGTCGAGATGTCGATCCAGGCCAGCGCAAAGGATTGGTCCGCTCCACCCTTCACCCGCCCCAGCGCCATCAGGAAGCTCGATTCCGAGGGGGCCAGCAATTTGTCCTCGGTGATGGTGCCTGGTGTCACCAGCCGCACCACGTCGCGGCGCACCACCGATTTGCCGCCGCGTTTCTTGGCCTCGGCCGGATCCTCGATCTGTTCGCAGACGGCAACGCGGAAACCCTGGCCGATCAGCTTTTGCAGATAATCGTCGGCGGCATGCACCGGCACGCCGCACATCGGAATGTCGAGCCCTTGATACTTGCCGCGTTTGGTCAGCACGATGCCCAACGCCCGGCTCGCCTTCTCGGCATCGTCGAAGAACAGCTCGTAGAAATCGCCCATGCGATAGAACAGCAGCGAATCGGGGTTCGCCGCCTTGATCTCGATGAATTGCTCGATCATCGGCGTGGCGCCGGCGTGGGCGGTCGGCACCGGCGTCATCGCCTCGGGGGCGTCTGGCTCGTTCGGGCTATGCATGTTCATACGCGGCAAGCTAGCAGATGTGATGGTGCGGTTTAATGCCGGCGCTTCGAAAAACAGGGGACGACGGGACGGCAGCTTGTCCGCAATTGCCGATGCGGACGGCGATTCCGGCGCACTGGCGGTTTACACGCGGCGGCGCGTGGTCTTAATTCGGACCGAAACAAAGCACCCGCTTCAAGGAGGTGCTGCACCGGCGAGGAAATCAAGAACATCATGGCCAGGAAAACCGAGAACAGCGGTCCGTCCGTCAGTGCGCAGGAAGCGCTCGAATTCCACGCCATGGGTCGGCCGGGCAAGCTGGAGGTCGTCGCCACCAAGCCGATGGCGACGCAACGCGACCTCAGCCTCGCCTATTCGCCTGGTGTCGCGGTTCCGGTTCTGGCCATCGCCGAAGACCCCTCGCGCGCCTTCGACTACACGACGCGCGGCAACATGGTCGCTGTCATCTCCAACGGCACGGCCATCCTCGGTCTAGGCAATCTCGGCGCGCTGGCCTCCAAGCCGGTGATGGAGGGCAAGGCGGTGCTGTTCAAGCGCTTCGCCGATGTCGATTCCATCGACCTCGAGGTCGACACCGAGGACGCCGACGAGTTCATCAACTGCGTGCGGTTCCTCGGGCCCTCTTTCGGCGGCATCAACCTCGAGGACATCAAGGCGCCGGAATGCTTCATCATCGAGCAGCGCCTGCGCGAGTTGATGGACATTCCGGTCTTCCATGACGACCAGCACGGCACCGCCATCATCTCGGCCGCCGGCCTGATCAACGCGCTGGAGATCACCGGGCGCGACATGAAGACCACGAAAATGGTCTGCAACGGCGCCGGTGCAGCCGGCATCGCCTGTATCGAGCTGATGAAGGCGATGGGTTTTGCCCCCGAAAACATCACTCTGTGCGACACCAAGGGTGTGGTGTTCCAGGGCCGCACCGAAGGCATGAACCAGTGGAAGTCGGCGCATGCGGTCAAGACCGAGGCGCGCAGCCTCGCCGAGGCACTCGATGGCGCCGACGTCTTCCTCGGCCTCTCCGCCAAGGGCGCGCTGACCACCGCCATGGTGCAGTCGATGGCCAAGAACCCGATCATCTTCGCCATGGCCAATCCCGATCCGGAAATCACGCCGGAGGAAGTGGCCGAGATCCGCACCGACGCCATCATGGCCACCGGGCGTTCGGACTATCCGAACCAGGTCAACAACGTGCTCGGCTTCCCCTACATTTTCCGCGGCGCGCTGGATGTCAGGGCAACCACCATCAATGACGACATGAAGATCGCCGCCGCCCAGGCGCTGGCGGCACTGGCGCGCCAGGACGTGCCCGACGACGTCGCCGCCGCCTATCAGGGCAACCGGCCGAAATTCGGCCCCAACTACATCATCCCGGTGCCGTTCGACCCGCGCCTGATCTCGGCCATCCCGATTGCAGTCGCCAAGGCGGCGATGGACTCAGGCGTCGCCCGCAAGCCGATCCTCGATCTCGACCGTTATGCGCAGGAGCTGTCGGCCCGCCGCGACCCGATCGCCTCGACCCTGCAGCGCATCTACGACCGCGTGCGCCGCCAGCCCAAGCGCATCGTCTTCGCTGAGGGCGAGGAGGAGCAGGTCATGCGTGCCGCCGTCTCCTATGTGAACCAGCGGCTCGGCACCGCCATCCTGCTCGGACGCGACGACGTCATCAAGGAAAACGCCAAGCACGCCGGCATCGACCTCAACAAGCAAGGCATCGAGATCATCAATGCCAGGCTGTCGCGCCGCAACGGCATCTACACCGACTATCTCTACGAGCGCATGCAGCGCAAAGGCTTCCTGTTCCGCGACTGCCAGCGCCTGATCAACAACGACCGCAACCATTTTGCCGCCTGCATGGTGGCGCTGGGTGACGCCGACGGCATCGTCACCGGTGTGACCCGCAACTATTCCACCGCACTCGACGACATCCGCCGCGTCATCGACGCCAAGCCCGGCCACCGCGTCATCGGCGTCTCGATCGTGCTGGCGCGGGGCAAGACCGTGCTCGTCGCCGACACCGCCGTGCACGATATGCCCAATGCCGAGCAGATCGCCGACATCGCCGAGGAGGCCGCAGGCTTTGCCCGCCGCATGGGCTATGAGCCACGCCTTGCCATGCTCGCCTATTCCACCTTCGGCCATCCGCAGGGCGAGCGCTCCGAACGCGTCCAGGAAGCCGTGCGCATCCTCGACAAGCGCCGCGTCGACTTCGAGTATGACGGCGAAATGGCCGCCGACGTCGCCCTCAACGCCCGCGCCATGGCGCAATATCCGTTCATAAGGCTGACCGGCCCGGCCAATGTGTTGATCATGCCGGCGTTCCACTCGGCCTCGATCTCGACCAAGATGCTGCAGGAACTCGGCGGCTCCACGGTCATCGGTCCTCTGCTGGTCGGCCTGAACAAGCCGGTTCAGATCGTGTCGCTCAACGCCAAGGACAGCGACATCGTCAACATGGCGGCGATCGCGGCGTATACGGCGGGGACTTGAGGGGCGAGCCTGAGCGGTGAGGTCGCGAGGCGTTCAGCGCGGCGCGAATACGCGCGCGGCCTCAACGACCTCGTCGACCTGATCCTGCCGAAGCAGGTCGACGGGAATGCGGCCGTCGAGCTGCGCCGAGGGCCGCGTCAGCCACAGCCATGCGAGCCTTGGATTGGTGATCAGCGACAGCACGTCGCGAATGCCTGCAACCGGCCGTCCGTCGACGAACTGCGCCAGCGGGAAGACATGTTTGCGGCCGCCCTTGCGCAAGGCGATGACCTCACCCCGTCTCTGCCAACGGTGCAGGGTCGAGCGGGCGATGCGCAAATGCTCCTCCAGATAGGTCGAGCCGGCGACGCGGCCCGCCCAGTCCTCGATCAGCATCGATTCGAGATCGTCCGACTTTGGCAGCGAAGGAGGCTCGACATCGGCCAACGGGGTCATCGGCGGATTGATCACGCCGGCAATACCGGCTTCGCTGCGGCGCGCGGCTTCCGCCGCCAGCGCGCGCACGAATTTCGAGGCCAGGCCGGGCAGGTCGGCATGGATGGCGTCGATGGCGCGCTGGTGCTTCGGTGACAGCAAGGTGACAGCGGACGCTATGCTGCCGGCGATCTTGCCGACCGAGACCATGGTTGGCTTGTTGATGGCCTCATCATAGTGGGCAAGCGCGCGTTCGACCTCCTCCGCGACCATCTCCGCGAAGTCGTCCTGCCTGAGGGCCTGGATCTGAAATCTGTTCATGCATCTGTCTTCCGGGCCGCGCTCCCCTCAGCTGCGGCCGATTGTTGAATCTCTAGAGCGGAAAGCGGAAATCGCGGCGGCAATGAATCCGGCCGCCCGACAGCATGCTGTCTAGCATTTCTTGACACCCCAACTGACTGAGGGCGCACCGAAATGTCAGTCGCGGGACGCCCAGATTGCGTGTAGGTGCGATGTATGACAGCCGCGCGACGGTGAGAAGCGGACGGCCAAGCTGCCGATCTCCCCCCTCGTGGGGGAGATGCCCGGCAGGGCAGAGGGGCGCGCGAAGGATCGCTACGGAACGATGTTTTGCGCCCGCGCTCCAGGTCCTTCTGACGACGTCAACGTCGCGCAAGAATCCAGGAATTCATGCCGTCTATTTCGGGGTCGGCGGCAGTGTAAAGCCTTGAAGATGCTGGCGGGACGGTGCCCCCCTCTGGCCTGCCGGCCATCTCCCCCACGAGGGGGGAGATCGGCAGCTTGATGGCTGCTAAAGCAACCCCGCCTGCTCAGCCTCTCGGCGCAGATTCTGCCGTGGCCTGGGGCCGATCTGCTGGATCACCAGTCCGGCCGCCAGTGAGCCAAGGTCGCCGCAGGTCTGCAGGTCGCGGCCTTGCGTGTAGCCATGCAGGAAGCCCGCGGCATAGAGATCGCCGGCGCCGGTCGTGTCGACCAGTTCCTTGATGGCGGTCGCCTTGATCACCACGGTTTCGTCGCCGCGTACGATCACCGAGCCTTTTTCCGAGCGGGTGACGGCGGCGATCCGGCAATCCTTGCGGATCTGGGCCAGCGCCTCGTCGAACGACGACGTCTGGTAGAGCGACTTGATCTCGTGGCTGTTGGCAAAGACGATATCGACCGTGCCCGAGCGCATCAGGTCGAGGAATTCGTCGCGGTAGCGGTCGACGCAAAACGAATCCGACAGTGTCATGGAGACTTCGCGGCCTGCCGCGTGCGCCAGCTTCGCCGTCTGGCGGATTGCCTCCTTGGCGCGCGGCGGGTCCCACAGATACCCTTCGAAATAGGTGACCTTGGCGCCAGACGCCTTGTCGGCTTCGACATCCTCAGGGCCAAGCTCGACGCAGGCGCCGAGATAGGTGTTCATCGAGCGCTCGCCGTCGGGCGTGACGAAGATCATCGAGCGCGCCGTCGGCGGCTCACCCTTGAGCGGCGTGGTGTCGAAGGCGACGCCCTGCGCATGGATGTCGTGGGCGTAGATTTCGCCGAGCGCATCGTTGGAGACCTTGCCGAAGAAGGCGGCGCGGCCGCCGAAGCTGGCGACACCGGCCGCCGTGTTGCCGGCACTGCCGCCGGACGCCTCGATCGCCGGACCCATGCGGCTGTAGAGCAGTTCGGCGCGTTGTGTGTCGATGAGGTTCATCGCGCCCTTGATGATGCCGTTGGTCTCGAGGAATTCCTCGTCGCACTGGGCGATGATGTCGACAATGGCATTGCCGATGCAAAGCACGTCATAATCCGGCATCAAAATCTCCGCCAAAACCCGAGCCGGCTTCTTGCCACGCCGGTCCGGCGCGGGTCTAGCGATTTGAAACCGGTTTGCCTAGGGCGTGAGACGCAACTTTGGCGGAACAGGCAAAAGGCGCATCAGCCGGGAGGCGCTATGACAATTCGACCGTGGCCGAAGCATTTCGTCGCCGCACCGCCTACAAGCCTGGTTCAGCCGATCCCGTTTCGAAGGCGAGCCAGCCCCATGTCTACAAAGAAGATCTCGACAAAGAACGAGCCTGCAAAGAACGACATGACCACCGACCTGACACTGCTCGTCGTGCTGGCAGTGCTCTGGGGCGCCTCCTACACCTTCATCAAGATCGGCGTCGAAACCATCCCGCCGGTCACCTTCATAGCCGCCCGCACCCTGATCGCCGGCGGTATCCTGTTCGCCATCATCCGCTGGCGCGGGCTCGCCATGCCGGGCGATGCGGCAAGCTGGCGCCGCTTTGCCTTCCAGGCATGCCTCAACAGCGTCATACCATTCACCCTGATCGCCGCCGCCGAGCGCTCGGTCGATGCAGGCCTCGCCACCATCCTGAACGCGACCTCACCGATCTTCACCTTCCTGTTCACCGCGCTCATCACCCGCCATGAGCCGGTCACGGTGCGCAAGCTGATTGGCGTCGGCGCCGGTATAGCTGGAATATGCCTGATCATCGGAACCCAGGCGCTTGATGGCATCGGTCACCAATTGTGGGCGCAGCTTGCCATCGTCGCAGCGACAATCTGCTATGCCGGTGCGGCCATTTTCGGCCGTGGCTTCAAGGGCCTCGACCCGATGCTGCCGGCCGCCGGATCGATGCTGTGCGGCGCAATCATCCTGGTGCCGCTCAGTCTTGTGTTCGACCAGCCGTGGACGCTGGCGCCGTCGACCGCATCGATCCTGGCCTTGCTCGGCCTGTCGGTGTTTTCGACCGCACTGGCTTTCGTCATCTATTTCCGCCTCATCCACACGCTGGGCTCGGTCGGCACCACTTCGCAGGCCTATCTGCGCGTGCCGATCGGCGTCGGCATCGGCGCCGTCTTCCTCGGTGAAAGCCTTGGTTCGACGGCATGGCTGGGCATGGCGTTTGTCGTGGCTGGGGTCGCTGCCATGGCCATCCCGGTTCGCAGGCCGGCGCTTGCGCGGTAGGCGCCCGCCGCTTGTGCTGGCGACCTGCACTGCTTATCTCGGGGGCGTCCGTCTTTCGGCGGTATCCGCTAACCCTTGGTTGAAGCACGGTGATTTTCGACGCTGCCCGCACTGCGGCCCTTGAGCTGCTCTCGCCTCCGTTTCGTGCCGTGTTCCTCAAGACGCTGGGCTTGACCCTGCTGGCGCTGGTGGCGCTGTGGTTCGGTCTGACCAGCCTTGTCGAGTGGCTGGCCCTGCCATGGTTGCAGACGCTGTTGCCCGGCATGCCGTCCTGGGCCGGCTGGCTGGGCGGCATCATCGCGGCAATAGCGCTTGCCTTCGGTATGGCGTTGCTCATCGCGCCGGTAACGGCTGTTGTCGCCGGCCTGTTCCTCGACGATATCGCCGAGGTGGTCGAGCGCACCGACTATCCCGGCGATCCATCCGGCCGCGCCATGCCAGCGCTGCGCTCGCTGGTGCTATCGATGCGATTTCTCGGCGTCGTCATTCTTGGCAACATCGTCGCCCTGCTGCTTCTCTTGGTGCCGGGCGTCAACATCGCCGCCTTCTTCATCGTCAACGGCTATCTGCTCGGGCGCGAGTTCTTCGAATTCGCTGCCATGCGCTTTCGCGACGAAGAAGAGGCCAGAGCCTTGCGCAGACACTATGCCGGCACGGTGTTTCTCGCCGGCCTGCTCATCGCTGCCTTCCTCGCCGTGCCGCTGCTCAATCTGGTGACGCCGCTCTTCGCCGCCGCCATGATGGTGCATCTGCACAAGGCGATTTCGGTGCGGGAAGTGGCTCGCTCCTCACGCGGCTGAGCATTTTCGTCAGCGCAACAGGAAACCGCGTCCCAGTTCGTCGTCGGCCTCGACAATGAACTCGGCCCGCCCGGAATAGTAGGCGCGGCCGCCGACGCGGGCGATGATCGCCTCGTGCGGGCCAGCCTTCGCCGTCCGCACCACGGACCCGGAAAAACGCGAGCCGGCGATGCTCTCGAACATGCGTGTCTGCCCGATCGCGATCTCGCCCTTGGCATGCATGGCCGCCAACCGCGCGGTCACGCCGGAGCCGGTCGGCGAGCGGTCGACCTCGGCCTCGGCGAAGACGCAGATGTTCTTAGTCACCTCGCTGGAAAACGCGTCGCGGCCATCGGTCAGGATGGTGCCGTAGAGGAAGGCAAGGTCGGCATGGTCGGGATGCGACAGCGGCAATTCGGCCTTGAGCCTGTCCGTCAGCGCGGTTGCCGCATCGACGAAATCGCGCACCCGGCTTCTGCCGAATTCAAGCCCGAATTGGTGACAATCGGCCAGCGCGTAGAAGGCGCCGCCATAGGCGACGTCGAAGCCGATCGTGCCATGACCCGCCAGCTCTATCGTCTGCCCGCCGGCGAACAGGAAGGCCGGCACGCTTTCGAACGACACCGCACCGGCCTTGCCGTCCCTGACCTCGACCGAGGCGACGACCAGCCCGCACGGCGCCTCGATATTGACTGTCGTGATTGGTTCCTGTTTCGCCACCAATCCCTCATCTACGGCGTAGCGGCCGAGCGCGACGATGGCGTGGCCGCACATCGTCGAGTAACCCTCATTGTGCATGAACAGCACGGCGAGGTCGGCGCCGGGCAGGTCCGGCTCGACCAGCAAGGCGCCATACATGTCGTAATGGCCGCGCGGCTCGAACATCAGGATTTTCCTGAGATGATCGAGATGGTCGCGCACATAGGCGCGCTTTTCTAGGATCGTGCCCTTGGGAATACCGGGATAGCCGCCGGTGACGATCCTGAGCGGCTCGCCGCCTGTATGCATGTCGACGACGGTCAGCGTCATGCGATGGGCCCCGTTCAAGCTGAAGACTTGCCGAAGAGGGCCTGCAATTTGCCGAACGGCATGGCGGCGCGGGTGAAGCCGAAGGTGCCGTCCTGCTGGATCTCGCGTGCCGCCGTTTCCAGCATGCCATAGGCGAAATTGGTCAGCCACGGCCCGAGCGAGATGCGCTTGACGCCGGCCATGGCGAGGTCGGCGATGGTGAAGCCAGGCTTTGCCATGACATTGACCGGCTTGCTGACCGCCGAGCAGAGCGTGCGGATCATCTCGACGTCGCCGATGCCTGGCGCATAGAGCACGTCGGCGCCGGCCTTCTCGAACGCCTGCAGCCGCTTGATGGTATCGTCGAGGTCGGACTTGCCCCACAGGAAATTCTCGGCCCGCGCCGTGAAGACGAAATCGCGCTTCAGCGCCCGCGCCGCCTCCACCGCCGCCGCAACGCGCTCGACAGCGTGCGCGAAATCATAGATTGGCTTGTCGGGGTCGCCGGTGTGGTCTTCGATCGAGCAGCCGGCAAGACCGGCCGCTTCGGCCGCGAAGATGGTTTCGGCGGCCTGCTCGGCGCTGTCGCCCTTGCCTTTCTCGAGGTCGGCCGAGACCGGCAGGCTGGTCGCCCCCGACACCTCGCGGCAATGGTGGATCATCTGGTCGAAGGTCACCGCGCCGTCCGGCAAGCCGCGCGAAAAGGCAAAGCCGGCGCTGGTTGTCGCCAGCGCCGTGAAGCCGAACGAGCCGAGCAGCTTCGTCGTGCCGATATCCCAGGGATTGGGCATGACGAAGGTCGAGGCATGCAGGTCGCGGAAGATCTTGCCCTTGTCCATGGTAGTACCCCCATATGCGGTGTGGCTAAGTGGATTTTATCCTGCCCCATTTGGCCGGGCAAACGAATGCGGTTGGTTCAGAAGCGTTTGGCGTTCTCTCCTGCCAATTTGTCCAGCGTGTCGGAATCCTTGATGTAGCGCGATGTCTTCTTGTCCCAGTGATAGATGACGGAAATCGCGTGGGACTCTGGTCGGGGCGGAGTGTCGTCGCAGCTTTCGCCGTTGAGCACCGTGGCATCGGTCACCGTCACTTTGATGGCAGCATAGGACTTCCCCTCCGCGATGGCCTGAAAAGCTACATCCTGCTTGCGGCTGTAGGCGCACAGGTTTTCGTCGAACGTATAGATCATGTCGATCAGTTCGAATTTGTCGTCGCGGACCATGATCAGCGGCGTGATCACATAGTTCTGGCTCGAGTTGAAATGCGCGCTCATGGTGATCAGGACGTCATCGTTGGCGCTGACCGAAAGCTTGCCCGGTTCGCGGAAGTAGGTGCCGCGGTCGAGCGCGACATTGACGGCGTCGAGCAATTTTGGCTTGGCCGTGACGTCGTAGAGCGCCAGCACCGCATAGCCTTCGGCGCTGTCGGGAGAGTCACCGAGGTCGAACAGCATGGCCAGCCGGTCCTTGCCGCCGGCCTTGATCGCAAGCACCGCGGCATTGGAAAAGCCCGAAGTTTCGGGCGGCGAACCGCCGCCGTCCGGTCGCTCGATATGTCGCATCTCGATCGGTAACCCGCCCCTGTAGAAGCCGTCCTGGTCCGCGGCGAGATCTGGAATGACCATCCTCGCGAGGTCGAGATAGGTGGCATCCGTGCGGCCGGGCAAAGCACTGCCGAGTTCCGGGAAGCCGACGGCTTGCGCGCCGGCCGCAGTCCACAAAAACGGCAGCAGCGTCAAGGTAAGGAAGAAGCGGAACAGGGCGGGTTTCATGCGTGGCCTCGAATTGGCGGGGCCAAGCTAGCACGGACGATCGAGGCGTACAGCCGCGGGCTGCAGATCAGCTTAGTGGATCGGCACCAGCCCGGCCAGCTCGCGCATGTCGTCGAACAGGATGCCGCCGGCCTGGATCAGGCCAGCGCGGTCGGAATAGGGATCGGCATGATAGGAAAACACCCGCATGCCGGCGGCGATCCCGGCCTGCGTGCCGGCGACGCTGTCCTCGATGACGATGCAGTCGGCGGGCGCGAAGCCCATGGTCTTGACCGCATGCAGGAACAGGTCCGGGAACGGCTTGCCACGGCTGACCATGGTCGAGGAAAACATCGCGTGTTCGAACAGCGGCAACAGCCCGGTCTGGCCGAGCGTGATGTGCATCTTCGACACTCGGGCCGAGGTGGCGACGCAATAGGCGATACCGGCTGAACGCACGGCTTCGACGAACTCGCGGACGTAGGGGATCGCTTCGACGCCGTGGGCAAACAGATCCGGCAGGCCGGCGTTCCAGCGATCGACGAAATCGACGCCGAGCCTGACGCTGGTCTCTGCTTCGATCTCTTTCTGCACCGACGCCATGCTGCGGCCGGAGAAATTCTTGCGGCAATATTCGAAGCTTGTCGGATAGCCGGCAGCGGTCAGCCATTCGGCGAGGCGCCGATTGGCGAGGTTCTCGGTGTCGACCAGGATCCCGTCGCAGTCGAAGATGACAAGTTTAGGCAGTTCAGGCATCAGGCGGTGCCGGTCGACCCGAACCCGCCCGCGCCGCGCGCCGTGCCGCCAGCTAGGTTGCGCTCTTCCACGGCGGCTTGCGTCACCGCGGCAAAAACGATCTGGGCGATGCGCATGCCGCGCGTCACCGCGAAGTCCTCGTCGCCGAGATTGATCAGCAGCACCTTCACCTCGCCGCGATAATCGCTGTCGATGGTGCCGGGCGTGTTGAGGACAGTCAGGCCGTGCTTGAAAGCAAGTCCGGAGCGCGGCCGCACCTGGCCCTCCATGCCTTCCGGAATTTCCAGGATCAGCCCGGTCGGCACCAAAGTACGCTTGCCAGGCAGGATCAGCAGCGGCCGGTCGTCGGGCACGGCGGCGCGCAGATCCATGCCGGCAGCACCGGTGCTTTCATAAGCAGGAAGGGGAAGTCCTTCAGCATGCGGCAACCTGACGAAGCCGACGGTCGGACCGATGACGGAGGGAGTTTGAAGGGCTGCGCGCATAAAATCGATCCTATCGGCGCGAACGGCGATTCGGTCAACTCGACTGTAATTCTATCAACGGCTTTCTTTTGGGCGGCACTGTGACCACCCAACGCTTCGTCATCCACGGGCGAAGCAAGGAGCGAAGCGACGCAGCGCAGAACATAGGATCCATGCCGCGACTTTAAAGCGTTGCTGCGGTGCAGAATTCTGCTCCGCTGCACTCCTCGGCCAAGGTCACGGCATGGATCCTCGGGTCTTCGCGACGGAGCTTCGCTCCTGCTCCGCCCGTGGATGACGAAGTTGGGAGGCTTCAGCTAATCTACCTCAGTTCCATCGGAACGACGGTGGTCTCCTTGATCTCCTCCATCACGAAGGACGCGGACACATCCGACAGCGCCACCTTGGCGATCAGCCGCTGGTAGAGCCGGTCATAGGCCTTCACGTCGGCGACGCGGGCGCGCAAGACATAGTCGAGGTCGCCCGACATGCGGTAGACGCCGGTGATCTCGGGAAAGCCGGTCACTGCCGCGCGGAATTTCTGCAGCCACTCCGGGTCGTGGTTGGACGTGCGGATCAGGATGAAGACGGAAAGGCCAAGTCCGAGCTTTTCGGCATCGACCAGCGCCACGCGGCCGGTGATGACGCCATCCTCCTCCAGCCGCTTCACCCGGCGCCAGCAGGCATTGCGCGACAGCGCCACCCGTTCCGACAGCTGGTCGACCGACAGCGTGCCGTCGCGTTGCAATTCGGCAAGCAATTTCCGGTCGATTTCGTCGATTTCCAACGCCATGTGGGATGTTTGTCCCATCAACGGGTCAAATACAAGGATATTTTGAGACCGATGAACCGGCGAAGCGTGTCAGGATACTCATATCAGGAACTTCAAGCGCTGAAGGGGACCAGCATGTCGGTCGCAAGGATTTTCACCTCTCATCCGGCCAAGGTCGGCGAAACCTATTTCACTCATATGGCCTTTGCCGGCTGGTTCTCGTCGCGGCTGCTGATGGCGGCTGGCGCCGCGCTCGTTCACGCTTTCTTGCCATTTCTGTTTGAGACTACCGCCAGCCGAATCGTTCGTGAGCTTTACGAGCGGACGCACAACAGAGGCACACACGCGATCAAGGAGCCTGCGGCTCTTATGGATCGCGCCTAGAGGGCGACAGAAGCGATGTGCCGGTGGGCGGCCTATCTCGGTGAAGCAGTCTTTCTCGAAGACATGCTCACCGCGCCCTGTCACTCGCTGATCGCCCAGAGCCATTGCGCCCAGGAAGCGAAATCGCCGACCAATGGTGACGGTTTTGGCCTTGCCTGGTATGGCGACCGCCCGGAGCCGGGTCTCTACCGAGACATCCTGCCGGCATGGTCGGATCCCAATCTGAAGAGCCTGTGCCGGCAGATCAAATCCGGCCTGTTCCTCGCCCATGTGCGGGCGTCCACCGGCGGCGCCACCAGCCGCATGAATTGCCATCCGTTCATCTCCAGCTCTTGGTCGTTCATGCACAACGGCCAGATCGGCGGCTTCGAAAAAATCCGCCGCGCGCTGGAGAATTCGCTGTCCGACGCTGTCTTCGACCAGCGCGAAGGCACCACCGATTCCGAATTGTTTTTCCTGCTGATGATCGACGAGGGATTGACCGGCGATCCGCAAGGCGCCGTCTCCCGCGCCACCAGCCGCGTGCTCGAAGCCTCGCGCCGCGCCGGCCTCGAACCGGCGCTGAAACTCACCGCCGCCTTCTCCGACGGGCAGGCGCTGCATGCGGTGCGCTACGCCACCGACGCTCACGCACCGACGCTCTACACGTCTGTCCTGCGCAAGGGCGGCGGCCGCTGCATCGTTTCCGAGCCCTTCGACCGCGAGGGCGGCGACTGGCAGGCGATCCCGCCGTCGAGTTTTGTGACGATCACTGGCGATGGCATGGTCATTCGCCCTTTCGCACCCGCATCGGCCAGGCTGGCACTGGCCGTCTAGTTGCAAAAGTGCGGCAACGCCGCGGGACAGCCCCCCTCTGTCCTGCCGGACATCTCCCCCACACGGGGGGAGATTGGCACCTGCGACTGCCGCGCTATTCCTTGCAACGTCCGAGATTGGCGAAAGCTGTCGTGACATCCAATCTCCCCACCTGTGGGGGGAGATGTCCGGCAGGACAGAGGGGGCGCCGTAGAGTGCAGACTTGGACAGTCCAGTCTGCACAATTTCGATCAAACGCAGACAATCCTCGAATGCTCAACTCCATTTGAAGCAGCGCCGCTGTCCGCCATCCGATCAGGCGAACGCGGCCAAGCCGGAGCATTGTCAATGGACCTCGTCTTTTCCTCAACCATCGAGCTGGCCACTGCCATCGCCGCGCGGAAGATCTCCGCCGTCGAGGCACTCGACGCGCATCTGGCGCAGATCGATGCGCACAACGATGCGGTCAACGCCGTCATCTCGCTCGACAGGGAAGGGGCTCGCGAGTGCGCCAAGAAGGCCGACGCGGCCCAGGCGCGCGGCGAGGCCCTCGGCCCGCTGCACGGCGTACCGTTCACGCTGAAGGACATGCACGATACATCCGGCATGAAGACCACGGTCGGCTTTCCGCCTTTTGCCGACTATGTCGCCAAACAGGACAGTCCGGTCGTCGCCCGCTTGCGTGCGGCTGGCGGCGTGCTGATGGCCAAGACCAATGTCGCGACCATGCTTTCGGACTGGCAGTCGAACAATCCGCTGTTTGGTCGCACCAGCAATCCCTGGAATCTCCAGCGCACGGCGGGCGGTTCCAGCGGCGGCGCGGCGGCTGCACTTTGCTCGGGGATGACGCCGTTCGATGTCGGCACCGACATGCAGGACTCAATCCGGCTGCCGGCCAGTTTCTGCGGTGTCTATGGCCTGAAGCCGACGGAGCACCGCGTCTCGCTGGCCGGCGTCTTTCCCGATCCCGGCGGTACTGCGCGCAGCGTGCGGCTGATGTCCTGCCTTGGGCCGCTGGCGCGCAGTGTGGAAGATTTGGCGCTGATCTATCAAATCATTGCCGGTCCTAATGGAAGCGACACCGATCTTGCGCCGGTGCCGGTCGAGGATATGCCAAGCCTCGACCTCAAGACATTGCGCATTGCCTTCGCGCCGTTCTTTCCCGGGTTTCCAGTGGCGGGCGACGTCAGCGCCGCGGTCGAAAGTCTCGCAAGGCAGTTACAATCCGCAGGAGCGGTCGTCGAAGAAGCAAAACTGCCGAAACTCGACCTGCATGACGATCTGGAGCAGGGCGGCGCGCTGATCGGCATGATGCTGGAGGCCGCTCAGCCTGAGCCGCCGGAGGAACCGACACCGGTCTCGCGCTGGTTCGAGGCACTCGCCCGCCGCGACAAATCCATTCTCGCCTGGGACCGGTTTTTCGAGGCCTACGACGCGTTGATCTGCCCGGTCGCCATGACCACCGCCTTCCCGCATTGCGAGCCGGGCACGCCGATCAAGGTCGACGGCAAGGAGCAGAGCTACTGGATGC
The DNA here is from genome assembly GCF_040320355.1 of Mesorhizobium sp. M0715. Taxonomy (NCBI): domain Bacteria; kingdom Pseudomonadati; phylum Pseudomonadota; class Alphaproteobacteria; order Hyphomicrobiales; family Phyllobacteriaceae; genus Mesorhizobium; species Mesorhizobium sp. M0715. Next base: position 230,490 of record NZ_JAMYPL010000001.1, on the reverse strand, counting down.
TGCCGGCCTATGGCGCCGTGTTCAACTACAGCGGCCATCCAGCGCTTTCCATGCCGTGCGGACTGGACAGCACCGGCCTGCCGATCGGCCTGCAACTGGTCGGCAAACGCTGGTCGGAGTCACGGCTGCTCGGCATCGCCAAGGCAATCGAACCACTCACCGGCGGCTTTCGCCGTCCGCCCGCCTATTGAGCGAAGCGCGACAATCCATAAGGGGCAAGTAAGGGGTCGCGCTCGCCGTCGAGGATTTCCCTTGTGGCGAACAGGCCGACGGCCGGCGCCAGCGTGATGCCGGAATGCATGACCGCGACATAGACACCGTCCATGCCCACCGCGCGGCCGATGATCGGAAAGCCGTCGATCGGCGTCGGCCGGTAGCCGACCGTGTGGAAATCGAGTTCCAACCCGTCGCTGTCGCGCAGCATGGCCTTCATGGCCGCAAACAGCGCGTGGGCGGTGGCTTCGGCATTCATACCCGGATCGGCGCCGCCAAAATCCGAGCCGGCGATGATGCGGCCTTCCGCCGTCTGGCGCATGTGCAGCCGCTCGGCCAGAACCAGACCGTTGAGCAGCTTTTTGTAAGGCCGTGAGTGGACGATCAGGCCGGGCGGCGTTTCGATCGGCAGGTTGATCCCGGCGGTCGCGGCGATCTCCGGCGAGCCGACGCCGGCCGCGACCACCACCTCGTCTGATGCAATCAATCCGTGCGAAGTGTCGACACCGGTGATCCTGCCGCCGGTCTGGACCAGGGCCGTCACCGTGCTGGAGATGGTCTTCGCGCCATGTCGCTTCGCGTCTGCCAATAGGGCATGGGCGGCGGCCACGGGCTCTGCGACACCTTCCTCAGCCACATGCAGGGCAAAGTCGGGAAGCTCGGCGAGATTGGGCTCGATGCGCGCGGCACCGGCGCGGTCGACGCGTTCGATGCCGTAGCCCCAGGCGGAATGCTCCGTGGCGTAGATTTCCATGTCGGTGGCCGACAGATCCCAGCACAGGCCACCGCACCAGCTGAGCGGCAGGCCGGGTAGGTCCTGCGCCAGCCGCGACCATTCGGCCATCGCGCGGGTGCGCAGCCGGAAATAGGGCTCCGGATTGCCCCAGCTGGCATTGATCCAGGCAAACGAGTTTGGGGTGGCGATTCCACCGACGGGGCTGTCGGAAATGACCGTGACCTGTGCTCCCGCCTTGCTCAGATGCCAGGCGATGGAGGCGCCGATGATGCCGGCGCCGATGACGATCACTTGTTTCGCCGCAGTCATGCTTGCTCCTCTGCCTCGCCATCCGGAGGGATGTTCGTCCAGTGCCATCCCGGCAGCCGCTTGCCAACATTGCGCAGCGCAAAATATGCGGCAATGCACTGGCCGGAGCCACAGCACGGCTGAGCTGTATGCTCTGACGGTGAGGCGGCGATCAGCAGCTTCCGAGCCGCCGGACCGGTCGACAGCCCGGCACTGCGCTGCTAGAAGCCCGGCCTGTCACACGGAAATCCCAGAGAATGCCCGAAGCAATAGAAGAAGAAGTGGCGCGCCGCCGCACCTTCGCGATCATCGCGCACCCGGACGCCGGCAAGACGACGCTCACCGAAAAGCTGCTGCTGTTCGGCGGCGCTATCCAGCTTGCCGGCGAGGTCAAAGCCAAGAAGGACAAGATCCAGACCCGCTCCGACTGGATGAAGATCGAGCGTGAGCGCGGCATCTCGGTCGTCACCTCGGTGATGACCTTCGAGTATGAAGACAATGTCTTCAACCTGCTCGACACGCCCGGCCACGAGGATTTCGCCGACGACACCTACCGCACGCTGTCGGCGGTCGACTCGGCGGTCATGGTCATCGATGCCGCCAAGGGCATCGAGCCGCGCACACTGAAGCTGTTCGAAGTCTGCCGGCTGCGCGACATTCCGATCATCACCTTCATCAACAAGATGGACCGCGAAAGCCGCGATCCGTTCGAGATTTTGGACGAGATCGAGCAGAAGCTGGCGCTGGATACTGCCCCCGTCACCTGGCCGATCGGCCGCGGCAAGAATTTTGCCGGCACCTATCATCTGGCGCTGAATGCCGTGCGCAGGGGCGACGCGGAGAAAGAACGCACGCCGGTTAATGGTCCCGATTCCAACCGCGTTGCTGGCCTTTTGCCAGAAAACGAACGCGAAGCCTTCATCGAGGAACTGGAGCTCGCGCGGGAAGCGTGCAGACCCCTTGATATAGAAGCCTTCCGAGAGGGCCATCTGACGCCGGTCTATTTCGGCTCGGCGCTGCGCAATTATGGCGTGCGCGACCTGATCGAGGCGCTTGGCGCTTTTGGACCGCCGCCGCGCGCGCAGGAGGCCGACACCCGCAAGGTCGAGGCAACCGAGGAGAAGATGACGTCCTTCGTCTTCAAGATCCAGGCCAACATGGATCCCAACCACCGCGACCGCATTGCCTTCGTCCGCGTCTGTTCGGGCAAGCTCGAGCGCGGCATGAAGGCCAAGCTGGTGCGTACGGGAAAGCCTATGTCGCTGTCGGCGCCGCAATTCTTCTTTGCCCGCACCCGCGTCACCGCCGACGAGGCGTTCGCCGGCGATGTCGTCGGCATTCCCAACCACGGCACGCTGCGTATTGGCGATACGCTGACCGAGGGCGAGGAAATCCTGTTCCGCGGCGTGCCGAATTTCGCACCGGAAATCCTGCGCCGCGTTCGCCTCGGCGACGCGATGAAAGCGAAAAAACTCAAGGAAGCGCTGCACCAGATGGCCGAAGAGGGCGTCGTGCAGCTGTTTTCGCCGGAGGACGGCTCGCCTGCCATCGTCGGCGTCGTCGGCGCCCTGCAGCTCGACGTGTTGAAGGAGCGGCTGAACTTCGAATACACGCTGCCGGTCGAATTCGAGATGTCGCGGTTTTCGGTCTGCCGCTGGATCTCGGCCGACGACAAGGCCGAGGTCCTGCGCTTCATCGAGGCGCATCGCGGCGACATCGCCCGCGACCTCGACAACGATCCGGTGTTCCTGGCCCAGCACGCCTTTTCGCTGAACTACGAAGCGGAACGCTGGAAGGCGATCAAGTTTGCCACGATCAAGGATTATCAGGTCCGCGACAAGGCGGCGTAAGTCGCGCTTTTTCCTTCTCCCCGTTTACGGGGAGAAGATGCCCGAAGGGCGGATGAGGGCGGCGCCAGCGTTGAAGGTTTCGCTCAGCCTTTGGCCGCTTCTTCGATCTTGGCGATGTCGATCTTGCCCATCTGCATCATCGCCGACATCACCCGGCCGGCCTTCGCCCGGTCCGCATCCCCGAGCAGCCTGGGCAATTGCTCCGGCACGACCTGCCAGGAAACGCCGAATCTGTCCTTCAGCCAGCTGCAACGGCCGGGTTCGCCACCGCCTTCGGTGAGTTTGCTCCAGAAATGGTCGACTTCAGCCTGCGTCTTGCAGTCGATCGACAGCGACATGGCCTCTGTGAATTTGTATTGGGGGCCGCCATTGAGCGCCTGGAACTGCACGCCGTCGAGTTCGAATGAGGCCACCAACACCTTGCCTTCCTGGGCGTGGCCCTGTGGCCAGCGCGTGACGCTCAACACCTTGGAATTCTTGAAGATCGATACGTAGTGGTTCATGGCCTCTTCGGCCTGGCCGTCGAACCACAGGGAGGTGGTGATCTTTTGCATTGTCTGTCTCCTTGGCATTTCTTTGGGGAAGGGTCAGGCGGCGCCCTTAGCGGCGTCCTGGAGTGAAAAAAGATAGGCGTCGAGCTGGGCGTAGCTGTTGGCCATGCCGCTGGTCATGCCGGTGCCGAGAGCGCCGTCACGGGCTGTTTGCGAAGCGTAGAGCACCGTCTGCGTTAAAAGGGTTTTGCCGGTCTGATCGGTAAAGGTCACCGTTCCGATCGTTTCGCCACCGGTCCAGTCCTCGTCGAACAGTTCGGTTGCGACGATCCGGCTCGGCCGTACGATTTCGCGATAGGCGCCGCTCATACCCATACTGCGACCGTCGCGGTGCTGCCAGACATAACGCGTCGCGCCGCCGACTCTGAGGTCGATCTCGCAGACCGTCAGACGCCAGCCGTCCGGGCCGTGCAGCCAGCCCTTCAGCAGCTCCGGCACCGTCCAGCAGTCGAAGACCATCGGCCGTGGCGCCGCGAAGAGGCGGGTGATCTGGATCTCACGGTCGCTGGGCGTGGTCACTGTCAAGGTGGCGACGGTTGAGCCGGGAAGAATTGTGGTGCTCACGATGATCCTCCTTATGTTGTCCAAGGACGGCCGGCCGGCCGGCGATCCGACACAGGTCCCGATTTTTTCCGGCTATTGGTCTGCCTCGCCGGGAGCTTTTTCGGCTTGCATGGCGCCCAACAGGGCGTCGAGGCGCTGGAAATTGCCTTCCCAGATTTTGCGATAACGCTCCAGCCAGTCATTGGCCTCGGCTAGCGGCTCGGCTTCCAGCCGGCATGGCCGGCGCTGCGCGTCGCGGCCACGAGAGATCAGCCCAGCGTTTTCCAGCACCTTGAGATGCTTGGAAATAGACGGTTGGCTCATCGCGAAGGGTTCGGCGAGCTCCATGACCGAAGCTTCGCCCTGGATGAGCCGCGCAAGGATGGCGCGCCGTGTTGGATCGGCGAGCGCGGCAAAGATAGCGTCCAGCTGGTTCATCTGTCATCCATAGCCAATAAGGTATATACCCATTTGGCTATATACAGATGAATGATCCTCGTCAACCAAGTTGCGCCTTGCGTTCTGGCGCATTGCAAAATTGTGGCCAGACCGGGCTTGCGCGTCTATAACGCCTGCGGTCCGAATTCAGCTCCGCCGCGCCATGCCTGGCTGTGGCCAGCCACCAAGGAAAAAACATGCCTGCCTATCGCTCCCGCACCACCACCCATGGCCGCAACATGGCCGGCGCTCGCGGCCTCTGGCGCGCCACCGGCATGAAGGACTCGGATTTCGGCAAGCCGATCATCGCGGTGGTCAACTCCTTCACCCAGTTCGTGCCGGGCCATGTCCATCTCAAGGATCTCGGCCAGTTGGTCGCGCGCGAGATCGAGAAGGCCGGCGGCGTCGCCAAGGAATTCAACACCATCGCCGTCGACGACGGCATCGCCATGGGCCATGACGGCATGCTCTATTCGCTGCCGTCGCGCGAGCTGATCGCCGATTCCGTCGAATACATGGTCAACGCTCACTGTGCCGACGCCATGGTCTGCATCTCCAATTGCGACAAGATCACGCCCGGCATGCTGATGGCATCGTTGCGCCTCAACATCCCTACCGTCTTCGTTTCCGGCGGCCCGATGGAAGCCGGCAAGGTGGTGCTCGCCGGCAAGACGCAGGCTCTCGACCTGGTCGATGCCATGGTGGCGGCCGCCGACGACAGAATTTCCGACGAGGACGTCAAGGTCATCGAGCGCTCGGCCTGCCCGACCTGCGGCTCCTGCTCGGGCATGTTCACCGCCAATTCGATGAATTGCCTGACCGAGGCGCTTGGCCTTTCATTGCCCGGCAACGGCTCGACGCTGGCCACGCATGCCGACCGCAAGCGGCTGTTCGTCGAGGCCGGCCACCTGATCGTCGATCTCGCCCAGCGCTATTACGAGCAGGACGACGAAACCGCGCTGCCACGCAACATCGCCTCCAAAGGTGCGTTCGAGAACGCTATGACGCTCGACATCGCCATGGGCGGCTCGACCAACACCGTGCTGCACATTCTCGCCGCCGCGCATGAGGGCGAAATCGATTTCGATCAGGACGACATCGACGCGCTGTCGCGCAAGGTGCCGGTGCTGTGCAAGGTTGCTCCGGCCAAGTCCGACGTGCACATGGAAGACGTGCACCGCGCCGGCGGCATCATGGCCATCCTCGGCCAGCTCGACAATGCCGGCCTGCTCAACCGCGACCTGCCGACGGTGCACACGCGAACCCTGGGCGAAGCGCTCGACCATTGGGATATTTCTCGCACGACCAGCCAGAGTGTGCGCGATTTCTTCCTCGCCGCCCCTGGTGGCGTGCCGACACAGGTCGCTTTCAGCCAGGACCGCCGCTGGGACGAACTCGATCTCGACCGCGAGAAAGGCGTCATCCGCTCGACCGAACATCCCTTTTCCAAGGATGGCGGCCTCGCCGTGCTGAAAGGCAATCTGGCGCTCGACGGCTGCATCGTGAAGACGGCCGGCGTCGATGAATCGATCCTGAAGTTCACCGGCCCGGCCCGCGTGTTCGAAAGCCAGGATTCCAGCGTCAAGGCGATCCTGTCGAACGAGATCAAGGCCGGCGATGTGGTCGTCATCCGCTATGAAGGGCCGCGCGGCGGCCCAGGCATGCAGGAAATGCTTTATCCAACCAGCTATCTGAAGTCGAAAGGGCTCGGCAAGGCCTGCGCTCTGGTCACCGACGGCCGCTTCTCCGGCGGCACCTCGGGCCTGTCGATCGGCCACGCATCGCCGGAAGCCGCCGAAGGCGGGCTGATCGGGCTCGTGCAGGAGGGCGATACGATCGAGATCGACATCCCCAACCGCAGCATCCGCCTGGCTGTCGACGATGCCGAACTGGCAGCGCGCCGTGCTGCTATGGAGGCCAGGGGCGCCCTGGCCTGGAAGCCCGAGGAAAAGCGCAAGCGCAAGGTGACGACCGCCTTGCGCGCCTATGCCGCGATGGCGACCAGCGCGGCCAAGGGCGCGGTCAGGTTTGTGCCGGAATAAGGTTCGCGCCCAGGCCCCCTCATCCGGCCGCTACGCGGCCACCTTCTCCCCGCAGGGGAGAAGAGGCTGGCGCCGGCGCTGACGATCTCTTCTCCCCTCGGGGAGAAGGTGGCCCGAAGGGCCGGATAAGGGGGGCTGGCTCCAACATCCGGAACACCATCACGGCATCAACTGATACTCATAAAGCTTCTGGTAAAGCCCGCCCTGCTTGAGCAAGGTCTTGTGCGGGCCGCTTTCCACCACCTTGCCGGCTTCGAGCACCACGATCGTGTCTGCCTGGTGCACGGTTGACAGACGGTGCGCGATAACGACCGTCGTGCGGCCTTCCGTCAATTGCTGCAGCGCGTCTCGGAACAGTGCTTCCGATTCGGCATCGAGCGCGCTGGTCGCTTCGTCCAGAAGCAGGATCTCGGCATTGCGCAGCATGGCGCGTGCGATCGAGATCCGTTGGCGTTGGCCGCCCGACAGCAGGCCGCCATTCTCGCCGACATCCGTCTCGTAGCCTTTCGCCTGCGCGCTGATGAAGTCATGGGCGTTGGCCGCCTTGGCGGCGGCGATCACCTCTTCGTCGGTCGCACCCTCGCGCCCAAGCCGGATGTTGTGCATGATGGTGCCGGCAAACAGGAACGTGTCCTGGCTGACATAGGCGATCTTTTCCCGCAGCGATGCGAGCGTCGCATGGGAAATATCCTGACCATCGAACAGCACCTTGCCGCTCTTCGGGTCGTACATGCGCATGATCAGGTTTAGAATCGTCGACTTGCCGCCGCCGGAAGGCCCGACCAGCGCCGTCATCTTGCCGGGCGCAAGCGTCAGATCGAACCTGTCCAGCACCGGCGGCCCGTTCTGATAAGCGAAGTCGACGGCGTCGAACCGGATCTCGCCCGGTCCGGCCAGAAGCGGCTTCGCGTCCGGCTTCTCGACCAGAGTCAGCGGCTGGTCGGCGAGCTCGAACATCATGCGCACGCCGACAATGCCGCTTTCCAGCGATATGCGCACGCGCGCAAGGCGCTTTGCCGGCTCATAGGCGAACAGGAGCGCCCCGATGAAGGCCATGATGTTTCCAGGCATCTGGCCGCCTTGCAAGACCAGGAAGCCGCTGACGAAGATGGCCCCGGCAATTGCCAGTCCGGCCAGCGTCTCCATCACCGGGCTTGTCGCAGCCTCCAGCGTCGCGATGTTGTTGGCCCGGTTCTCGACGTCCGACACGGCCTTGTACATGCGGTTGCGCATTGCGCCTTCGAGGTTGAAGGATTTGACGACGCGCACGCCGATTGCCGTTTCCTGCATCACCTGCACGATCTGGCCGACCGAGCGAAACTCCATCGCGGCGAACTTGCGAACACGTTTGAGGATGCGGTTGACCCCGTAGATAGCCAAGGGGCCGACGACAAAGCAGATTATGGACAAGGCTGGCTGCTGCCAGACCATGACTCCTACCAGGACAACCAGCGACAACAGGTCGCGCACATAGGACGTGACAACGAGGTCGAGCACGTTGCGCGCAGCCTGCGCATTGTTGGTCATGCGTGTGATCAGGTCGGACGACGAGGTCGAATGGTAGAATTCGATGCCTTGCGCCAGGATGCGGTCGTAGATCTTGCGCTGGCGATCGGCGATAATGGCGTTGCCGACCCGGCTCATGAAATAAGCCTGGATGAAGTTGGCGAGACCCTTGAGAATGAAGATCGTGGCGACCCCCGCCGCAATCAGGTTGACGCGGTCAATCCGCTTGAAGACCACGAATTCGTCGGTGATCTCTTTGAGAATCCAGGCGCTGGCGCCGGTCGTGGCGGCCACCACAAGCATCGACAAGATCGCGGCGCCGTAGCCAAACCTGTGCTGGTAAAAGGATTCCCGGATCAACCTCGCAACGAGGCGCTGGTTTTCCGTCGAGCGGAAGAAACGAAACAAACGGCGGATCCTTGAAACCGGGACAACGAAGGCGGCTTATAGAGGGAGTTGCGGCCGGATGGAACCATCCGCGGCCGCTGCGGACAAACCGCTGTTGCAAGCGGCATCGACGGGATGCGATTTTCAGCCTCGGCTATATCAGATGATTCTTTTGACGGGATGACGACAGATGGATTTCGACCTTATCGTTCGCGGCGGCACGCTGCCTGATGGCAGGGTTGCCGACATAGGCATCAGCGGTGAGACGATCGCAGCGATCGAGCCCGTTATGCAGGGTTCCGCGCGAACCGAGATCGACGCCCGTGGCAATCTGGTCTCGCCGCCCTTCGTCGATCCGCATTTCCACATGGACGCGACGCTCTCATACGGCATTCCGCGCATCAACGCGTCGGGTACGCTGCTCGAAGGCATTTCGCTATGGGGCGAGTTGAAGCCGCTTTTGACGCATGAGGCGGTGCGTGATCGCGCATTGGCCTATTGCGACTGGGCGGTGTCGATGGGCCTGCTCGCAATCCGCACCCATGTCGATGTCTGCGATGACAGGCTGCTGGCGGTCGAGGCGCTGCTCGAGGTCAAGAAGACGGTCGCCCCCTATATCGACCTGCAACTGGTCGCCTTCCCGCAGGACGGGTTCTACCGCTCGCCGACGGCACGTGAGAACACCATCCGCGCATTGGACATGGGCGTCGACATTGTCGGCGGCATCCCCCATTTCGAGCGCACCATGGCCGACGGCACGCGTTCGGTAACGGAGCTGTGCGAGATCGCGGCCAAACGCGGCCTGATGGTCGACCTGCATTGCGACGAGACCGACGACCCGCTGTCGCGTCACATCGAACAGCTTGCCTATGAGACGCAGCGCCTTGGTCTGCAAAACAGGGTGGCCGGCTCGCATCTCACATCGATGCATTCGATGGACAATTACTACGTCTCGAAGCTGCTGCCGCTGATCGCCGAGGCCGGCGTCTCGGTCATTCCCAATCCGCTGATCAACATCATGCTGCAGGGCCGCCACGACACCTTCCCGAAGCGCCGCGGCCTGACTCGGGTCAAGGAGATGCTGGCGCTCGGCATTCGCGTCGGCTGGGGCCAGGATTGCGTGCTCGATCCCTGGTATTCGCTTGGCACCGCCGACATGCTCGATGTCGCCTTCATGGGTCTGCACGTTGCTCAGATGTCGAGCCCGGCCGAGATGGCGCGCTGCTTCGACATGGTCACCAACGTCAATGCCGCGATCATGGGCCTCGATCATCTCGGCCTGGCGGTCGGCAAGCGCGCCAGCCTTGTCGTCCTCGATGCCGGCAATCCGGTCGAAGCCCTGCGCTTGCGCGCCGAGCGCCTGTGCGTCATCGCCAGGGGCAAGGTGGTGGCGGAGCGGACGAAGCAGGAAACCAGGCTGTCCATCGACGGAAGGCCGGGAATGGTGAACCGGCGGCACATATCCAGCTAGATACAGCCGATTCCTGGCGCTGGTCTTACCCATTGCCCGAATTCTCCTCGTCAAAGCCGCCGCTTCCGTCTACGACGCGGCTTACCAGGGAGGAATCGGGATCGGCATGACGCAGCCCGTGGCGCAGAATTCGACGATCAGGAATGTGCTTCTGGCCGGCATTCTGCTGATGCTGGCCGGCGACTTCCTGTTTGCGCTGAACGACGCCATGGGCAAGTGGCTGGTCGCCAGCTTCTCCGTCGGTCAGGTGGTGCTGATCCGCTCCATCGGCGCCTTTTTCGTGCTTGGCCCGATGATTGCCCATCAAGGCACGGCCAAGCTGTTTCGCATGGAGCGCTTGGAGCTGCAGCTGCTGCGCGTTGTCATGACCACGCTCGACACCGCGCTCTTTTATGCCGCCGTGGTCTATCTGCCGCTTGCCGATGTCATGAGTTTCTACATGGCCGGGCCGATCTACGTTGCGGCGCTCTCGCACCTCTTGCTTGGCGAAAAGGTCGGTTGGCGCCGCTGGATGGCGATCCTGCTCGGCTTCTGCGGCGTTTTGATCATGCTGAAACCGTCCTCGGCGGCGTTCTCGCTGTCGTCGGGCTTTGCGCTGGTGGGCAGCATCTCCTTCGCCTTCGCCATCATCCTCAACCGCCGGCTGCGCGGCACCAGCGACACCAATCTGGTGACATGGCAGACTATCGGCACGCTGCTGGTCGGGGGTGTGCTGACCATCGGCGCCTGGCAGACGCCGTCGGCGCTCGATCTCGGCGCCATGCTGCTGCTCGGCATCGTCTCCTGCGGCGCGCATCTGATGATCACCAGGGCGCTCAAGCTGGCGCCGGCTTCGACATTGGCGCCGCTGCACTACACGCTGCTGCTGTGGGCGGTGGTGTTCGGACTGGCATTCTTCGGCGACGTGCCAGGCCCGCGCATACTGATCGGCTCGGGCATCGTCGTTCTGGCCGGCCTGTTCATCTTCCACCGCCAGAAAGTGGTCGAGACTGCGGTGCCGCCCGAAAACGTGCCGAAGGGCGTGAATTAGTAGGCTCAGCCCTGACGTATCGCCGCCAGGTGCCGTGAAAACTCCGTCGTCTCCATCAGCGCCTTGCAGCGCGCGAACCGACCGTCGGCATAGGCGCGAAAATCATCGACCGGATTGTTGTTGGCGAGCTGGATCAGCCCCCACAGCGTCCACAACAGGTCGCACATCGCCTTGTAGATGACGATGCGGCCGCGCTCCGCCGGCTTGGCCTCGCCGCCGAAATAGGCGCGCATCATCTCCTCATCCTGCCCCGTGTCGAATTTGCCTTCCACGCTGAGGTCGCCAAGGTCCCAGAGTGGGTCATTCATGCCCGAATACTCCCAGTCGACGATCCACATCCGCTCGCCGGTATCGAGAAAGTTCTCGCACAGCGGATCGCAGTGGCAGGCAACGAGCGGCAGCGGATAGGCGGCCAGCGCCGAGCGCACGCTCTCGGCGTCGCGCACCACGTCATGATAACCGGCGGGCAGGGCGACCTCCTTGGTGGACAGCACCTTGAGGTAATCGTCGATCATCGCGAACAATTCGAAGCGGAAGGGAAACACCGCGCCTGAATCGTGCAGCTTGCGAAAGGCCTCGCCGGCGCGGGCCGGACTGCCCGGACGTGTCCGGAATTTCTCCGGCGACATCGTTTCGGCGCCGGCGATGTAGCGTGTCACCATCACCCCGGTGCCGGGGTCGACATGCAGCACCTCGGGACTGACCCCTGCCTTTGCCGCTTCGCGTGCAGCCACTGCTTCGTTGGCCCGGTTGATGTATTCCTCGGTGCCCTTGCCGGGAATGCGCAGGCAGAAGTCGCCGGCCTTGAAGACGAGGTTGGTGAGGCCGCCCAGCCGTTCCAGCGGCCCGCTGTAGCCGGCCAGCATGGGAATGGCGTCCAGTGCCGCACGCGCCTCGTCAGTCACCATGCCTGCGCCCCCACGCCGTTATTTGTCGCAGCGACGGTTCCACAATTTTCGCGCTTTGGCTATCATCACTGCGAGATCAAAAATTGGCGGACTGGATAAAAGTGGCGGACAGCAAACATCATGGCGCGCTCGGCGCGGCCTACGCGGCAAAGCGGCCCGAAGAGGTGGCCGCACTCTATGATCGCTGGTCGGAAACCTATGACGCCGACATGTCGGCCGCCGGCTATCGCCATCCGACGATCTGCCTTGCCTTGCTGGCCCGCCATCTGCCGCGCGGTTCAGCACCGCTGCTCGATGCCGGGGCCGGCACCGGGCTCATCGGCGAATGGCTTGATATTGCTGGTTACCCGCAAGTCGAGGCACTCGATATTTCACAAGGCATGCTGGATCAGGCGGCCCGCAAGGGCGTCTATTCCGCGCTCCATTGCCTGGCGCTCGGCGGTCATCTGCCCTTTGCCGATGATGCCTATGCCGGGATCATCTCGGCCGGCGTCTTCACCTCGGGCCATGTCGGCGTCGAGGGGCTGGACGAGCTAATCCGCATCTGCCGCCCGGGCGGCGTGATCGTGCTGACGGTCAAGAACACGCTGTGGGATGCCGGCTTTGCCACGCGTGTCGGCGAGATCGAGGCGCAAGGCCTCGTCACCCGCGTCGAGGAAACGCGCCCTTACGTCTCCATGCCGGGCGAAGCCGACACCGTGCCCAGCCGCGGTCTCGCACTGCGCGTGACCTGACCTACGCTTTGACCCTGGCGCCTGCCGGGTCGTACATCGGCTCGAGATGGATCTTGGCCGGTGTCCTCTCCATCGCAACCACCAGTTCATAGTCGCCCGAGACCAGAAAATCGTCGCTCACCCCGTCGGCGTTGCGCACATAGCCGTAGCCGATGGTCTTGCCCAGCGTGTAGCCATAACCACCGCTGCTGAGATAACCGACCGGATCGCCATTGCGCAGTATGGTTTCGCGACCGAGCAGCACGATCTCGGGGTCGTCGACCGTGAAGCCGGCAAAGCGTTTCTTCAGTGCCGCGCCGCTGGTCTTCTCCAGCGCGCGCCGTCCAACGAAATCGGTGTTCTTGCGCAGCTTGACCGCCCAACCGAGCCCGGCTTCCTGCGGCGTGTCGTTGGGGGTGATGTCGGAGCCCCAGGCGCGATAGCCTTTTTCCAGCCTTAGCGATTCCAGCGCCCGATAGCCGACCGGGCGGATGTCATGCTTCTCGCCTGCCGCCAGCAGCGCGTCGAAGACTTCGCCGGTGGCCGCGATCGGCACATGCAGTTCCCAGCCGAGTTCGCCGACATAGGTGACGCGCAGCGCCCGAACCGTGTGGCCGGCGATGGCAATCTCATGCACATGGCCGAACGGGAAGCCGGCATTCGACACGTCGGTTCCGGTCGCCGCCGAGAGCACGTCGCGCGCCCGAGGACCCATCAGCGACAGCGTGCCGAAATCCTCGGTGACGTCGACAAGCCTGGCGTCGAGCCCTTCGCCGATATGATCGCTGATCCATGAGAAATCATGCGTGCGGAAACCTGTGCCGGTGACGATGTAGAATTTCTCCTCGGCCAGCCTCGCCACAGTGAGATCAGCCTCGATACCGCCGCGCGTGTTGAGAAGCTGCGTGTAGGTCAGCCGGCCGACCGGTTTGCTGACGTCGTTGGCGCAGATCCAGTCCAGCGCCTTCAGCGCATCGGGCCCGCTCAACTCGTATTTGGCGAAGGAGGATTGATCGAATATGCCAACCTTTTCGCGCACATGACGGTGTTCGTCGCCGACCGCCGCGAACCAGTTCTGCTGGCCCATCGAATAGATGTCCTGCGGCTCGACGCCTTCGGGCGCGAACCAGTTCGGCCGCTCCCAGCCGAGCTTCGAGCCGAACACAGCATTATGCTGTTTCAGCCTGTCGTAGAGCGGCGAGAGGATACGGGGCCTCCCGCTGGCGTACTCCTCATGCGGGAAGCCGATCGTATAGTGCTTGCCATAGGCCTCCAGCGTGCGGTCGCGGACCCACTGACGGTCGCGGTGCAGGTTGGAAAAGCGCCTGATGTCGACCACCCAAAGGTCGAGCGGCGCTTCGCCGTCGACCACCCACTGCGCCAGCACCCAGCCGGCGCCGCCGCCCGAGGCGATGCCGAAGGCGTTGAAGCCGGCGCCGACGAACATGTTGGCACATTCGGGCGCTGTGCCGAGAATGAAATTGCCGTCCGGCGTAAAACTCTCCGGCCCGTTGATCATCTGCTTGACGCCGACGGTTTCCAGCGCCGGCACGCGCGCGATCGCTTGGCTCATGTGCTGCTCGAAATGGTCGTAGTCGTCGTCGAACAGCCTGAACTCCCAATCATTGGGTACGTCGCCGCCGGGGAGACCAGTCGCCCAGGCCTGCGGGTTCGGCTCATAGCCGCCCATCACCAGCCCGCCGACTTCCTCCTTGAAATAGGTGCGTCGGTCAGGGTCGCGGATGGTCGGCGCGTCGGTCGCCAGACCGTCGATCTTCTCGGTGATGATGTACTGGTGCTTCACCGGCTGAAGCGGCACGTTGATGCCGGCCATGGCCCCCACTTGCCGCGCCCATTGGCCCGCACAGTTGACCACCTTGTCGCAGGCGATGTCGCCCTTGCTGGTCTTCACCGCCGTGATGCGGCCGTCCTTCATTTCGAAGCCGGTGACACGGACATCCTCGAACAGTTTGGCGCCATGCATGCGCGCGCCCTTGGCCAGCGACTGCGTGATGTCGGAGGGGCTCGCCTGGCCATCGGTCGGCAGCCAGGAGGCGCCGACGAGATCGCCGGTCTCCAGCAGCGGCCACATTCTTTTCACCTCGTCCGGCGACAGCAATTGCATGTCCATGCCGAAGCTTTTTGCTGTTGTCGCCAGCCTTTTGTACTCCGTCCAGCGGTCGGCATTGGTGGCGAGCCTGAGGCAGCCGGTCATCTTCCAGCCGGTGGCGAGACCGGTCTCGGCCTCCAGTCCCTTGTAGAGGTCGACGGAGTATTTCAGCACGCGGGTGATAGACGCCGACGAGCGCAATTGCCCGACAAGGCCGGCGGCATGCCAGGTCGAACCCGAGGTCAGCTTGCCCTGCTCCAGCAGCACCACGTCAGCCTTATGGTCGCGCGCCAGATGATAGGCCGTCGAACAGCCGATGATGCCGCCGCCGATGACGACGATGGCGGCCTGGCTCGGCAATGTCATGATTTCTGTATCCCGTATTTTGTCCGGTAGTTTTCCAGTGCCGCGTCGAGCCGGACGAGGTTTTCCTCGGTGTAGGCGACGTAGTCGATGCCTGGCGCGTCGAGATAGAGCTCGGAGACCATGCTCCACATCGCCTCGCGCAGCAGCGAGGCGCATTGCATGGCCGCGTGCGAACGGCGGATCGCATCGTCCGGCTCCTTCATGAAGTAGGCTGTCAGGAAGGCGAAGGATTCCTCGTCGCTCATGCCGGCGTTGGAGGCGGCGCCTGCGAGGTCGAACATCGCCGTGTTGAAACCGGCATATTCGAAGTCGATCAGCCACAGCCTGTTGCCGTCATCGAGAATGTTGGCCGGCAGCAGATCATTGTGGCCAAAAACGATCGGCAGCAGCTTCTGCGCGCGCTCCAGTTCGTCGGCCAGCGTCAGCAGATGCGGCAAGTCGCTGCGCTTGCGGCTGCCGCCTTCTTCAAGCGTGCGCGCATAGTCGCGAATGACATGGAACACCCAAAACATGAAGCCGGCGCCGGAGACGTGATTGGGCATTTCCCGGTGGAAGGCGCGCATCAGAGCCGCGACGCGGCCGAGATTGGCGCGCACGTCTTCCGCCAGATAGGTTTTCGCACCGAGAAATTCCGTTACCAGTATGCCCGGTTCGGCATGGCGGACGGCTGGCGCGAAACCGGCGGCATGCGCCGCCCGCGCGGTCATAACCTCGCGCTCGCGAAAGACATGGTGGAACGGATAGTCCTTGCCGAAGCGCACGACATGTCGTCCGGCCGCGTCCGTGACCACATAATTCGCGTTGCTCAGGCCGCCGGGCAGCGGTGCGATCTCGATGCCACCGGTCCAGCAGGGCAGGGCGCGGATGCGATCTTCGGCGGTCACGGAACATCCCTGGTTTGCTGGGCTTCGACAAGGCGCCGTGAACAGCGCAACGATGGCGGGAGAAACGTAAATAATCTCGTCGGTGCGGGACGCCAGGATCGGTATCCCGCACCGCACCGACGAGCCCCTTGGCCAGGTTTTTGAGCCCGGCATCCGCCCCCGCGGATCTGAAAATTCCTTGAACAGGCACTCCAAACAGCCTGATCACTGAGTTGCGGCTCTGCCCCAGTCGCAGATCTGAAGCCCGTTAATGTCTTTGATTTCACGCCAGGGCTGCCCGCTTGTCAATAAAAAGGTGTGACCTTTTTTGGGTATTTTGCCCGAAAGCATAAGGTAGTTCCTTTAAAAGCATGTGAATTACCTTAAAATCGGTCAAGAGCATCAGTTCGGGAAACCAGATGGCCCAGTCCAAACGACACGGCGAGATCCTGCGTCTCGTGCAGGAAGAGGGCACCGTCACCATCGCCAGTCTGGCCGACCGGCTGGGCGTGTCGCTGGAGACGGTGCGCCGCGACGTCAAGCCACTGACTGGTGATGGCTCTGTCCTCAAGATGCATGGCGCCATCGGCCTGCCGTCGATGATCGGCGAAGCGCCGTTCGAGCGGCGTATGCGTGAGAACGCCGACGCCAAGCGCGTCATTGCCCGCATGGTCGCCGCCACCATACGCGACGGCGAATCGATCATGCTCGACACCGGCACGACGACCTCATTCCTTGCGCGTGAACTGCTTGGCCACCGGCGCCTGACGGTCGTCACCAATTCCTCGGATATTGCCCGCACCTTGGCCACCATCAACGGCAACAAGGTCTATATGGCGGGCGGCGAGCTGCGCAGCGATTCCGGCGCTGCTTTCGGCGCCTCGGCAATCGATTTTGTCAGTCGTTTTTCGGTCAGCCACGCCATCATTTCCACCGGCGGCGTCGACGCGGTGATGGGCGTCATGGATTTTGATCTGGATGAGGCCGAGTTCGCCCGCATGGTGCTGTCGCGCGGCCAGCGGTCCCTGGTCATCACCGATCACTCGAAATTCGGCCGTCTTGGTCTGGTCCAGGTCTGCGGCTTCGACAGCTTTTCCGAACTCGCCACCGACCGCTCGCCGCCGCACGACCTGGCCGCCGCCCTTGCGCAGGCCGGCGCGCGGCTTAGCATCGCCGACGAGGAAGCCGGGTTTTAGCCAAACACCAGCGACTGGTGGGCGCAGACGCCCGCAAAGGTGCCAGCCGATACCGCAAAGGCGATGTTGTGCATCGAGCGTGCCGCGTCGCCGGCGGCGTAGACGCCGGGCACGGTCGTCTGCTGCCTGTCATCGACGGTGATTACCGGACCGAGAAGGCCTTGGGTGAAGCCGCAGCCGAGCTGTTCGGCCAGCGGGCTGGCCATGGTGTTGCGCGGCGCGGTGAACATCGCCCTGACGCCGGCCTTTCGGCTATCGTCGAGGTGGACGATCAACCCGCCGGAGCCGTCTTCCCGCAGCTCGGCAACGCTGGTGGGCTCAAACCGCACCTTTCGGCTCTCCAGCGCGCGCATCTGCTCTGTGTCAGGCTCGAACAGGCCGTTGCCGAACAGCGTGACATCGCCCCAATCGGCGATCAATTGCGCCTGATGCAGGGACATCGGGCCGGTTGCGAGCACGCCGAGCGGCCCGCCGGAAACCTCGTAGCCGTGGCAATAGGGGCAGTGCAGCACTTTTCTGCCCCAGAGCTCGGCAAGACCGGCAACCTCCGGCAGGATATCCCGCACCCCGGTGGCCAGCACCAGCCGTGTGGCGCCGAATGTCTCGCCGCTGTCGGTGGCGATTTCGAAATCGCTGCTGTCAGCAGCAACGGCCTTGTCCGCACGCCTGTCGACAACCCTGGCTGTCGGATAGGCCAGCAGCTGCCGCCTTGCGTCATCCAGGATTGCGCCGGGCGCGCGCCCGTCATGTCCGAGGAAGCCGTGCGAATGCTCGGCAAAGCGGTTGCGCGGCTGGCCGGCGTCGATCACCAGCACCTTGCGTCCTGCGCGCGCCACCTGGATGGCGGCGGACAGGCCGGCAAAGCTGCCGCCGACGACGGCAAGATCATACTGCATGGCTGGAGACTCCAATGAGGTCAAAACGGCGGCGGAAATCGGCGGTCAGGTCGGCCAGCGTGATGCGGCTCAGTTTCTCCGCCAGCAGCTTTTCGGCGGCGATGCGAAAATCGTCGAGCACGGCGATCACCGCCTGCTCGACGAGGCAGCCGGGGCTTTCCGGCTCGGTGCTGAACGGCAGCAGCGTCTCGCCAAGGGCGACGCTGATCTCGGCCAAGGATATTTTCTCGGGCGCCCGCCCGAGCAGCCAGCCGCCACCGTGCCCGCGCGACGAGGTGACGATGCCGGCATCGCGCAAGCCTGCGATGGTGCGACGGACCACAACCGGATTGGTGTGGATGAAGGTGGCAAGCTGCTCGGAGGTCAGCGCCTGTTCGGGCTTCTCGGCCATGTGGACGAGAATGTGCAAGGTCGAGGACAGTCGGCTGTTGCGCTTCATGTAACTTAGTTAGTTACGATTGGCGAAGCCGTCAAGTGTCGCCGGTTGCCACTTCCCAGCATCGCGTCCGCCGTGTTTAGTCCGGCCATGGCTTTCACCATCCGCCAGTTGCAGTTCTTCATCGCCGTCGCCGAGCAAGGCACGGTCTCGGGCGCCGCGCAGAACCTGTCAATCTCGCAATCGTCGGTCACCGAAGCGATCAAGGAGCTCGAAAGCGATCTCGGCGTCGAACTGTTCGAACGCCATCCGCGTGGCCTCAACATCACCCACAAGGGCCACCAGTTCCTGCGCCACGCGACGAAGATTCTCGCGGACGTTTCCGACGCGCGCCGCTCTTTCTCGGGCGAGCAGACGGTGGCGGCCGGCCGGCTGCAGCTCGGCGTCACCTCGCTGGTCGCCGGCTATGTGCTGTCGGATCTGCTCGCCCGCTACCGCCGCGCCTATCCCGGCGTCGAGGTCTCTGCCATCGAGGACAATGGCGATTATCTCGAACACCTCCTGATCGGCGGCAAGCTCGACATTGCCGTCATGGTCACCTCCAATTTGCGCGACCGCACCGCGTTGCAGTCGGAAATCCTCGAAGTCTCGGCCTATCGGCTGTGGCTGCCGCTCGGTCATCCGCTCGTCGGCGCCGACATCATCGGCATTGGCGACATTGCCTCCGAAACGCTGATCATGCTGACCGTCGACGAGATCGAGGAGAATACCGGCAAGCTGCTGACGGCGATCGGCGCCAAGCCGCATGTCGCCTTCCGCACCCGTTCCGTGGAGGCCGTGCGCAGTCTGGTCGCCACCGGCGCCGGTGTGGCGCTGCTGCCCGACCTCGTCTACCGGCCCTGGTCGCTGGAAGGCGACCGCATCGAATCGCGCGATATTTCCGGCTCCTTGCCGGTGGTCCAGGTCGGCATGGTCTGGCGGCGCGGCTCCGGTCTGCCGCAGGCGGCGCGCGATTTCATCGGCCTTGCCCAGTCGCAACGGACGGTCCGCCAGCGTCCCTGAGAGATCGGCTGCCCACCTATCGGAAAAACCGATATCGCCCTTCTGATAAATGAATTTGCGAAACCGGAATTTTCGAAGCACTTTCGGTTAGGGACCAAAGCCGCCATCAGAGCGGCATCAAGCCCAATGGACGAACTGACAGTTTTCAGTCCGCGCGTGACCCCTAGCGAAGACCGAAACCGGCTTTCAGGGTCAGGCGCCTAAATGGGAGATCGACAATGAATTCATTCCTGAAGTCATGCACTGCTCTGACGGTTGCGCTGACCTTTTCCGGTCAGGCCGTCGCCCAGGTCAAGGAACTTGGCAAGGGCGAAGGTCAGGTCAACATCGTTGCCTGGCCAGGCTATATCGAGCGCGGCGAAACCGACAAGGGTTATGACTGGGTGACCTCCTTCGAGAAGGAGACCGGCTGCAAGGTCAACGTCAAGACCGCCAACACCTCCGATGAAATGGTCTCGCTGATGAATGAGGGCGGCTTCGACCTCGTCACCGCTTCAGGCGATGCCTCGCTGCGCCTCGTTGCCGGCAAGCGCGTGCAGCCGATCAACACCGATCTCATCCCGAGCTGGAAGACGGTCGACGAGCGCCTCAAGGACGCGCCGTGGTTCACCGTCGGCGGCGCCCATTACGGCGTTCCTTACCAGTGGGGCCCGAACGTCCTCATGTACAACACCGACGTGTTCAAGGAGGCTCCCAAGAGCTGGAACATCGTCTTCGAGGAAATGAAGCTGCCTGACGGCAAGTCCAACAAGGGCCGCGTCCAAGCCTATGACGGGCCGATCCACATCGCGGATGCCGCCAACTATCTGATGTTCCACAAGCCGGAACTCGGCATCAAGGACCCCTACGAACTGAACGAGGATCAGTACAAGGCTGCGCTGGAATTGCTGCGCGTCCAGCGCACGCTGGTCGGCCGCTATTGGCACGACGCCGCCATTCAGGTCGACGATTTCCAGAACGAAGGCGTCGTCGCTTCCGGCTCGTGGCCGTATCAGGTCAACACGCTGGTCGCCGCCAAGAAGCCGGTCGCGTCCACCATCCCGGAGGAGGGCGCCACCGGTTGGGCCGACACCACGATGATGGAAGCCGATTCGGCCAACCCAAACTGCGCCTATATGTGGATGGAACATTCGCTGTCGCCCAAGGTGCAGGGCGATGTCTCGGCCTGGTTCGGTTCGCTGCCCGTCGTGCCCGCCGCCTGCAAGGGCAACGAGCTTTTGACCGACGAAGGCTGCAAGACCAACGGCTACGAGAATTTCGACAAGATCAAGTTCTGGAAGACGCCGGTGTCGAAATGCACCACCCAGAACGACCAGTGCGTGCCCTACTACCGCTGGGTGTCGGACTATATCGGCGTCATCGGCGGGCGGTGATTTTTCTTACCCTCCCTCTCGTGGGGAGGGTCGACGCATAGCGTCGGGGTGGGGTCGGCTCGGCGTTTTTCGAGGCACCCCCACCCGCGGCTTCGCCGCGACCTCTCCATAAGGGGGGAGGTAGGACGTCGCGCGACATCAGCACACCAAACCGGCAACGGACTGACAGCCCATGACCTCCGCCGTCTCCTTCCAGAAAGCCTCGCGCCATTTCGGCAGCGTGCGCGCCGTCGACGCGGTCGATCTCGATATCGCGCCGGGGGAATTCTTCGCCATGCTCGGGCCGTCCGGTTCCGGCAAGACCACTTGCCTGCGCCTCATCGCCGGCTTCGAGCAGCCGACATCGGGCTCGATCTCGATCTTCGGCGAACGCGCCGAGGGCGTTCCGCCCTATCGCCGCAACGTCAACACCGTGTTTCAGGACTATGCGCTGTTCCCGCATCTGAACGTGCTCGACAACGTCGCCTACGGGCTGATGGTCAAGGGCGTCGGCAAGGCTCAGCGGCACAAGGCGGCGGAAGAGGCGCTGTCACTGGTGCGGCTGCCCGGCTATGGCGCCCGCCGCCCCGGCCAGCTTTCCGGCGGCCAGCGCCAGCGCGTCGCGCTCGCCCGTGCGCTGGTCAACCAGCCAAAGGTGCTGCTGCTCGACGAGCCGCTCGGCGCGCTCGACCTCAAATTGCGCGAGAACATGCAGGAGGAGCTGAAGTCGCTGCAGAAGGCGCTCGGCATCACCTTCGTCTTCGTCACCCACGACCAGGGCGAAGCACTGTCGATGGCCGACCGCGTCGCCGTTTTCAACGACGGCAAGATCATGCAGATCGGCACGCCGGAGGATATCTACCAGCGGCCGAAGACGCGTTTTGTTGCCGATTTTGTCGGCTCATCGAATGTACTGCCACCGGATTTCGTCCAGCGTTATTCCGGCCAGCATCGCTGGGGGAGTCTCCGCCCTGAATCCATTCGCGTCGGCCGCGCGGCCAGCGGGGGCACAAGTGGTGAAGGCGTGTCCGCCCGCCTCGTCTCGACCAACTATCTCGGCGCCACGACAAAACTGGCGCTCGACGCCGACGGCCTTCGACTGCACGCCATCGTGCCGGCCGGCACGGCCTTGCCTGGGGAAGGCGAGGCGGTCGTGCTGACTTTTAACCGCGAGCACCTGCATCTGATGGACGAGCCGGCATGATGAAGGTTTGCGCATTGCACCCCCCTCTGTCCTGCCGGACATCTCCCCCGCAAGGGGGGAGATTGGCTGTTACCACTGGCTTCGCCAGCTTCCAACGCTGCAGAGCCGGTGAGGCGGACAAGCTGCTGATCTCCCCCCTTGCGGGGGAGATGTCCGGCAGGACAGAGGGGGGTGTGAAGGATCTCGGCCTCTCATACATCCTCCATGAGTACAGAGCTCCATCATGACGACCGCCGCGCTCAGCTCCAATCCCGCGCCCGCCATCCTGCCGGGCAGCGGCGGCCTGCGTGGCGCGCTGTCGGACCTTTTCTGGCGCAAGCCGAAGGTCCTGCTGTTGCTCATGCTGCTGCCGCCGGTGCTTTGGCTGGGCATCGTCTATATCGGCTCGCTGTTTGCGCTCCTGGCGCAGAGCTTTTTCTCCATCGACGAGTTTTCCGGTCTCATCAACCGTGAGTTCACGCTCAAGACCTATGGTGACCTGTTCCAGGCCGCCAATCTCGATATCATCCTGCGCACGGTGACGATGGCGGCTCTGGTCACGCTGGCCTCGGCCGTCATCGCTTTCCCCATCGCCTACTACGCGGCGCGCTATGCGCGCGGTCGCTGGAAGGCCTTGTTCTATCTCGGCATCATGCTGCCGCTGTGGTCGAGCTATCTGGTCAAGATCTACGCCTGGAAGCTCATCCTGGCCAAGGAAGGCATCCTCACCTGGCTCCTCGCCAAGCTGCATTTGTTGTGGGTGCTCGACGCCTGGCTGTCGCTGCCGATCGTCGGCGGCAATTCGCTGTCGGTATCGTTCACCGGCACCTTCATCGTCTTCGTCTATGTCTGGTTACCGTTCATGATCCTGCCGGTACAGGCGGCGCTCGAGCGCGTGCCCGGCAATCTCGTCGAGGCCTCGTCTGATCTCGGCGCCTCTCCGGGACAGACCTTCCGCAACGTGCTGTTCCCGCTGGCGCTGCCGGGCATCGTCGCCGGTTCGATCTTCACCTTCTCGCTTACGCTGGGCGACTACATCATCCCGCAGATCATCGGTACCTCGCGGCTGTTCATCGGCCAGGCGGTCTATTCGCAGCAAGGCACGGCCGGCAACATCCCGCTCGCCGCCGCCTTCACCGTGGTGCCGATCGTCATCATGGGCTTCTACCTCTGGGGCGCCAAGCGCATGGGGGCCTTCGATGCGCTCTGATGGTTCCCAGTCGGCGCCGCTCGGCCTGAAGATCGCCGCCGCCTGCGGCCTGCTGTTCCTGCATCTGCCGATCCTGCTGATCTTCGTCTATGCCTTCACCACCGAGGAGAAGAGCTTTGTCTGGCCACCCCCCGGCCTGACGACGCAATGGTTCGCCGTCACCTGGAACCGGCCGGATGTCTGGCAGGCATTGTCGCTGTCGGTCAGGGTTGCCGCGATCTCGACGGCGATCGCGCTCGTCCTCGGCACGCTCTGTTCGGCGGCGGTTTCGCGGACAAAATTCTTCGGCCGCGAAACCATCTCGCTGCTGGTCATCCTGCCGATCGCGCTGCCCGGCATCATCACCGGCATCGCGCTGCGCTCGGCCTTTTCGCTCGCCGACATTCCGTTCTCGTTCTGGACGATCGTGCTCGGCCACGCCACCTTCTGCGTCGTCGTCGTCTACAACAATGCCGTCGCCCGCTTTCGCCGCACCTCCGGATCGATGATCGAGGCGTCGATGGATCTCGGCGCCGACGGTTTTCAGACCTTCCGACATGTCGTGCTGCCCAACATTGCCACGGCGCTGCTTGCCGGCGGCATGCTGGCCTTCGCGCTGTCCTTCGACGAGGTCATCGTCACCACCTTCACCGCCGGCCAGCAGCAGACATTGCCGATCTGGATGCTGGAAGAGCTGATCCGTCCGCGCCAGCGCCCGGTGACCAATGTCGTCGCCATGGTCGTGGTGCTGGTGACGCTGCTGCCCATCCTTGCCGCCTATTACCTCACCCGCGACGGCGACCAGATTGCGGGCAGTGGAAAATGAAATCAGCGAATAGGGAGTGACGAATAGCGAATAGGGAAGATCGACAGTCAAACCCTACTCGCTATTCGCTACTCGCTACTCGCTCCTGTTAAGGAGAAACCTTATGGACACCCAGATGCTGATCGGCTCGAGATTCGAGAAGGGCACCGAGACCGAGGAACCGATCCTCAATCCAAAGACCGGGGCGACCATCCTCAGCCTGCCCGAGGCCAGCCAGGCACAGATTGAGGCGGCGATCACTGCCGCCGAACAAGCGTTCGTCTTGTGGTCGCGCACCACGCCGGCGCAGCGCTCCGGCTATTTGCTGAAGATCGCCGACCGCATCGAGGCCGATGCCAAGGAATTCGCCACGCTCGAGGCGCTCAATTGCGGCAAGCCGATCAACGCCGTGCTCAATGATGAAATCCCGGCCATCGTCGACTGCTACCGCTTCTTCGCCGGTGCCGTCCGTTCGATGCCCGGCGTCGTCGCCGGCGAATACATTCCCGGCCATACTTCGATGGTCCGCCGCGACGCCATCGGCATCGTCGCTTCCATCGCGCCGTGGAACTATCCGCTGATGATGATGGCCTGGAAGTTGGCGCCGGCAATCGCCGGCGGCAACACCGTCGTCTTCAAGCCTTCCGAGCAGACACCGCTGACGGCGCTGAAGCTGGCAAAAATCCTTGCGGAAATCCTGCCGGAAGGCGTGGTCAATGTCGTGCTCGGCCGCGGCGACAGCGTCGGCAACACGCTGATCAACCATCCCAAGGTCAACATGATCTCGATCACCGGCGATGTCGCCACCGGCAAGAAAGTGCTGCAGGCGGCCGCCAAGTCGGTCAAGCGCACGCATCTCGAGCTCGGCGGCAAGGCGCCGGTCATCGTCTTCGACGACGCCGATCTTGGCGCCGTGGTCAACGGCCTGCGCGCCTTCGGCTATTACAATGCCGGCCAGGACTGCACCGCCGCCTGCCGTATCTACGCCGGCAGGAAGATCTATGACAAACTCGTCGCCGATCTCTCCTCGGCCGTCTCGACCATCAAGTACAATCGTCCCGACGACACCGAAAACGAGATCGGCCCACTCATCTCCCGCCGCCAGCGCGACCGCGTCTCCAGCTTCGTCGAGCGCGCCTCGGAACTGAACCACATCGAGATCACCACCGGCGGCAAGCCGGGCGAGGGTTCCGGCTTCTACTACCAGCCGACAGTCGTTGCCGGCGCGCTGCAGGAAGACGAAATCGTGCGCCGCGAAGTGTTCGGCCCGGTCGTCTCGGTTACTCGTTTTTCGGAGGTCGACGAGGCGGTGAACTGGGCCAATGACAGCGACTACGGCCTGGCGTCCTCGGTATGGACCAAGGATGTCTCGCGCGCCATGGCGACGGCCGCCCGCCTGCAATATGGCTGCACATGGATCAACACCCACTTCATGCTGACCAACGAGATGCCGCATGGCGGGCTGAAGCAGTCCGGCTACGGCAAGGACATGTCGCTCTATGCGCTGGAGGACTACACCGCCGTGCGGCATGTGATGGTGGCGCATGGTTGAGAAGTGGTCCGCGTAGCAAACGAAAAGCCAATTGCTTGGCTTTTCGAGCTTCGAACGCCCTGCGCCTGCGAAGGGCCGGGCGTGGCTATTTTCTCTTCTCCCCGTTCACGGGGAGAAGAGTCGCTACTCCACAACGCGATAAATATTCCATAGGCTGGTGCCCGACACGACATAGGGCTCGATCTCCTTGCCCCATTTCGCGTGCGCGTCGATCTTGCCGATCTTGGCGAAGAACGCCTCCAACTGGGCCAGGCTTTCGACCTGGTGATGGGACTCGACCGTCGTCTCCCGCGCGCCGATAGAACCGGTCATGATCTGGAACTCCAGCTCGGCGAGGCCGACCTGCGAGCCGATCTCGCGTTCCCATTTCTTCAACAGGTCGAGCACGGTCTGCTTGTGTCCGAACTTGGCGTCGATCTGCCATCTGGCGCTGAACATCGTCTTCTCCTCCAGGTTTGCGGCCCAGGCCGCGGTTGATCCACCGGCTGTTGCCTACTCGTCCCAGGCCTGCACGACGGTCTGCCTTGCGATCCGCCCGTTCTTCAGCTCCAGCATCGCCGCGCAGAACACCTTGGTTCCGTCCGGATAGGCGCAGGCCTGGGTGAAGGCGAGGCTGTCGCCGTCGGCGATGGTGGTGTCGACCTTGTGGGTCATCGCCCGGCTGCAGATGTCGTCCCAGAATGTGGTGATCGCGGCGCGCCCGCGGATTTCACGCGGCTTGCTCGGCGGGTTGTTGCGGTCGATCACCCGCACCAGCGCGTCATCGGCATAGAAGCTCGACAGCATCTTGCCGTCACGGGTCTCGATGGCCTTCTTGATCGCCGCGCCATCCACTGTTTGGGTCTTGGTCAGCATTTCATCCTCCATTGGCCCGTCTTCCGGGCGGTTGATGGTCGAAGTGCTGCCCGGCGCTTGTCGCCAGGCAGTGGTTTTTACTGCGACTTCGCCTTGACGGCCGCGAACACGTCGTCGGCCTGCTTCTTGAAGGTCGTCAGATCGACCTGGCTGCCGTTGAGCATCGTCGACCAGTGGCGCACGATCGCGGACATCGCCACCGCCTCCTTGATCTCCTCGTCGCTGGCGCCGTTGAGCCTGGCCGCCTCGGTGTGGAAATAGATGCAATACTGGCACGGGATCTGCGCCGCGACGGCGAGGCCCAGCAGTTCCTTGGTCTTGCCGTCAAGCGCCGTCTTCGGGTTGAGCTGCACGCCCTTGATCTCGGCCCAGGCGCCGGCGACGGCCACATCCGGCAACGTCTTGAACATGTCCGGCACCGAGCCGAGCGTCGCCTCAATGTCCTTGTAGGTCGCCGCCGCGGACGCGTCCTCGGCCTTTGCCGGAGCGATGGCGAACAGCGCGCCCACGCTTGCAGCGATCACAAGCAATTTGAGTGTCCGGTTCGACTTCAGCATTTCCTCCTCCGTTCGCAGCACCTTTTCCGGCGACATCCGCCTGGCCTGCATGGAGAACACTGATACCGCTTACCCGCCTTTGGCCGCTTCCCCCGAAAGCGCCATGGCTCTCATGGCCCGTGCGGGCCAGGGTGCCTGACTGAGAACGCCGCCGCCGCCGCCCGCGACGGCAGGTCCAGCTTGAGCAGTATGTTGGCGACATGGCGCTTGACCGTATGTTCGCTCAGCCTCAATTCGGCGGCGATCGCGGCATTGCTCTTGCCATCGGCGACGAGGCTCACCACCTGGCTTTCGCGCGCCGTCAATGCGGCCGGCTCGGCAGCCTTGGGTTTGGGCCGGCCGGCGGGTTCCAGATGTTGTTCGGACGTCGCATGGACCAGCGCCAGCGGCTCCTCCAACTCGTCGACGCTGACGCGCCCGGCGTCGGTGAAATGCAGGCCCGACCCAGCCGCCAGGTCGGCGATCAGACGCGACGCGATAATGTCGCCGCGCCCGGCATGGGCGGCCAGTTGCATCGCCACCCGCGCCGTCATCCCGACGGGCGGACCGCGCACTTCGATCTCGCCGACATGCGCCCCTTGCGCGCTTGCCACGCCGATTTCCTGCGCCGCCTCGCGCAGCGCCGCCGCGCAGCGTATGGCGCGTGCCGGGCCGTCGAAGCGCGAAATCATCAACTCGCCATGCAGGCCCGCCGAACGCCCGCCATGGCGCCCGACCAGCAGCCGCCAGGTTTCCTGGAAGCGCTGGCTGCGTTCGCTCCACATGCGGTCGCCGAGCCGAGCCGTGTCGTAGATACGTGTCACCAGAACTGCCGCCAGCACGCGGTCCACTTCGCCCACGGCGCGCTCGCCGGTCAGGAATTCCTCTATCAGGTCGGCCACCCCTTCGACATCGCCGGTCCAGATCGGATGGTCGCGTCCGGGAATCTCGACGAGCCGGGCACCGGGGATCTTCTGTGCAAGGAAGCGGCTGGCATCGGGATCGACCCGCGCATCGTTGCGGCGATGTATCACAAGCGTCGGCGCGCTGATCACGCTCAGGATATGGCGGATGTCGACGTCGGCGTTCATGCGCGCCAGCGCCGCCGCCGCCGTCGGGCTCGCCGATAATCGGTCGAAACGTGCCCACCACTGGGCGAAATGCGCGTCGTCGACCCGGCTCGGCGCGAAATGGGGCAGCGTGGCGCCGGTGCCCCAGGCTGTCTCCGCCATCTCGATGAAAGCGTCGAGGCGTTCGCGCGACATCACCCATTTGTGGAAATGCGCATAGCCGCCATAGAGCGCCAGGGCTCGCGTCCGCTCCGGATAGGTGGCGGCGAACAGCATCGCCATCGGCGCGCCTTCGGAGGAGCCGAGCAGCGCTGCACGGCCGCTGCCGGCGGCGTCCATAACCGCGCGCACATCGTCCATCCGCGTTTCGAGACTGGGCAGGTTATGCGCGTCGACGCGGTCGGACAGGCCGGTGCCGCGTTTGTCGAACAGGATCAGCCGCGAGAATGCCGAAAGCCGCTTCAAGAGCCTGGTATAGCCCTCGTCTTCCCAGTGCAGGTCGAGGTTCGAAATGAAGCCCGGCACGAAGACGAGATCGAACGATCCCTGCCCGACCACCTGATAGGCGATCCGCACATCGCCGCTACGGGCGTATCGCGTCTCGATCGGCCTCACGAGATTTCCACCCCGGCCTGACGATTCTGGTCGTCAAACCATAGCAGAACAGCGCAGATTGCGGCAGCTAAACTTTAGCGATGGCGAATATAAGCAGGCGCGGCTTGGCGACTATTCCTGCGAGGCGGCGACGTCGGCAGGGGAGGGCTCGAGTCCGAGTTTGAGGTCGGCCGCAGCCGGCGTGATCGGCCGCCTGATCCTGGCGGAGGCGGCCACCACCAACTCGTTGAAGTTCCCGGTGCCGTCGTCCAGCATTTCGAAGAACTGCCGCCGCATCCTCGGCTCCCAGAACTTGTTGATGTGCTCGGCGACGCCGGCAATGCCTTCCTCGCGCGGCTTGGAATGGAAGAAATCGGCGATCTGGTTTGCCATGCGCACCAGCTTCTCGGCGGTGCTCATAATGTGTTCTTCGTCATGCGACATGCTGGGCAACTCCGCAAACCACCCGGTCGGGGTGGGTGAAAATATCAAAATCCTCGCCGCGAACCAGCGCCACCAGCGTCATGCCAGCCTCTTGCGCCGTGCGGATGGCAAGTGCGGTCGGCGCCGAGACGGCGATGATGAAGGCCGAGCCGATAGAAGCCGTCTTCTGCACCATTTCAACCGAAACCCTGGATGTCACCACGACAGCACCGGATGCGCCATCGATGCCGGCTTTGGCCAGCGCGCCGGCCAGCTTGTCGAGCGCATTGTGACGGCCGACATCTTCGCGCGCCATGACGATGCCCTTGCCAGGTACATAGAAGCCGGCGGCGTGCACGGCTCCGGTCTCGGTATGCAGCGGCTGCACTTTCGACAGAAGCTTGACCGAACGGACAATGTCGTCGGCATCAAGCGTAAGCTTTGAAGCACCAACCGCGTCGACCGAGCGCATCGCCTCCTCAATCGACTCGATGCCGCAGAGCCCGCAGCCGACCGGGCCAGCCAGTCGTCTACGTCGCGCCTCGAAACGTGTATTGGCTCGATCCTTCAGCCGGATCTGGATATCGATGCCGGCGCCATGATCCTCGACCTCGATGGCTTCGATCTCCTCCGGCGCAGCAACAATGCCCTCGGTCAGCGAGAAGCCAAGCGCGAAATCCTCGAAATCGGCCGGGCTTGCCATCATCACCGCATGGGTGGTGCCGGCGAAGGAGAACGCCACCGGCGTCTCTTCCGGCACCATCCGGTCGGCAGCCGTCGTCCCAACCGCGCGGTGCGCCAGCCGCGATACCTGCGTCGTGGCTTTGCGGCGCGCGCTCAAGACTACTCCGCCGCCTGCAAAGACGCGATGCGCCGGCTCTGCTTGGCCTGCTCGTCATAGTCGCGCTGCCATTCCGACGGTCCGTTGGAGGCGCCGACCTGCACCGCCGTCACCTTGTATTCCGGACAGTTCGTCGCCCAGTCGGAGAAGTCGGTGGTGATGACGTTGGCCTGCGTGTCCGGATGATGGAACGTCGTGTAGACCACACCGGGCGACACCCGGTCGGTGATCAGCGCGCGCAGCGTCGTTTCGCCCGAGCGGCTCGTCAGCCGGACCCAGTCGCCGTCGCGCAAGCCGCGGTTCTCGGCATCGTGCGGGTGGATCTCTAGCCGGTCCTCCGAGTGCCACATGCTGTTGTCGGTGCGCCTGGTCTGCGCGCCGACATTGTACTGCGACAGGATGCGGCCGGTGGTGAGCAGCAGCGGGAAGCGCGGCCCCGTCCTTTCGTCCGTCGCCACATATTCGGTCCGGATGAACTTGCCCTTGCCGCGCACGAACGCATCGATGTGCATGATCGGGGTGCCGAGCGGCGCCTTCTCGTTGCAGGGCCATTGCACGGATCCTACGCGGTCGAGCAACTCGAAGGAGACGCCGGCAAAGCTCGGCGTCGTCATCGCGATCTCGTCCATGATCTCCGAGGGATGCTGATAGTTCCAGTCCAGCCCGATCGCGCGGGCAAGCTCCTGCGTCGCCTCCCAATCGGCGTAGCGCGCCTTCGGCTCAAGAACCTTGCGCACCATATTGATGCGGCGCTCGGCGTTGGTGAAGGTGCCGTCCTTCTCCAGGAAAGTCGAGCCCGGCAGGAAGACATGCGCATAGTTTGCGGTCTCGTTGAGGAACAGGTCGTGCACGACGACGCATTCCATCGCGGCAAGGCCGGCGGCGACATGCTTGGTGTCGGGATCGGACTGCAGAATGTCTTCGCCCTGGATGTAGATGCCCTTGAAGCTGCCGTCGACGGCGGCGTCCAGCATGTTGGGGATGCGCAGGCCGGGTTCGTCGTCCAGCTTCACGCCCCACAAGGTCTCATAGATATCGCGCACGGCTTCGCCGGAGATGTGGCGGTAGCCGGGCAGTTCGTGCGGGAAGGAGCCCATGTCGCAGGAGCCCTGCACGTTGTTCTGGCCGCGCAGCGGGTTCACGCCGACGCCGGGCCGGCCGATATTGCCGGTGGCCATGGCGAGATTGGCGATTGCCATCACAGTGGTCGAACCCTGGCTGTGTTCCGTCACGCCGAGGCCGTAATAGATCGCACCGTTGCCGCCGGTGGCGTAGAGGCGGGCGGCCCCCCGGATCAGTTCGGGATCGACGCCGGACAATTTGCCGACGGTTTCGGGGCTGTTTTCCGGCAAGGCGACGAACGATGCCCAATCCTGGAACTCCGTCCAGTCGCAGCGTTCGCGGATGAAGGCTTCGTCGAACAGGCCCTCGGTGACGATCACATGCGCCAGCGCCGTCAGCACGGCCACATTGGTGCCGGGCTTCAGCGGCAGGTGGTAATCCGCTTCGATATGGGCCGACTTGACCATCTCGGTGCGGCGCGGATCGAGCACGATCAGCTTGGCGCCCTGGCGCAGCCGCTTCTTCAGCCGCGAGGCGAACACCGGGTGAGCGGAAGCCGGGTTGGCGCCGATGATGACGGCGACGTCGGTGAAGTCGACGGAATCGAAATCCTGCGTGCCGGCCGAGGTGCCATAGGTCTGGCCGAGCCCGTAGCCCGTCGGCGAATGGCAGACTCGTGCGCAGGTGTCGACATTGTTGTTGCGGAAACCTTGCCGCACCATCTTCTGGACTAGGTAAGTTTCCTCATTGGTGCAGCGCGAGGAGGTTATGCCGCCGATCGAGGTGCGTCCATACTGGTACTGGATGCGGCGGAATTCCTTGGCCGTATGGGCGATCGCCTCTTCCCAACTCACCTCGCGCCACGGGTCGGTGACCTTTTCCCGGATCATCGGCGACAGGACGCGGTCCTTGTGGGTGGCATAGCCATAGGCGAAACGGCCCTTGACGCAGGAATGGCCGTGGTTCGCCTTGCCCTCCTTATAGGGCATCATGCGAACGACTTCGTCACCCTTCACCTCGGCCTTGAATGAGCAGCCGACGCCGCAATAGGCACAGGTGGTGACGGCGGAGCGCTCCGGCAGGCCCTTGGCAAGCACCGTCTTCTCACGCAGCGCATCGGTTGGACAGGCCTGGACGCAGGCGCCGCAGGACACGCATTCCGAATCGATGAACGCCTCGTGCATCCCCGCCGAAACCCGGGATTCGAAGCCTCGTCCCTCGATGGTCAGCGCGAAGGTGCCCTGCACCTCTTCGCAGGCCCGCACGCAGCGCGAGCAGACGATGCATTGCGAGGCATCATAGGTGAAATAGGGGTTGGACTCGTCGCGGGCGATGTAGTCGACCGCCAGCGAGCCATGGCCGGGCGCCACGCCACCTTCCGGCTTGACGTGGTTGCGACCTTCGATGCCGTAGCGGTTCTCGATCAGGCCGATCGACTTCGCCACTGCATCGAACTCGCTGGCGCCGGTTCCGGCCTGTTCGTTCCAGCCGGTCGGATGGTCGGAGACGTAGAGTTCCATGACGCCTCGGCGAATGGCGTCGAGCCGCTCGGTCTGCGTGCGCACGATCATGCCTTCGCCGACGGGCGTCGTGCAGGACGCCGGCGTGCCGCCACGTCCTTCGATCTCGACAAGGCAGACACGGCACGACCCGAAGGAGTCCAGCATGTCGGTGGCGCAAAGCTTCGGGATCTCGACCCCGCCCTCCATGGCCGCACGCATGATCGAGGTGCCTTCCGGCACGGTGATGCTGCGCCCGTCGACGTTCAGCGTGACCTGCTTCTGCGCCTTCGATTGGGGGGTTCCGTAGTCGATCTCTTCGACGAGGGAGGGGAAGTCGGCCTTGATGTTCATCTGCCAGCTCCTATTCGGCAGCCACGCGCACGGGCGCTGGCTTGAAGTCGTCGGGGAAATGGGTGATCGAGCTCATCACGGGATAGGGCGTGAAGCCGCCCAGCGCGCAGAGCGAACCAAACTTCATCGTGTTGCAGAGATCGGTGACCAGAGCGAGGTTCTTCTCCGGCTCAATGCCCGCAACTATTCTGTCGATGGTCTCAACCCCGCGCGTCGAGCCGATGCGGCAGGGCGTGCATTTGCCACAGCTTTCGATGGCGCAGAACTCCATGGCGAAGCGCGCCTGTTTCAGCATGTCGGCGGTGTCGTCGAACACCACGATGCCGGCATGGCCGATCAGCCCGTCCTTGGCGGCGAAGGCTTCATAATCGAATGGCGTGTCGAACAGCGCGCGCGGGAAATAGGCGCCGAGCGGCCCGCCGACCTGCACGGCCTTGACGGGGCGCCCCGTGGCCGTGCCGCCGCCGATCTCGTCGACGATCTCGCCCAGCGTCATGCCGAAAGCGGCTTCGAACAGACCGGCATATTTGACGTTGCCGGCGATCTGGATCGGGATCGTGCCGCGCGAGCGGCCCATGCCGAAATCCTTGTAGTAGGCCGCACCCTTGTCCATGATGACAGGCACCGAGGCCAGCGAGATGACGTTGTTGATCACCGTCGGCTTGCCGAACAGCCCTTTGTGAGCCGGCAGCGGTGGCTTTGCCCGAACCATGCCGCGCTTGCCCTCGAGCGAATCGAGCAGCGCCGTCTCCTCGCCGCAGACATAGGCGCCGGCGCCGACCCGGATCTCCATGTCGAAAGCGTAGGGTGAGCCCAGCACGCTGGCGCCAAGAACGCCAGCCTTGCGGGCGATCTCGACGGCCTTGTTCATCATCGCCACCGCATGCGGATATTCCGAGCGGACATAGACGAAGCCCTTCGTCGCGCCCGTGGCTATACCGGCGATCGTCATGCCTTCGATCAGCACGAAGGGATCGCCCTCCATGATCATGCGATCGGCGAAGGTGCCCGAATCGCCTTCGTCGGCGTTGCAGACGATGTATTTGCGGTCGCCTGCGGCATCGAGCACCGTTTTCCACTTGATGCCGGTCGGGAAGCCGGCGCCGCCGCGCCCGCGCAGGCCCGACTCGGTAACCTGGGCGACGATGGCGGCAGGCGTCAGCGCCAGCGCGTTCGTCAGTCCGTTCAACCCGCCATGCTTCTTGTAGGATTCGAGCGAAAGCGGATCCGTGACGCCGCAGCGCGCGAAGGTCAGCCGCGTCTGCTTGGCCAGGAAGGGGATCTTGTCCGGCGTGCCCAGCCAGCGTTTGTGGTGGCCGCCGGTGAGAAAGCCGCCGTCGAACAGGCCTTTGACGTCGGATGGTTTGACCGGCCCATAGGCGACGCGGCCATTGGCTGTCGCGACTTCGACCATAGGCTCGAGGAAATAGGCGCCGCGCGAACCGTTACGCACGATCTTGGCTTCGATGCCGCGCTCGGCGAGTTCGCCGGCGATCGCCTTGGCGACCTTTTCGGCGCCCAGCGCCAGCGCACCGGAATCGCCTGGAATGTAGATACGCGGGATCATGAGCGCACCTCTGCAACGATCTCGTCGAGCTTCTCGTCATCGAGCCGCCCGATCACCTCGCCATCCAGCATTGCGGCGGGCGAACAGGCGCACAGGCCCAGACAATAGACCGGCTCCAGCGTCACCGAACCGTCGCGGGTCGTCTCATGGAAGCCGATGCCCAGCAATTGCTTCAGCTTGGCGGCGATGGCGTCCGAACCCATCGACTGGCAGGATTCCGCCTGGCAGAGCTTCAGCACATGGCGGCCTGCCGGGTGGCTGCGGTAATCGTGATAAAAGCTGACGACGCCGTACACCTCGGCCCTGGAAATGTTCAGCGCCTCGGCGATGACCGGCAGCGCATCCTTGGGCACATGGCCGAACTCTTCCTGGATGCCGTGAAGGATCGGCAGCAATGGGCCTTCGAGGCCCTTCATCTCCTGGATGATCGCGGCCGTGCGCGACGTAATCTCGGTACTTGCAGGCTGCATTGTCATGCAGCGCCCTCCCTATAGTAGCGACCCATGCATATCGGCCAAAAGCATCAAGCTGTTTTGGAACAACGACATGCGCGTGCCGCTTTATCGCTAAGTGCTTAAGAAATCAGAGAAAACCTCTGAAATCAATAAAGCGGTTTCGTTGTACGATAGAAATTTTCTATCGTTCCGTTTGACTAACCCTGTCTAGCGGAACGGTTGGCATGGAAATCGTCCGCCAGCGCCATTGCCTCGTCCAGCAGCGCCGAGACCAAAGGTGTGTGCGGTTCGCGCGGTGTCGCCACCAGGCCGACCGTGTGGCTGGCATCTGGCTCGATGATCGGAATGGCCCGGATCGGCTCGGCAAAGCCGAATGTTTCCGCAAGGTTGAGCGGCATGATCGACGACCATTTGCCGGTGCGGATGTGCGAAAACAGCACGATCATCGAATTGGATTCCAGCGTCGGTCGCACCTGCACGCCGGCTTCGGCCAGATGCTGATCGATGATGCGGCGGTTCTGCATGTCCGGCGTCAACAGACACAGCGGCAGGCTCGAGAGCTCCGCCCATGTCACTTTGTCGCGGTCGGAATAGGGATTCCCCATCGCGGTGATCAGTTGGTAGCGCTCGTCATAGAGCGGCACGCTGGTCACCCGCCCCAGCGGCTCGTTGTCGAGATAGGTGATCCCGGCATCGATGTCGAAATTGCCGAGCAGCGACAGCACCTCGATCGAGGTCCGCGACAGCACCGAAAAGGTGACGCCGGGATGCTTTTCGCGAAACGGCGTCGTCAGCCGCGGCAGCATGGCGAGCGCCGTCGGGATGGCGGCGATGCGGATACGGCCCGAAAGTCCGTGGCGCGCTGCGCGCATTTCCTCGCGCATGGTTCTGGTGTCGCCGACGATGCGGCGTGCCCACACCAGCACCTGTTTTCCCTCCGGCGTCAGCCCCTGGAAGCGTGAGCCGCGCAGAACCAGCATGACGCCAAGCTGGCCTTCCAACTGCTTGATGCCGGCCGAGAGCGTCGGTTGGGTGACGCCGCATACCTCCGCCGCCCGGCCGAAATGCTCCTCCCTGGCGAGCGCGATGAAGAATTCCAGCTTGTCGATCATGCGATCTTTCCGGCCGTTCGCTGCAAGGTCGGGGAAATTGTGCTCTACCGCAAGCACCACGCACAAATGCCCGGCATCCACACCTTTAAGCCGGCTACCTGTTTCCCGCGGCGCAATGCGGCGCTATGTGGATGAAACTGGGAGATCGACCATGCTGGGCTGGTTCCGCAAGCTTTTGCCGCGCGAAGATCGCTTCTTCGAACTGTTCGAACGACATTCGCGCACCGTGGTCGGCGGCGCCGAGGCGCTGGAGCAGCTTCTCCAGGGCAGGGATATCGACCTCTGGTGCCAGAAAATCATCGATCTCGAAGATGAGGCCGACCACATCACCGCGGAAGTCCTGCTGGCGGTGCGGCGCTCCTTCATCACGCCTTTCGATCGCGGCGACATCAAGGACCTGATCCAGTCGATGGATGATGCCATCGACATGATGCACAAGACGGTCAAGACGGTGAAGCTGTTCGAGCGCAAGGAGTTCGATCCGCTGATGCAGGAAATGGGTGGCGTCATCGTCGCCGCCGCCAAGCTTGTGGCTGAGGCGATCCCGCTGCTCAACAAGGTCGCGACGCATACTGTGCGCCTCAACGCCATCGCCGAGGAGGTCATGCGCGTCGAAAGCCGGGCCGACGACCTGCACGAGCAAGGGCTGAAGGATCTCTTCAGGAAGCACGGCAGCAGCGATCCGATGGCCTACATGATCGGCTCAGAGATTTATGGCCAACTGGAAAAGGTGGTCGACCGCTTCGAGGACGTCGCCAACGAGATCAGCGGCATCGTCATTGAGAATGTCTAGGTGATGGAAGCAACCATCGCCTTTCCGGTACTGGTCGGCCTCGTCGGCGTTGCGCTGTTCTTCGACTTTCTCAATGGCCTGCACGATGCCGCCAATTCCATCGCCACCATCGTTTCCACCCGCGTGCTGCGGCCACAATACGCGGTATTGTGGGCGGCTTTCTTCAACTTCATCGCCTTCATGTTCTTCGGCCTCCACGTCGCCGAGACAGTGGGCAAGGGTATCGTCGACGTCAGCATCGTCACCCCGGCGGTGATCTTTGCAGCCCTCGTCGGCGCCATCGTCTGGAACATCGTCACCTGGATCGCCGGCATCCCTTCGAGCAGCTCGCACGCGCTGATCGGCGGCCTGGTCGGCGCCGGTGTGGCAAAGGCAGGCGTGGGCGCCATCGTCTGGACAGGGCTTGGCAAGACGGTTGCGGCAATCGTCGTGTCGCCGGCGACCGGCTTTGTCCTGGCTCTTGTCCTGATCCTTGCCGTTTCCTGGCTCTTCGTGCGCCAGACGCCGTTTGCGGTCGACAGCACCTTTCGCGTCATGCAGTTCTTTTCCGCCTCGCTCTATTCGCTCGGGCACGGCGGCAACGACGCCCAGAAAACCATGGGCATCATCGCCGTGCTGCTCTATTCGCAAGGCATGCTCGGCGAAGAATTCTACGTGCCGCTGTGGGTCGTGCTCACCTGTCAGACGGCGCTGGCGCTCGGTACGTTGTTCGGCGGCTGGCGCATCGTCCACACCATGGGCTCGAAGATCACCCGGCTGAACCCGATGCAGGGCTTTTGCGCCGAGACCGGTGGGGCGATCACGCTGTTTGCCGCGACCTGGCTCGGCGTTCCCGTATCGACCACGCACACCATCACCGGCGCCATCATCGGCGTCGGCGCCGCCCGCCGCGTCTCGGCCGTGCGCTGGGGCATTGCCGGCAACATCGTCATTGCCTGGATCGTCACCTTGCCGGCCACCGCTTTGATTTCGGCGCTCACCTACCTCGCGGTTGGCCTGGCGAGGTGACATCTACCTGTCCACAAGGTTCAGGATGTTGCCGTCTGGATCCTTGAACCAGGCGACCTTCATTCCGTAACCGACGTGGATATCGCCCTCCAGCGTCAAGCCCGGCATCTGATAGTGCTCGAAGGCGACGCCCTTCGACTTCAGCTCCTTGACGATGTTGCCGATCTCGTCGCCAACCATCCAGGTCACCGCTGTCGCCTTGTTGGTTCCGGCAAATTGGGAATGATAGACGTTGAGGGTGGTATCGCCACTTTTGTAGACGATCAGTTCGCCGCCCTCATCGTGCACCTGTTGCAGGCCAAGCGTTCCCTCGTAGAAAGCCTTGGCCTTTGCCAGGTCGCTTACCGCCAGATTTGCCGTTGCGTTGCTGTTTGCGAGCATGATCGCCTCCTTCTCTGATTGTCGGTCGCGTGCTGGTCACCGAAATAGGTCGCCGCGATCGTTTGACGACTGTCGCTTGACCTGATTGTTGGCCGCATCGGCGCTCGATTATCTGGAAGACGTTTGGAGCGGATGAAATCCGACAGGACCCGCCGCTTTTTCAGGCACGCCAAGACAGCCATTGCTCCACGGCTTGGTTCTGTCCGGAAACTGCATTATCTCAGGTGCAAGCTGCATCTCAGGCGCAAGCTGCGTAAGGAAAAACTGCCATGTCCGTCACCAAGGAAATTGTCACCGAGCGTCTGAAGACGGTCAACGGGCCGGATTTCACCGGCAACATCGTCGACCTCGGCATGGTTTCGGAGATTTTCATCGCCGACGGGAAGGTCTTCTTCTCGATTACCGTTCCCGCCGCTCGTGCCCAGGAAATGGAGCCGCTGCGCGCCGCCGCCGAGCGTGTCGTCAAGGCAATCCCCGGGATCGCCGGCGCGGTCGTCGCGCTGACGGCCGAAAAGAAGGGCGGCGGCATGGAGGCGCCGGTTCCGTCGCGCCCCGCACCGAGGCCCGTTCCGCCGGCTGCGCCCGCTGCCGCCGCGCCGCGTGCGGCTCCGCACGCGCCCGCCTCGCACAGTTCGGGCAAGCGTGGCGTGCCCGGTATCGAGGCAATCATCGCGGTTGCGTCCGGCAAGGGCGGCGTCGGCAAGTCGACCACTGCCGTCAATATCGCGCTCGGCCTCGCCGCCAACGGCCTGCGCGTCGGCGTGCTGGATGCCGACATCTACGGACCGTCCATGCCCAGGCTGCTCAACATCCACGGACGGCCGCAGACCGTCGACGGCAAGATCTTGAAACCGATGGAGAATTACGGCCTGAAGGTGATGTCGATGGGTTTCCTCGTCGACGAGGAAACGCCGATGATCTGGCGCGGCCCGATGGTGATGTCGGCGCTGACGCAGATGCTGCGCGAGGTCGAATGGGGCCGTCTCGACGTGCTCGTCGTCGACATGCCGCCCGGTACCGGCGACGCGCAACTGACCATGGCCCAGCAGGTGCCGCTGGCCGGCGCTGTCATCGTCTCGACGCCCCAGGATCTGGCCCTGATCGACGCGCGAAAAGGCCTCAACATGTTCAAGAAGGTCGACGTGCCGTTGCTCGGCATCGTCGAGAACATGAGCTATTTCATCGCCCCGGACACCGGCAAGCGCTACGATATCTTCGGTCATGGCGGCGCGCGCCGCGAGGCCGAGCGTCTCGGCGTCACCTTCCTTGGCGAAGTGCCGCTCGAGATGGGCATTCGCGAAAGCTCGGATGCCGGCACGCCGGTTGTCGTCTCGAAGCCCGACGGCGCCGAGGCGAAAATCTATCGCGACATCGCTTCGAAGGTCTGGGACCGGGTCAATGAAGAGCGTGGCGCGGCGGCAGCGGCGGTGCCGAGTATTGTGTTCGAGTGATGCCCGCTTGAGGGCTCAGCCGCCGACCTTTTCGCCGAACGACGAAAAAAACTGTCCGGCCAGTTTCTTCGAGGTCGATTCGATCAGGCGGCTGCCGAGCTGGGCGATCTTGCCGCCGACATCGGCCTTGGCCGCGTAGTTCAATACCGTGGCGTCAGGTCCATCTGCCGTCAGCGTCACGTCGGCGCCACCCTTGGCGAAGCCGGCAATGCCGCCCTTGCCTTCGCCCTGGATGGTGTAGGAGTGCGGCGGCTTCAGGTTCTTCAGCGTCACTTCGCCGTTGAATGTCGCCTTGATCGGTCCGATCTTCACCACCACGGTTGCCGCCATCTCGGTCGGCGACTTCATCTCCAGGCTCTGGCAGCCGGGAATGGTCGCCTTCAAGACCTCGGGATCGTTCAGCGCTTCCCACACTTTTTGCAGCGGTGCGGCAATGCGCTCCTCGCCTTCGATCACCAAAGCCATGAAAACCTCCCGGACAAGACTGTCGGAACCCGTAACGCACGGCTTGGTGCGTGTCTATCGCACCAAAGTCCGGTTGCGACCGCACGCCCTCTTGCCTGCTCCCGCGCGTTGCCATATCGATTTGTCTTACAAATACGGAGACCATGATGGCAGGCGCCCCCACCCACAAGAAAAAATTTCGCTCGCAGGAGTGGTTCGACAATCCCGACAATCCGGGCATGACGGCGCTCTATCTCGAGCGCTATCTCAATTACGGCCTGACGCGCGCCGAACTGATGTCCGGCAAGCCGCTGATCGGCATCGCACAGACCGGCTCGGATCTGTCGCCTTGCAACCGTCACCATATCGAACTCGCCAAGCGTGTGCGCGAAGGCATCGTCTCGATGGGCGGCATTCCTTTCGAATTCCCCTGCCATCCGATCCAGGAGACCGGCAAGCGCCCCACCGCGGCACTTGACCGCAACCTTGCCTATCTCAGCCTTGTCGAAGTGCTCTACGGCTATCCGCTCGATGGCGTCGTGCTCACCATCGGTTGCGACAAGACGACGCCGGCGCTGCTGATGGCGGCGGCCACCGTCAACATCCCGGCGATCGCGCTGTCGGTCGGGCCGATGCTCAATGGCTGGCACAAGGGCAAGCGCACCGGCTCCGGCACCATCGTCTGGGAATCGCGCCAGCGCCTGTCGGCCGGCGAGATCGATTATGACGAGTTCATGGACATCGTCGCCTCGTCGGCGCCGTCCACCGGTTATTGCAACACCATGGGCACCGCCACCACGATGAACTCGCTGGCCGAAGCGCTTGGCATGCAGTTGCCGGGCTCGGCCGCGATTCCCGCGCCCTACCGCGAGCGCGGCCAGATTTCCTATGAGACCGGAAAGCGCATCGTCGAGATGGTGCATGAGGATCTGAAGCCGTCCGACATCATGACGAGAGAAGCTTTCGAGAACGCTATCGTCGTCAATTCGGCCATTGGCGGCTCGACCAACGCGCCGATCCATCTCAACGCCATCGCGCGCCACCTCGGAGTCAAGCTCGACAATGACGACTGGCAGACGGTCGGCCTCAATGTGCCGCTACTGGTCAATTTGCAGCCGACGGGCGAATACCTTGGCGAGG
The DNA here is from genome assembly GCF_040320355.1 of Mesorhizobium sp. M0715. Classification (NCBI taxonomy): domain Bacteria; kingdom Pseudomonadati; phylum Pseudomonadota; class Alphaproteobacteria; order Hyphomicrobiales; family Phyllobacteriaceae; genus Mesorhizobium; species Mesorhizobium sp. M0715. The sequence goes on along the minus strand of NZ_JAMYPL010000001.1, from coordinate 189,279 downwards.
ACTACCACCATGCCGGCGGCGTGCCGGCGGTCATCGCCGAACTGATGAAGGGCGGGCTGTTGCCGCATCCCGGCGCGCGCACCGTCAACGGCAAGTCGATCGGTGAGAATAGCGAGGGCGTCGCCAACGAAAATCCCGACGTCATCCGCTCTGTCGCCAAGCCGCTGAAGGCCAATGCCGGCTTCATCAATCTTCGGGGCAATCTGTTCGATTCGGCGATCATGAAGACCAGCGGCATCTCGCCGGAATTCCGCGAACGCTATCTCTCCAACCCCAAGGATCCCGAGGCTTTCGAAGGCAACGCCATGGTTTTCGATGGGCCGGAGGATTACCACGCCCGCATCGACGACCCGGCGCAAGGCATCGACGAACACACCATCCTGTTCATGCGCGGCGCCGGCCCGGTCGGCTATCCCGGCGGTGCCGAGGTCGTCAACATGCAGCCGCCGGCCTATCTCATCAAGAAGGGCATCCACGCGCTCGCTTGCATCGGTGACGGCCGCCAGTCGGGCACGTCGGGTTCGCCGTCGATCCTCAACGCCTCGCCGGAAGCCGCGATCGGCGGCGGACTGGCGCTGCTCAAGACGGGCGACCGGGTCCGCATCGACTTGCGCAAGGGCACGGCCGACATCCTCGTCACCGACGACGAGATCACCCGGCGCCGCGCCGAGTTGCAGAACAATGGCGGCTTCCACTATCCCAAGCACCAGACGCCCTGGCAGGAGATCCAGCGCGGCATGGTCGCGCAGTTCTCGGAGGGAATGGTGCTGAAGCCGGCGGTGAAATACCAGGATGTCGCGCACACCAGCGGTGTCCCCAGAGACAATCACTGATTGCTCCGGGGACAATCACTGATTGCTCCGGGGACAATCATTGATTCTGGATCGACGGATGGCGGCTTGATCAAATCAAGCCGCCGTCGGTTTTCCGGTCAGCGTGTTGCCGGGTAGGTCGAGAACGGTCACCGTCCTTGACAAGCGCGCCCAACAAATCCACCATCATGACAAGGGGTGCATCGCGACGACCCCGTGAGGCGTCAGCCCAACGTTCGCGTCCAAGCTTCTCTTCCAGGAGGTGGACGCCATGCCGTCAACAACCGCTATCACTGTATCGCAACTGTCCCGGCTCATCGGTCTGCCGGGCGCGCCTGTCATTATCGATGTTCGCATCGATGACGATTTCGACGCCGACCCGCGCCTGTTGCCGGCTTCGTGCCGGCGCGATTTCAAAACCGTTTCGACCTGGGCGGCCGCATTCGCCGGCAAGCCGGTGGCCGTCGTATGCCAGAAGGGGCAAAAGCTCTCGCAAGGCGTCGTTGCATGGCTGCGCCATGAGGGGATATCAGCCGAATCCCTTGAAAGCGGGTTTGAGGCCTGGCGCGATGCCGGGGGACTTCTGGTCCGCACCGCCAAAATGCCGCCGCGCAATGAAAAGGGCGCCACCGTCTGGGTGACGCGATCGCGCCCGAAGGTCGACCGCATCGCTTGCCCATGGCTGATCCGGCGTTTCCTCGACCCCGACGCGGTGTTCCTGTTTGTCGAGCCCGCTGAAGTATTGGCTGTTGCCGACCGCTTTCAGGCCGTGCCGTTCGACATCGACAATGTGTTCTGGAGCCATCGTGGCGAACGCTGCACCTTCGACACGATGATCGAGGAGTTCGGGTTGGAATCCGAGGCGCTCGATCGCCTCGCCGTAATCGTGCGCGCGGCCGACACCGCAAGCCTCGACTTGGTGCCCCAGGCGGCCGGTTTTCTGGCTGCCTCGCTGGGTCTGTCGCGTATGTACCGCGACGATCTGGAACAACTGGAAGCAGGCATGCTGCTCTACGACGCGTTCTTCCGCTGGTGTCGCGACGCCACCGAAGAAACGCACAACTGGCCCGCTGCGGGTAAGCCGTCATGACCATTCTTGTCCCCGACAACAAGGCGGTGGCCGTCGAGCCGCCGGCTGCGCCGACCTTCGCGGAAGCCACGAAGGTCTGGGCGAGGATCGGATTGCTCAGCTTCGGCGGACCTGCCGGGCAGATCGCGCTGATGCACAAGGAGCTGGTCGAGGACCGGCGCTGGATCGGTGAACAGCGCTTCCTGCATGCGTTGAACTACTGCATGTTGCTGCCTGGCCCGGAAGCCCAGCAACTCGCCATCTATGTCGGCTGGCTGCTGCACAGGACGATCGGCGGCCTTGTCGCCGGCATCCTGTTCGTCGTGCCGGGCGCGCTGGTCATGCTCGTCTTGAGCAGCCTTTACATGCTCTACGGCGACATGCCACTCGTCGCGGCGCTGTTTTTCGGGGTGAAGGCGGCGGTGCTTGCCATCGTCATCGAGGCGGTGATCCGGATCGGACGGCGCGCCCTCAAGAACCGGGTCATGGTGTCGATCGCGGTCGCGGCGTTCATCGCCATCTATGCGTTGAATGTGCCGTTTCCGCTCATCGTCTTGTTCGCCGGCCTGACGGGATGGCTGGGGGATCGCATTGCTCCCGGCCTGTTTTCCGGCTCGGCCCATGGCAAGGACGATGTTGCCGACTTCAAGGGAGCGGTCGACCTGATGTTCGAACGCGGCGAACTCGCCCATGTCAAACCGACCAAATGGCATGCGCCGCGCACCGTCGCCATCTGGCTGCCGCTCTGGCTCGGGCCTGTTCTTTTGATCTGGTGGTTCACCGGCTCTGCAAGCGTCTGGACCGAGATAGGCCGGTTCTTCAGTCTCATGGCTGTCGTCACCTTCGGTGGCGCCTATGCGGTGCTTGCCTATGTCGCGCAGGCAGCCGTCCAGTCCTTCGGCTGGCTGGCCCCTGGTGAAATGGTTGATGGCCTTGGGCTTGCCGAAACGACGCCGGGGCCGCTCATCCTGGTGCTGCAGTTCGTCGGCTTCATCGCCGCGTTCCGCCACTCCGGCTCGCTGGACCCGTTGCTTGCCGGATCGCTGGGGGCGTTGCTCACCCTGTGGGTGACGTTCACGCCCTGCTTTTTCTGGATATTCCTCGGGGCGCCCTACATCGAGGCGTTGCGCGGCAACAAGGCACTGTCGGCCGCACTGGGCGCGATCACCGCCGCAATTGTCGGGGTGATTATGAATCTGGCCCTATGGTTTGGCTTGCACGTCATCTTCCGTGAGGTGCATGCGACGGGTCTTGGCATGAATGTGCCGGTGCTTTCGTCGATCGACTGGCGTGCGGCCTTGCTTTCGGGTGCCGCCATGATCGCCATCCTGAAGCTGAAGATCGGCATGCTGCCGACACTCGCGCTATCCGCCCTTGCAGGGGTCTTGCTGGCGGCGGCTGGTTAGATAGCACCGCCTTTGTAATTCGCTTGCCCACCACCTAAGTGGGCTGGAACGGAAGGAAACATCATGGCCGGACGGCGCTCTTCCCTCGGCTTCCTCGGAATGTTCGGCCGCTCGGGCGACTTGAGGCAGCTCGACGATGCATTGCGCGGCGCGGATCTGCATCCAGCCCTTGTGCCGGAGGGCGTGAAGCTTACCCTGGTCAATCTCATGAAGGATCGCTGGCCCGACGAGCCGCCACGGGGTACCTATGCGTCGGTGGCACAATTATGCAGCTATTGCATCGCGGGTCCCGAAACCTTCGAGCAAGCCAATGGCCATCAGCGGACGCTGGAAGCCGAGCGCCGCATCGAGGCGGCGCTTGAAACCGGCGACAGCCTCGACGCGCAGATCGTGCTGATGACACTGCATGCCAAGCTCATCAACCCCGAAGTCGTCGACCGATACGGGCTCAGCGCGGAATGACGCGAAAGGCAAGATCTGCCTGATCCTCCTAAGGCAGCCGAACCGTTCAGGCCCGGCTGATCTCCTCGAGATACCAGCCGATGTAGCGCAGTTCGTTGTATTCCATCGGCGCGATAGGTCCGGGCACGAAATAGTGCGAGCGCACGCCGCGCGCGGTGTGCTCGATGATCTTCTTGTCTTCGTCGGTGGTGACCTTCCATAGCCAGGTCAGCTTCTCCAGATCGTAATCCTGACCCTCGACCGCGTCGCCGCGCACCAGCCAGATCAGTTCCATCTCGCATGTACCAGCCGTTTTCGGGATGAATCGGTAGATCATGCCGTGATCGGGATAGCAGACGAGAAAGGTCGTGCCGCCGAGATGGATGGAAGTGACGCCACCGTCATAGTCGGTGAAGCGGCCCATCAGCGGGGCCACCGGAGAGCCGTCCTGGCTGCCGCTCGAAACGCCGTCATAGAGCGCGTAGCGGAAGGTGTCGATTGCTTCCTGACCGGCCGCCGAGTTCTGCCAGCGGTTGGCGCTGCCGATCTCGATGCCGAGCGCGCAGGTGCGCTGCTCCATCGCCGCATTGAGCTGCTCGATCATCTCGGCCGGTTTTTCCAGCGCATGCGTCTGCGAATATTCCGGATGCGCCGGTCCGCAATGGTAGCATTCGACATAGTTCTCGACGGCGAGCTTCCAGTTGGCGTCGAGCGGATAGGACTGACGATACGCCACCTTGGCGTCGCCCCAGCCATATTGGCCGCAACTCGTGCGCAGCGACTGTTCGATCGGATCGAAATCGAGCGGCGTCTCGGCGAAGGAAATGAAGACCAGCCCGGAGGCGACGCGGACATGAAGCTTCTTCAGCCCGTGCGCCGAGCGGTCGAAATCCTTCGGCATCAGGCGGGCAGCGCGCAATGAGCCGTCATTGGAATAGCTCCAGGCGTGGTAGGGGCACACGAACATCTTCGCGTTGCCCTTTTCCTTGGTGCAGACCTCGGCGCCGCGGTGGCGGCAGACATTGAGCATGGCATGCACGGTGCCATCCATGCCGCGTGTCAGGATGACCGCCTCGTCGCCCAGTTTGAACAACTCGAAATCGCCCGGGTTCGCGATGACGCTGGCATGGGCCAGGCAGTGCCAGTGGCGGCGAAAGACACGTTCCATGTCGCGCTCGAAGATTGCCTGGTCATGATAGAAGGCACGCACCAGGCCGTGACCTGGCCGATGAGATGCCACCAGCCGATCGATCGCGTCGCCGTCTGTGTGGGCTTGCTGGATAGGATGCACACTCATTTGTCGTTCTGCCCGATGGTTGATCCTGGGTGGTGGCTGCATGGCTGCACGAACTCGTCTCCGGTCAGCCGCCCATTTGCGTGCGCGGCAGGTGGATCAGGTTGCCGAAACGGGCACGCAATCTGTCGTCGACCTGTTTTGGCACATGGCGCGGAAATCGTTCGGCAAGAATGCGTTTCTTCTCGGTGATCGCACGCAGCAATATATCAGGCCGGCCCTTTTCGTTCCATTCCTTCGGCGAGGAACGATCGCCGAGGGCGGGATAGAAGTGCTCGGTCTGCATCAGCTTGAGCGTTTGTTCGTTGTCGAGATAGTGGCCCGGACCCTTGAGGCAGACCTCGGCGATGCTGTCGATCGACAGGGCCTCGTCGGTCACGTCGATGCCACGCGCGCAGCCCAGGCAATGACCGAGCATGTCGTTGTCGATGACCAGGCTCTCCAGGCAGAAGCCGAGCAGCGAGGCATGCATGCCGGCCGCCTCGTAGACGAGGTTGAGGCCGGAGAGGCCGGCCATCACATTGGTGATGCCTTTTTCGTAGCCGGACTGAATATCGGGCAATTTCGAATCAGTCATGCCGGCGGCGGAGCCGCCGGGCAGGTCGTAGAATTGCGCCATCTGGGCACAGGCCGCCGTTGCCACCGACTGCTCGGCCGACCCGCCCGCCATGGCGCCGGTGCGCAGGTCCGACATGAACGGCCAGGCGCCGAAGATCGCCGGATGGCCGGGCTTGAGCGCGTTGACATAGACCAGGCCGGCCAGCACTTCGGCCACCGCCTGCACGACGGCGCCGGCCATCGCCGCGGGTGCCGTGGTGCCGGACTGGCCGGTCGACAGCAGCAGGATCGGGATGCCGCCTTCAACGCAGGCCTCAAGCACGCCGCAGGCATCCTCGGCGAATTTCATCGGCGGCACGACGAATGAGTTGGAGTTGGAAACGAATGGCCGGGCGCGGAAATTCTCCTCGCCGCCGGCGATGGCGTACAGCATTTCAAGCGCAGGCTTCACGTTCTCACGCACGGTGAAGGATGTTCCGACGTGCTTCGATGTTCCCATCACACAGGCATAAAGCGTGTTGAAATCCATCTCGAGCGGATCGGCGATGTCGCGCGCCACCATCGGCCGCTGGAAGAAATGGATGTTGTCCAGCCCATCGACGATGCGGGCGGCATCATAAATATCCTGCAGCTTGGACTCGCGGTACTCGCGCTTTTCGATATCCACCAGGTGCACGGCGATGCCTGCCGTGCCGTAGTGCACGCGCTTGCCCTGGACCACCATGTCGTGCCTGGGGGCCTGGCCATGAAGTGTGAAATGTCGTGCCGCCCGCTTGATGGTGTCGAGCACGAGCGCGCGCGGAAAGCGGACCCGGCCATCGTCGCCATGGACCGCCCCCACCTTGGTCAGTACCTTTATGCAGGAAGGAATGGCGTTGGCGAAACCCACTGTCTCCAGAAGCGTCAGCACGCCTTCGTGGATACGCTCGCGGTCATCCCCGCGCAGCGGCCCGTAGCCGCCGCCCTCGATGGCCTTGTGCTGTGGTCTGGTATCCTCCACTAGGGGAGATGATCGCATGGCATGTCCTGTTTCGCGAAGACCGGAGCGTTGTGGACGACGGTTCGCCGGCGTGTCCTGCTGTTCGACAGCCACTGGCATGGAAGCACTCCACCTTCGTCGGCAGGAACTCGTGGCGGTTGGTCCACCATCGGCCTGCTTCTTCCCCTGACGCCGACTATGCCGCCGGCACTGGCCCATCCTATGGGCCAGCTGGCCCAGTTCCATGTGCCAGAACTAAAATACCGGAGCCGCTGCGAGCGGCTCCGGTCACGAGAGATCAACGATGGATCAGGCGGCTGCGGGTCTGCGTCCGGCGGCCGTGGCCAGTTCGCGAATGCCTGGCTCGATGTGCTGCAGTGCGATCGACGAGATGCCCAGCCGCATGAAACGCGAAGGCTTTTCAGTGCGATCGAAGAAACGGTCGCCTGGCTCGATGATGACGCTGCGCGAGGCCGCTGCCTCGGCCAGCCCGCGCGAATCGGTGCCGCGCGGCCCTTCGAGCCACAGCGACGTGCCGCCGGCCGAATCGGTCGAGCGCCATTCCGGCAGGAAGGCGGAAATCGCATGGACCAGCCGCTTGCGCCGTTCGTCGAAGGCCGACGACAGCCGCCGCACCAGCGCCTCGTGGTGGCCGAGCGACAGGAACAGCGCGACGGCGCGCTGGTTGTTCGCCGGCGGATGACGCAGCATGAAGCGGCGCAGCGCCCTGAGTTCCGCGACCAGTCCCGCGGACGCCACGATGTAGCCGAGCCGCAGGCCGGGAGCCAGCGTCTTGGACATCGAGCCGACATAGACCACGCGGCCGGAGCGATCGAGGCTCTTCAGCGCTTGCTGCGGTGCCTCGTCGAGAAGCTGGCTGTCATAGCCATCCTCGATGATGATCTGGTTGTAGCGGTTGGCTCGCGCCAGAAGATCCTGCCGCCGCTCAGCCGACAACGGCACCATGGTCGGGCAATGATGGCTGGGCGTGACGAAGACGAAGCCGGAATCATTGGGAATAGAAGCGGTTACGATGCCGGACTGGTCGACCGGCACCGGCTGTATCTCCGCGCCCGCAAGGCGGAAGATCGAGCGGGCGTCGGGGTAGCCGGGGTCCTCCATCGCCACCTTGGAGCCTTTGGACATCAGCAGCGTCGCCAGCATGTAGAGCGCGTTCTGGGCGCCCAACGTGACGATGATCTCGTCGGGATTGGCGAAGATGCCGCGCCGGGGCAGGAGCCGCGCCTGGATCTGCTCGATCAGCAGCGGATCGTCACGGTCGACCATGTCGGACGCCCAGTTGCGGATTTCCAACACCGCCAGCGCCATGCGGTTGCACTCGCGCCATTCGGCGGTAGGGAACAGCGCCGGATCGAACTGGCCGTAGACGAAGGGGTAGGACGACTTGATCCAGTTCTCGTGCTTGGCCGGCGGCGGCATGTCGCTGGCGAAGATCTTGCGGCGTGCCTTCCAGTCGATCTCGTTGGCCTGGTCGGGCGCCTTCTGGTGCGGCTTGGCCGGTGTCGCCAGCACATCGGGATTGACGAAATGTCCACGCCGCTCGCGCGCCACCAGGAAACCCTGGTCGACGAGCTGCTGGAACGCCAGCACCACGGTTCCGCGCGCCACGCCAAGTTTTTCGGCCAGGATCCGGCAGGAAGGAAGCGGCATCGAAGCGGCGATCTGGCGGTCCAGAATGGCGGCCACGATGGCTTGGCGGATCTGCGCTTGCAGGGTTTGGCCGGATTCAGCCGAAATCCGGAACAGGCCGGACCATATCGCCGTGTCGTTTCGCTGTGGCATGGGAGATTTCCTCGATGGCCAGCCTTTTTCGCTTGGCTGGACCAGCCGAACGTAACCGTGGCACAAGGGGTTGCGCCAATCAATTTTTCTGATCGTTGGGATTTATGCCAGTGATCCTTCACGCCATTTTGATGCTGCGCCGCGGCATAGTTGCGTGACTCTGTGCGTCATCGCTGCGCATTGAAACGGGTGGAGTTCGGCCCGATAGATTGTCGCGACGACACGCGCCGGAAACATCCGGTCCGTAATGATGGCTCGAGGTCTCGGAGTTTGGCAGTGGATCAATCGTCCTTTCAAAAACAGCTCGCCGCCTTGCGCGATCACCGCGCTGCAGCGCCCGCCAGCATGCGCCAGGCCTTCGCCGCCGATCCCAAGCGGTTCGTGGAATTCTCCGCCACCGATGGCGATCTGCTGCTCGACTGGTCGAAATGCGCGGTCGATGCGACCGCCATGGAACTGCTGGAAAAGCTCGCCCTGGCCGCCGATCTCGAAGCTCGTCGCGCCGCCATGTTCGCCGGCAAGAAGATCAACGTCACCGAGGACCGTGCCGTGCTGCACACGGCGCTGCGCAACCTGACCGGCAAGGGCGTCACCGTCGATGGCCAGGATGTCAAGGCTGACGTCATCGCCGTGCTCGACGCCATGGGCGCCTTTGCCGATGCCGTGCGCTCCGGCAAGGCGGCCGGCGCCACCGGCAAGAAGATCACCGACATCGTCAACATCGGCATCGGCGGTTCCGATCTCGGCCCGGCCATGGCGACGCTGGCGCTGGCGCCCTATCATGACGGGCCGCGCGCGCATTACGTTTCCAACATCGACGGCGCCCATATCCACGACACGCTGAAGGGGCTGTCCGCCGAGACCACGCTTTTCATCATCGCTTCCAAGACCTTCACCACCGTCGAGACGATGACCAATGCGCAGACGGCGCGCGACTGGGTGCAGAAGGCGCTCGGCAAGGAAGCGGTCGGCAAGCACTTCGCCGCCGTGTCCACTGCGCTCGATCTGGTCGCCAAGTTCGGCATCGCGCCCGATCGCGTCTTCGGCTTCTGGGATTGGGTCGGCGGCCGCTATTCGCTCTGGGGCGCCATCGGCCTGCCGGTGATGATCGCTGTCGGCCCGCGGAATTTTCGCGCCTTCCTCGATGGCGCGCATGAGATGGACGAGCATTTCCGTACCGCACCGGTGCAGGAGAACCTGCCGGCGCTGCTGGGGCTGGTCGGCTGGTGGCATCGCGTCATCTGCGGTTACCCGGCGCGCGCCGTCATCCCTTACGACCAGCGCCTGTCCAGATTGCCCGCCTATCTGCAGCAGCTCGACATGGAATCGAACGGCAAGAGCGTCACCCTCGAAGGCACGGCGGCAACGACGCCGACCGGACCGCTTGTCTGGGGCGAACCCGGCACCAACGGCCAGCATGCCTTCTTCCAGCTGCTGCACCAGGGCACCGATTTCATCCCGGTCGAGTTCCTCGCCGCGGCCGTCGGCCACGAGCCCGATCTCAAGCACCAGCACGATCTGCTGCTCGCCAACTGCCTGGCGCAGTCGGAAGCGCTGATGAAGGGCCGCACGCTGGACGAAGCCCGCGCCCAGATGCTGGCCAAGGGCATGAAGCCGGCCGAGGTCGACAAGATAGCCCCGCACCGCGTCTTCTCCGGCAATCGCCCCTCGGTGACCATCCTTTACCGCAAACTCGACCCGCGCACCTTCGGCCGGCTGATCGCGCTCTACGAGCACCGCGTCTTCGTCGAGGGCACGCTGTTCAACATCAACTCCTTCGACCAGTGGGGCGTCGAACTCGGCAAGGAACTGGCCACCGGCCTTCTGCCTGTCGTAGAGGGCAAGGAAAGTGCCGCCAAGCGGGACGCATCGACCGCAGGCCTTGTGGGATTCATCCACCATTTGCGTGGCTCGGAGTGAAAAGCTTGGCAGACATCAAGGGAATATTGTTCGACAAGGACGGCACGCTTGTCGACTTCAACGCCACCTGGCTCGGCGTTGCCGACTTCATGGCCATGGATGCGTCCGAAGGCGATCGCTGGAAAGCCGACAGGCTGCTGGCCGCCGCCGGCTTCGATTTCGCCAACAAGCGCTTTAAGCCTGACTCGATATTTGCCTCCGGCACCAATCTCGACGTCGTCGAATTGTGGTTTCCGCGCCTCTCCAACGAGGATCAGATGCTGGCGGTCGCCCGCTTCAACGAGATCACCTCGGTGCAAGGCTCGGCGATGGCCGTGGCGCTGCCGGGCATCGTCGACACGCTGACGGCACTGCACAGGAAGTCCTACCGGCTTGGCGTCGCCACCAACGATTCGACCAGCGGCGCGGAAAAGACGCTTGTCACGCTCGGCGTCGCCCAATTGTTCGACGCGGCCTATGGCTACGACGCGGTGGCCAATCCGAAGCCGGCGCCCGACACGATCCTGGCCTTCAGCGATCTCACCGGCCTCAGGCCGGCGGAAATCGCCATGGTCGGCGACAACCGCCACGACCTCGAAATGGCGCGTGCCGGCGGCTGCGGGCTGGCGGTCGGCGTGCTCTCCGGCACCGGAACCCGCGAATCGCTGGCCGGCATTGCCGACGCCATCCTGGATTCCGTTGCCGATCTGCCGGATTTTCTCTCGGCGCGGGTCAAGGAGACGATCTGATCCCGTCGGTAGACGCGGCCGCCTCGTCAGCCTTCGAAGCGAAAGACGCCGCTTGGCTGCAGCGCGCTGTCTTTCGCCTGGCCGAAATCCGGCACCTTATGTTCGGCGAGCAGGCGCAGCCGTGATCGTGGCAGATAGGCGCGGTTAGGATCGCCGACCAGGACCTCGATGCCGGCATTCAGGCAGCGTTCGAAAAAAGGCATGACGCGGTCGGCGACGCCTTGGCTGTAGAAGACATCGCCTGCAAGCACGAGGTCGACGGCCGGCGGCGGACCCCTGGTGATGTCGTCTCCGATCACGGTGATGGCGACACCGTTGGCCGCCGCGTTTAGAGCGAGCGCGGCAACGCCGTTGCGGTCGATCTCTGCGGCGATGACTTCGCGTGCCCCAGCCTTGGCGGCGGCAATGCCGACAAGACCCGAACCGGCGCCGAGGTCGAGCACGCGGCGGCCGGCTACCGTTTGCGGATGATCCAGTATGTGGCGCGCAATCACCGCGCCGCCGGCCCACACATAAGCCCAGTAAGGCGGCTGCGGCTCGGGTCCATCGTTGTCCGCCTCGATCGTGTCGTCATCGTCGCCAGCGCTTTGGTGCGGATCTATGAGCCGTCTCAGGCCACTGGCCGGATGCGGTGTATAAAGCTGGATCTCAGGCACCGACGGCACCGGGGCGAGGCGCATGTTCGTTCTGATGAATTCTGCCGGGTCAGGACGGCAAGGTGCATTTACGGCATCCGCGCCGCCGGCTGCAATCATTCGCGCAGTGCTCGCCGCAGGATCTTGCCGACCGGCGTCTTCGGCAACTCGGTCCTGAATTCTATGTATTTGGGCCGCTTGTAGCCGGTCAGGTTCTCGCGGCAGAAGGCGGTGAGCGTCTCCGCGGTCAGCGCCGGATCCTTCTTGACCACGAACAGTTTCGGCACCTCGCCCGAATGCTCGTCCGGCACGCCGACCGCCGCCACTTCGAGCACGCCCGGATGCATCGCCACGACTTCCTCGAGCTCGTTCGGATAGACATTGAAGCCCGAAACCAGGATCATGTCCTTCTTGCGGTCGACGATCTTGGTGTAGCCGCGCTCGTCCATGAAGCCCATGTCGCCGGATTTGAAGTAGCCATCCTTGGTCATCACCTTGGCGGTCTCATCGGGCCGGTTCCAGTAGCCCGCCATCACTTGCGGTCCTCGGATGCAGACCTCGCCGACCTCGCCGAGCGGCAAATTGTTGCCGTCGTCGTCGCGGATGGCGATCTCGGTCGAGGGCAGCGGCAAGCCGATGGTGCCGGTGAAGTCGCCGGCGGTGAACTTGTTGGCGGTGGCCACCGGCGAGGTTTCCGAGAGGCCGTAGCCTTCGGTGACCGAACAACCGGTCAGCGTCTTCCAGCGTTCGGCGACGCCCTTCTGCACCGCCATGCCGCCGCCCAGCGTCAGCACCAGCGGCTTGAAGTCGAGCTTGCGGAAATCCTCATTGTTGAGCAGCGCGTTGAAAAGCGTGTTGAGGCCGGGAAAGATGTGCACCGGATATTTCTGCAATTCCTTGACGAAGCCGGGAATGTCGCGCGGGTTGGGAATGAGCACATTGCGGGCGCCTTGCTGCATGCCCATCAGCGCGTTCACGGTCAGCGCGAAAATATGATAGAGCGGCAGCGCGCAGATGAAGTTGGGGTGCGCCGGTTTCGGCTTGATCGTGTAGGCATCCTCCATCCACTGCGCGTTCTGCGCAACGTTGGCGAGCACGTTTCTGTGCAGCAGTGTGGCGCCCTTCGACACGCCCGTGGTGCCGCCCGTATATTGCAGGAAGGCGACATCGTCGGCTTCCACCTTGGCCGGCTTGAAGCCCATGCCGGCGCCGGCCTTCATGGCGGCATTGAACTTGACATGGCCGGGCAAGGACCATGCCGGCACCATCTTCTTCACGCGGCGCACGACGAAATTGACGATCGTGCCCTTCAGGCCGCCAAGCATGTCGCCCATCGCGGCGACCACCACATGCTTGACCGTGGTCCTGGCGATCACCGCCTGCAAGGTGTTGGCGAAGTTCTCCAGGATGACGATGGCTTGCGCACCGGAATCCTTCAACTGGTGTTCGAGCTCGCGCGGCGTGTAGAGCGGATTGATGTTCACCACCACATAACCCGCTCGCAAGATCGCCATCATCGCCACCGGATATTGCAGCACGTTCGGCATCATCAGCGCGACGCGCGCGCCTTTCCGCAGGCCTTTCGATTGCAGGTAGGCGCCGAAGGCCGCCGACAGCCGCTCGACATCGGTGTAGCTGATGGACTTGTCCATGCAGGTGAAGGCCGGCTGCGCGGAAAACTGCTTGCAGGCGGCGACGAGGAAATCGCCGATCGAGCTGTAGGGCAGGGCGCCGATCTCGGCCTGCACGTTTTTCGGATAGCTCTTGAGCCACGGCTTTTCCGGCAAGCCGGCGGCCAGCGCCGTCAGCGTTTTCGGCAATCGGTTGGCGGTGGCGTCGGCCGGCCTTGCCGCCGGTGGGGTCTTCATCGCCGCGGCGGCTTTCGATGCCGGCCTGGCAGCGGGCTTTGCCGCCCCCGCTTTATTTCCCGACGCCGTCTTTCCGGCCGCAGCCTTGGCCGGGGCTTTCACCACTGGCCTTGTGCTTGCCCTTACGGGCGCCGCGGCCGCCTTCGGCGTGGCGGCTTTGGAAACGGGTGCTTTCGGCTTGGCAGTACCGGCTGCTTTCGACGGCGCCTTGGCTCCCGCTTTCACCGGCGCCGTCGTCCTTGATGCTTTTGCCAACCGTTCCTCCCTGGACAAGTCTTGTTCATCCGCGCCGCGCTCGCCCCTGAATTGACAAGGACGCCCTCCGCTGCGGCCGCTACACCCTATGTATTGCCTCCGTTGGTGACCGTGCAAGTCTTGCCCTTGCGGCAACATGGCGAAAGATTTGCCGTCGAAAGTCTTTGCCGCCGCCAGCGCTCCCAGGCGGTGTCCTGGCGTATCCCTCGGCCGCTCGGAAGCGCCGGGAACATTTATATCGTCAGCTTGGCGATCAATAAAAAAATTCGGTTGTTAATAATCTCGTGAATGGAAAAAACTGCTAATTTTTTCTGCAATTTGGCAAAATAGCGGATTTTTTTCCTGCTTCCCGCGGGGTAAGCAAACGGGGTGTTCCAAAGCCGGAAAAACGGTGCTTATATGCGCGCTTCGCGAGCCTGATAGAGGGGCTTGGAAGAACATCAGGGAGTGCTCAATGAATAAGAAGCTGACTTTTGCAGCCGCGTTGCTGGCTGCAAGCGTCCTGAGCGGCATGGCCAATGCGAAAACTCTGGTCTACTGCGCGGAAGCTTCGCCGGAAGGTTTCGATCCGGCGCCGTATACCGCAGGCCAGACGTTCGACGCGTCATCGCGCACCGTCTTCAACCGCCTTGTCGAATTCGATCACGGCAAGACGACGACCTCGCCGGGCCTGGCCGAGAGCTGGACGATCTCCGACGATGGCAAGGAATATGTCTTCAAGCTGCGCAAGGGCGTCAAGTTCGCCGCAACCGACTATTTCACCCCGACGCGCGACTTCAACGCCGACGACGTGGTGTTCTCGTTCGAACGCCAGGTCGACAAGAACGGCCCCTGGTTCCAGTACATTCCGGGCATTGCCTACCAGTATTACAATGACCAGTTCGGCGACAACATTACCAAGGTCGAGAAGGTCGATGACCTGACGGTGAAGTTCACCCTCAAGGAGCCGGCGATCACCTTCATTCCGACGCTGGGCATGGATTTCGCCTCGGTCGTCTCCAAGGAATATGCCGACAAGCTGCAGGCCGACAAGACGCCTGAGCTGTTCAACCAGAAGCCGATCGGCACCGGCCCGTTCATCTTCGTCGACTATCAGACCGACGCCGCCATCCGCTACAAGGCCAACCCGGACTATTGGGGCGGCAAGCAGAAGATCGACGATCTGGTCTTCGCCATCACCACCGATCCGGCGGTGCGCGCGCAGAAGCTCAAGGCCGGCGAATGCAACATCATGTCGTACCCGGCACCGGCCGACATCGCCGGCCTGCAGGCCGATGCGAACCTGAAGGTCGAGGAGCAGGAAGGCCTCAATGTCGGCGCGCTGATGTACAACACCCAGCAGAAGCCGTTCGACGACGTGCGCGTTCGCAAGGCGCTCAACATGGCCATCAACAAGAAGGCCATCATCGATGCCGTCTTCCAGGGCGCCGGCCAGGTGGCGATCAATCCGATCCCGCCGACCATGTGGTCCTACAACAAGGAAGTGAAGGACGATCCTTACGATCCGGATGCAGCCAAGAAGCTGCTTGAAGAAGCCGGCGTCAAGGACCTCAAGATGAACGTCTGGGCCATGCCGGTGTCGCGCCCCTACATGCCGAATGCGCGTCGCACCGCCGAGCTGATCCAGGCGGACTTCGCCAAGGTCGGCGTCACCGTCGAGATCGTCAGCTACGATTGGGGTGAATACCTTAAGCGCGCTTCCGCGGTCGATCACGACGGCGCCGTCATCGTCG
Source organism: Mesorhizobium sp. M0715 (assembly GCF_040320355.1). Lineage (NCBI taxonomy): Bacteria > Pseudomonadati > Pseudomonadota > Alphaproteobacteria > Hyphomicrobiales > Phyllobacteriaceae > Mesorhizobium > Mesorhizobium sp. M0715. The sequence continues at coordinate 173,778 of NZ_JAMYPL010000001.1, read as the reverse complement.
GCTGGACCGGCGACAATGGCGATCCGGACAACTTCCTCGGCGTGCTCCTGAGCTGCGCTTCCGTCGGTTCGAACAACCGCGCGGAATGGTGCAACAAGGACTTCGATGCGCTCATCAACAAGGCTAAGACCGTTTCGGACCAGGCCGAGCGCACCAAGCTCTATGAACAGGCACAGGTCATCTTCAAGGAACAGGCACCCTGGGCGACGCTCGCTCACTCCAAGGTGTTCATGCCGATGCAGAAGACCGTCACCGGCTTTGCGATGGATCCGCTCGGTATCCACCGCTTCGACGGCGTCGATATCGCCGAATAAGGTTGCGAAACGGGGGCGCCACCATGTGGTGACGCCCCCACTCGCCCGCCATGCTGCGTTATATCCTCGGCAAGCTCGCCCTCATCATCCCGACCTTCATCGGGATAACCATCCTCGCCTTTGGCTTCGTGCGCATCCTGCCCGGTGATCCGGTGCTGGTGCTTGCGGGCGAACGCGGCCTGTCGCCCGAACGCCACACGGCGCTGATGCACCAGTTCGGTTTCGATCTGCCGATTTGGCAACAATACCTGACCTATCTGACGAATGTCCTGAGCGGCGATTTCGGCACCTCGTTTTCAACCAAGACGCCGGTGCTCAAGGATTTCCTGGTGCGCTTCCCGGCAACGGTCGAACTCGCCATCTTCGCCATGATCTTTGCCGTTGTCCTGGGTGTCGCCGCCGGCATCTTCGCCGCCATCCGCCGCGGCTCCTGGTTCGATCAGCTGACGATGGGCACGGCGCTGGCGGGCTATTCCATGCCGATCTTCTGGTGGGGCCTGCTGCTGATCATCGTCTTCTCCGGCACGCTGCACTGGACGCCGGTTTCCGGCCGCATCGACCTTCTCTATTTCTTCAAGCCGGTGACCGGCTTCATGACCATCGATTCGCTGATCTCGGGGCAGAAGGGCGCATTCCGCTCGGCGCTGTCGCACCTGATCTTGCCGACCATCGTGCTCGGCACTATCCCGCTCGCAGTCATCGCCAGGCAGACACGCTCGGCGATGCTCGAAGTGCTGGGTGAGGACTATGTCCGCACCGCGCGCGCCAAGGGCCTGGCGCCGCGCCGCGTCATCGGCCTGCATGCCTTCCGCAACGCGCTGATCCCGGTCGTCACCACCATCGGTCTGCAGGTCGGCACGCTTTTGACCGGCGCCATCCTGACCGAGAGCATCTTCTCCTGGCCCGGCATCGGCAAATGGATGATCGACGCCATCTCCAAGCGCGACTATTTCACCGTGCAGGGCGGCTTGCTTTTGATCGCGCTGATCGTCATGTCGGTCAACCTCATCGTCGACGTGCTCTACGCCGTCATCAACCCACGCATCCGGGCCAACTGACATGAGCAATGAAGGCCCAGCCACCATCGAAGCCGCGACCGTCGTCAAGCCGCAGGATGCCAGGCTGCAGATGTTCGGCGAGTTCTGGCACTACTTCTCCGTCAACAAGGGCGCGGTGATCGGGCTCTTCGTCTTTGCGCTGCTGATCCTGATCGCCATCTTCGCGCCGCTGCTGGCGCCGCATTCGCCGGACGATCAGTTCCGCGACTTCTTCCTGACGCCGCCGGCCTGGCAGGAGGGCGGCAACGCGCAGTTCCTGCTCGGCACCGACGCTGTCGGCCGCGATATGCTGTCGCGCCTGATCTACGGCTCGCGGTTCTCGCTCGCCATCGGCTTCGTCGTCGTCACGTCAGCGCTGATTTCAGGCGTCATTCTCGGCCTACTCGCCGGCTACTGCCGCGGCTGGGTCGACACGCTGATCATGCGCATCATGGACATCATCCTGGCCTTCCCGTCGCTGCTATTGGCCCTGGTGCTGGTCGCGGTGCTTGGCCCCGGCCTCGTCAACGCCATGATCGCCATCGCCTTCGTGCTGCAGCCGCATTTCGCCCGGCTCACCCGCGCCGCCGTGATGGCCGAGAAGACCCGCGAATATGTCGTCTCCGCCAAGGTCGCCGGCGCCAGTCATCTCAGGCTGATGCTGGTCACCATCCTGCCCAACTGCATCGCGCCGTTGATCGTGCAGGCGACGCTGTCCTTCTCCAACGCCATCCTCGAGGCGGCGGCCCTTGGCTTCCTCGGCATGGGCGCGCAGCCGCCGACGCCGGAGTGGGGCACCATGCTGGCCGAGGCGCGCGAGTTCATCCTGCGTGCCTGGTGGGTGGTTACTTTCCCGGGTCTCGCCATCCTGATCACCGTCTTCGCCATCAACCTGATCGGCGACGGCCTGCGCGACGCGCTCGACCCCAAGCTGAAGAGGTCGTGAGCATGCCTCTGCTCGAGATCAAGAACCTCACCGTTTCCTTCGACACCGCGGCCGGACCGTTCATGGCCGTGCAAGGCATCGACCTCTCGATCGAGCCGCGCGAAGTGCTGGCGATCGTCGGCGAGTCCGGTTCCGGCAAGTCTGTGGCGATGCTCGCGGTAATGGGCCTGTTGCCCAACACCGCAACCGTCAAGGCAGACCGCATGGCCTTCGACGGCGTCGATCTCCTGAAGCTCAGCCCGTCCGAACGCCGCAAGATCGTCGGCAAGGACATCTCGATGATCTTCCAGGAGCCGATCGCCAGCCTCAATCCGTGCTTCACCGTCGGCTTCCAGATCGAGGAGGTGCTGCGCTTCCATATGGGTATGGATCGCGCTCAGCGGCGCGCGCGGGCCATCGAGTTGATGAAGCTGGTCGGCATCGCCGATCCGGAAGAACGGCTTAGCTCGTTTCCGCACCAGATGTCGGGCGGCCAATGCCAGCGCGTCATGATCGCCATCGCCATCGCCTGCAATCCGAAGCTGCTGATCGCCGACGAGCCGACGACGGCGCTCGACGTCACCATCCAGAAGCAGATCCTCGATCTGCTGGTTTCGCTGCAGGCCAAATACGGTATGGGCCTGATCATGATCACCCACAATATGGGCGTGGTGGCCGAGACCGCCGACCGTGTCATCGTCCAGTACAAGGGCCGCAAGATGGAAGAGGCCGACGTGCTGTCGCTGTTTGAATCGCCGAAGAGCAATTACACGCGGGCGCTTTTGTCGGCGCTGCCGGAGAACGCCGTCGGCGACCGGCTGCCTACCGTTTCCGACATGATGTTCGAGCCGGCGCCTTCGGCAGTTGGAGCCGCCTGATGAGCACCACGGTCCTCGAAGGCAAGAACATCGTCCGCGACTACCATATCGGTGGTGGCCTGTTCACCGGGCCGCGCACAGTGCACGCGGTCAAGGGCGTCTCGTTCAAGGTCGACAAGGGCAAGACGCTGGCCATCGTCGGCGAAAGCGGCTGCGGCAAGTCCACGCTCGCCCGCATCATCACGCTGATCGATCCGGCGACGTCAGGCGACCTGTTCATCGACGGCAACAAGGTCGACATCGCCAAGGGCGGATTGACCAAAGAGATGCGCCGCAAGGTGCAGATCGTCTTCCAGAACCCCTATGGATCGCTCAATCCGCGCCAGAAGATCGGCGACGTGCTGGGCGAGCCCCTGCTGATCAACACCGACAAGCCGGCGGCCGAGCGGCGCGACCTGGCGATGAAGATGCTGAAGAAGGTCGGCCTCGGTCACGAGCACTACAACCGCTACCCGCACATGTTCTCGGGCGGCCAGCGCCAGCGCATTGCCATTGCCCGTGCGCTGATGCTCAACCCAAGCCTGCTGGTGCTGGACGAGCCGGTCTCGGCGCTCGATCTTTCCGTGCAGGCACAGGTGCTCAACCTGCTCGCCGACCTGCAGGACGAGTTCCAGCTGACCTATGTCTTCATCAGCCACGATCTGTCCGTGGTGCGCTACATCGCCGACGATGTGATGGTGATGTATTTCGGCGAAGCGGTCGAATACGGCTCGCGCGACGAGGTCTTCGCCGACCCCAAGCACAGCTACACCAGGACGCTGTTCGCGGCGACCCCGCGCGCCGACGTCGCCTCGATCAAGGCGAGGCTAGCGAAGAAGAAAGCCGCCTGACGCCGCGGCGTCAGGCCGTAGCATTCAGCTCGCTCAGGACAGCTTGGCGATGATGCTGCGTAGCGCTTCGCCGAAGCGCCGGACTTCCTCGACTGTGTTGTAGTGGACCAGTGAGGCGCGGATGGCGCCGCTGTCCATCGATAGGTTGAGGCGCTTCATCAGCCGCGGCGCATACATGTGGCCGTCGCGGATGCCGATCTGCATCTCGGCCATCTCTTCGACGATCCGCTGCGGCGACAGTGTGCCGATGTTGAAGCAGAACGTCGGCACGCGTTCGGTGATGCGGGCCTCGTCTGCGACGCCATAGATGGTCGCGCCGCAACCTTTCAGCACCGCAAGCATCTCGCGCGCCAGCACCAATTCGTAGTCGCGGATGGCGCCCATGCCGGCAACGATGTTGTCGCGCCGCGAGCGGTTGTTGGAGGGTGCGAGATTGCGGCCGATCAGTTCCAGGTACTGCACGGCGGCATCCATGCCGGAGACGTTCTCGTAGATGAACGTGCCTGCCTCGACCTTGTAGGGCGGCTCGTTGGGGATGAAATCCTCGCGGAAGGTCGGCAGCCGTTTCAGCGTTTCGAAACGACCCCAGAGGAAGCCCATATGCGGCGAGAAATTCTTGTAGCCGGAGCAGACGAGATAGTCGCAGTCCCAGGCCTGCACGTCGATCAGCCCGTGCGGTCCGTAATGCACGCAGTCGAGGAACACTTCGGCGCCGGCCGCGTGCGCGATCTTGGCCACCGCGGCGACATCGACGATCGAGCCGATCGAGTGCGCGGTGACCGTGCAGGCGACGAGACGGGTGCGGTCGGAAACCAGCGGACGCAGATCGTCGACATGCAGATTGCCGTCCTCGCGCATCCGCCACCATTTGTATTTCGCACCGGCCGATTCCAGCGCCAGCCAGGTCGCGATGTTGGCGTCGTGGTCCATGTCGGTGACGACGATCTCGTCGCGCTCTTGCAGCATCTGGCCGATGCCGAGGCTGACCAGGCGGATGAACGAGGTGGCGTTCATGCCGAAGCAGATTTCCGCCGGGCTATAGGCGTTGATGAGCAGCGCTACGCTTGTCCGAGCATCGGCGACCGACTGGTCGACGGTGACGCTGCGGCCATAGCGGCCGCCGCGCTGCACATTGTGCGAAACCAGATGGTTGGTCACCGCGTCGAGCACGCTCTGCGGGATCTGCGCGCCGGCGGCATTGTCCAAAAAGATGAAGTCGCCAGCCCGCTGCAAGGCTGGAAACATGGCGCGGATGGTGTCGACGGGGAATGCGGTGGCGTTCGCATTGTCGGTCTGGTGCTTGTTCACGGGGTAGGCTCCTGCGGAGGACTTGGCGGGGTGGGATCGGTTGACGAGGTCAGCGCTTCTTTTCGGTCTTGAAGCGCTCCTCAAGCAGGCTGACGAGGCGGACCATCGGCCAGAGAAAGATGAGATAGACAAGGGCTGCGCCGATCAGCGGCGAGGGGTTGGCGTAAAGCGACTGCGCGTTGGTTGCTTCCTTCAAGAGTTCCGGCAGCGCCACCGTAGAGGCGAGCGAGGTGTCCTTGAACATCGAGACGCAGTTGCTGGTCATCGGCGGAATGACGACGCGGATCGCCTGCGGCAGCACCACCTTGCGCAAGGTCAGGAGGAACGGCAGGCCAAGCGCCTGCGACGCCTCGAACTGGCCGCGCGGAATGCTCTCGATGCCGGAACGGAACACCTCGGCCGAGTAGGCCGACATGATGAAGGCGAAGGCAGTCACCGCCGAGGCCCAGGACGACAAACGGATGCCGAGGAACGGCAGCGCGTAGTAGATCAGGATCAGCACGACCAGCACCGGCAGGGCGCGGAAGATGTCGGTGTAGCCGACCGCGAGCCACCGCAGCGGCTTCGGCGCATAGAGCCGCACCAGGCTGATCCCGAGCCCGATGGGGATGCCGATGCCGATGCTCAGGATGCCAAGCAGCAGCGTGTTCAGAAAGCCGCGCAACAGCGCCGGCAGGCTGGACATGATGACATCGGGGTTGAAGAAGGTGTCGATCAGCGACATCGGAGCGTTCCCGAACCCCAGAGCAAAGAGTGCTCACGTTAAAATCAATCGGCCTCGTCGACGGCGAGGTGATCTGCGGCAGAAGCCGGCGCCAAAGCGTGAAAAGAATCGTGCCGGCCTGGAAAGCCGGCACGATGTCAGCGCAGCTTTCAGCTCAGGCCTTCGGCAGCGGCATTTCCTTCATGGTCGAAGAGTCGGCGGGCGCGTCGCTGCCGAACCACTTCTTGTGGATCGCGGCCAGCGTGCCGTCCTTCTTCATCGCGCTCAGCGCATCGTTCAGCTTGCCGAGCAGCGGGTGGTCCTTGGTCATCATCAGGCCGTATTGCTCACCGGTCTTGATGCGCTCCTTGACGACCAGGTCCTTCATCTTGGTGAAGGAATACTCCATGCCCGGAATGTCGCTGACGGCCGCATCGACGCGACCGGCGCTGAGGTCGAGGAGCAGGTTCTGCTGCGTGTCGTAACCCTTCACGTCGCTGAAGCCGCCGGCTTCCTGATGTGCCTTGACCCAGGTTTCGCCGGTCGAGCCGGACAGCACGCCGACGATCTTGCCCTTGAGGTCGGCCTCGGCCTTGATCGGGCTGTCGGCCTTGGTGGCGATGCCCATGTCGGAATCGTAATAGGGCTGCGTGAACGACTGTGACTTCAGCCGCTCGGCCGTGATGGTGATCGACGAGATGGCGACATCGATGCGCTTCGAGGTGGTGGCGGCAAACAGCGCCTGGAAGCCGAGGTCGGCGATGTCGGTGGTCATGCCGATGCGCTTGGCGGCTTCGTTGACGATGTCGACCTCAAAGCCTTCGAAGGTGCCGCTCTCGTTCTTGTATTCGAAGGGCGGGTTGGTCGGGTAGGCGCCGACATTTAGCACGTCCGCGGCATAAGCGGTGGCAGGGCCGGCGGCGATGCCGATGGCGGCGGCGAGAAGAAGCAATTTGCGACGCGTGAAGCTCATTTGTGTTCCCTCTGTTGTTGATCGGGCGGGTTGCTCCCGCACGGTTTTTTGCCGCCCCGCTTCACGCAGGGCGTCAATTCATGGCAGCGACCATGCGGTCATGGTTAGCGACGTTTTGTGTTGCAGATCGCGGATCTGCGCGCGCACTTCATCGAAGGCATGGCGCGTGTTGGATGATGACTGGGGCAGTATGAACGACAAGAACTGAGACTCCCACCCGGAGCACCCAAGATGGACTGGCCGGCACGATGGACTGGTCTGCACGATGTACTGGCCGGCAAGCCCGTCCGGCACGGCAATCGCCATCGACTCTGGAATGCTTATCCAAAGTGCGGCGCTTTTCAAGGCGAAAGTTTTAAGCTTAAAAAGCTGCGGTGTCCGTTGCGTGGCGGACACGGTGCGGCCCGCTGGAACCCGATACCCGCGAGCGATGGCGACGCGAAGCTATTTCAGGCTTGAAATATCTCCGCGCGGGCCTAGCGTGTGCTCTCTCGCCGGGAGGTCGCGACATGAACAAACCACACCCCTTGCACGGCCCGAACAGATTGAAGCTGGGGGTCTTTTCGACCAATGCCGATGGCGGGCTGGCCATAACCGATGTGCCTGAACGCTGGACGGCAAGCTGGCAGGACAATCTGACCGCAGCCCAGATCGCCGACCGTGCCGGGCTGGAGTTCATGCTGCCGATCGCCCGCTGGCGCGGTTTTGGCGGCCGCAACAAGGTGCGGGAATGGTCGTTCGAGACCTTCACCTGGGCGGCGGCCCTTGCCATGGCCACCGAGCAGATCGGCCTGTTCATGACCGTGCATGTGCCGCTGGTGCATCCGCTCTATGCCGCCAAGGCGCTGGCGACGGTCGACCACATCAGCCAGGGTCGCGCCGGCCTGAATATCGTCTGCGGCTGGAATCCGAAGGAATTCGGCATGTTCGGCACGCCTCTGGTCGAGAAGGGCTACGACCAGGCAGCGGAATGGATCGAAATCCTCGAAAAGCTTTATGCCTCGCCCGACCCGCTCGACTATGAGGGCACCTACTACCGCCTCAAGGAAGCCGTCAGCCGTCCGGCCAGTCTGCAGGTGCCGCGCCCGGTGACCATGAACGCCGCTTTCGGCGGGCCCGGCCGCGATTTCGCCGCCGCGAGATGCGACTATCTGTTCACGACCTTTTCCGAAATGGGCGATGCCGGCAAACATGTCGCCGACATCAGCGAGCGGGCAGACAAGGTGGGCCGTGATGTCGGCGTCTACACCGTGGCGCATGTCGTCTGCCGCCCGACGATGGAAGAGGCGCGGGCATATTACACGCGCTATGCGGTCCATATGGCCGACCACGACGCCGTCGATGCCCACATGGCCGGCAAGAAGGAATTCTCGCAGTCGCACGACCCGCACGCCTATGACCGCTACCGGCAGCGTTTCGCCGGCGGCGCCGGCACCTACCCGCTGATCGGAACGCCGGAAACGATCGCCGCCGACATGGTCGCCATTGCCGGGCATGGCTACCAGGGCATCGCGCTGTCCTTCGTCAATTACACCAGGGAGTTGCCCTATTTCTGCGATCACGTGCTGCCGATTTTGCGGAAGGCGGGGCTTCGCGCATAGTAGTGGTGATCAGTTGCGGTGGATCATCGCGGATATTCGGAATTAGCCGAAGCCCTCCCCAACGTCGTCATCCCTGGGCGAAGCAGGAGCGCAGCTCCGTCGCGGAGACCCTGGGATCCATGCCGCGACTTCGGCCGTGGAGTGCAGCGGTGCAGAATTCTGGACCGTGGTGACGCTTTGGAGTCCCGGCATGGATCCTCGGGTCTGCGCCGCGTCGCTTCGCTCCTTGCTTCGCCCGTGGATGACGAAGTAATGGGCGTTTACTCCGGACGAACGAATTCCCTATTCCGGGATGACCGCAGTCGCCTGAATCTCCACCTTGGCGCGGTCCTCGACCAGCGCCATCACCTGCATGGCGGCCATCGCCGGAAAGTGCCGGCCGATCACCTCGCGATAGGCCTCACCGATGCCCCTGAGATTGGCGAGGTATTCGGCCTTGTCGGTGAAATACCAGGTCATCGAGGTGATGTGCTGCGGCCCGGCACCGGCTTCCGCCAGCACCGCGACGATGTTCTGAAGCGTTTGCCGCACCTGGCCGACAAAATCGTCGGTCTCGAACTGGCATTGCCCGTTCCAGCCGACCTGTCCGCCGACGAAGACGAGCTGCCCGCGTGCCGCGACGCCATTGGCGTAGCCGACAGGTTTTGCCCAGCCTTCGGGCTGCAGAATCCTGTGCATTCAAAACCTCCCGGTATTCCAAAACCCAATTCAAAATCGAACACTCGTCAAAATCTCTGCCGTCAGGCCGCGCCCATCACTTGCCGTGCAATCACCACTTTCTGCACGTCGGAGGCACCTTCATAGATGCGCAGCGCGCGGATCTCGCGATACAGGCTTTCGACGATGTGGCCTTTGCGGACGCCGTCGCCGCCATGCAACTGCACGGCCCTGTCGATCACCTCTTGCGCCTTGTCGGTGGCAAACAGCTTGGCCATCGCCGCCTCGCGTGTGACCCGCGCGGCACCCATGTCCTTGGTCCACGCAGCGCGGTAGACCAGGAGCGCCGCCGCATCGACGTCGAGCGCCATATCGGCGATATGACCCTGCACCATCTGCAGTTCGGCCATTGGGGCGCCGAACAGTTTGCGTTCGGCTACCCGTTTGATGCTTTCGTCCAGTGCGCGGCGGGCAAAGCCAAGCGCCGCCGCGCCGACGGTCGAACGGAACACGTCGAGCACCGACATGGCGATGCGGAAGCCATCGCCCGGTTTGCCGATCAGTGCGGCGGCCGGCAGGCGGACCTGGTCGAAAGACAGCCGCGCCAGCGGATGCGGCGCGATTACTTCCAGCCGTTCGGCGATGCCAAGGCCCCTGGCGTCGCCAGGCACGAGGAAGGCGGAAAGCCCCTTGGCGCCCGGCGCCTCGCCGGTGCGGGCAAAGACGACATAGAGATCGGCGATGCCGCCATTGGAGATCCAGGTTTTTTCACCGGAAAGAACATAGCTGTCGCCGTCGCGGGTCGCCGTCATCTCCGTGTTGGCCACATCCGATCCCGAGCGCGGCTCCGACAGGGCGAAGGCTGATATCGCCTTGCCGGCGCGCGTCTTCGAAAGCCATTGCTGTTGTTCCGGCGTGCCGAACAGGCTGAGCGCGCCGGTGCCGAGCCCCTGCATGGCGAAGGCGAAATCGGCCAACCCGTCATGACGGGCGAGTGTCTCGCGCGTGATGCACAAAGTGCGGACGTCGAGGGGGCCAGGATTGTCCGTGTCGAGCGCCGTCGGCTTCAGCCAGCCGTCTCGCCCGAGCTTGCTGACCAGCTCGCGGCAGGCGGCGTCGACATCATGGTGATCGACTGGCAGGTTTTTAGCGCACCATGCCTCGAGGCGCTCGGCAAGCTGGCGGTGGTGGTCTTCGAAGAACGGCCAGGAGAGGAAGGAACGGTCAGGCATGGGCGCCTCCTTCCGCGCAGCGATCCTTCACACCCCCCTCTGCCCTGCCGGGCATCTCCCCCGCAAGGGGGGAGATCGGACGTTGTTTTGGCTTTCGCCAATCTCCAAAATTGCAGTATGGGCGCTGCCAACGAAACCGCTGATCTCCCCCCTTGCGGGGGAGATGCCCGGCAGGGCAGAGGGGGGTGCCTGGGCGCAAACCTGTCATCCTCAATCCCCCTCGAACACCGGCTTTTCTTTGGCCACGAACGCCTTGTAGGCGCGCTCGAAGTCGCGGGTCTGCATGCAGATCGCTTGCGCCTGCGCTTCCGCCTCGATCGCCTGGTCGAGACCCATCGACCATTCCTGGTTCAGCTGCGTCTTGGTGATGCCGTGCGCAAAGGTCGGGCCGGAGACGATGCGCGCCGCCATATCGAGCGCGTCGGCCTCCAGCGAGGCGGCATCGACCAGCCGGTTGTAGAAACCCCAGCGTTCGCCTTCCGCCGCCGTCATGGTACGGCCGGTGTAGAGCAGTTCGGCGGCGCGGCCCTGGCCGATGATGCGCGGCAGGATCGCGCAGGCGCCCATGTCGCAGCCGGCGAGGCCGACGCGGGTGAACAGGAATGCGGTCTTGGCTTCCGGCGTGGCGATGCGGATATCGGAGCTCATCGCAATGATGGCACCGGCGCCGACCGCGACGCCGTCGACCGCCGCAATGATCGGCTTGCCGCAATTCAGCATCGCCTTGACGAAATCGCCGGTCATGCGGGTGAAGGCGAGAAGCTGCTTCATGTCCATATTGACCAGCGGGCCGATGATGTCGTGGACATCGCCGCCGGAGCAGAAATTGCCGCCATTGGACAGGAACACCACGGCGTCGACGTCATCGGCATAGACGAGGTCGCGGAATGTGTCGCGGAGTTCCGCATAGCTGTCGAAGGTCAGCGGGTTCTTGCGCTCGGGCCGGTCGAGCCGGACCTTTGCGATCCTGCCCGCGACCTCCCAGAGGAAATGCTTCGGCTTGCGTCCGGCCATTGCGGTCATTCGCGTCCCTCCCAGTTGCTGCGGAACGAGGTCAGCATGCCGGTCAGCCGGCGCGCGTCGTCCTCGCTGACCTTGCCCAGCAATTCACCGATCCAGCCCTCATGCGCCGCGGCGATGGTGGCAAAGGCCTGCGTGCCTTCCTCGGTCAGCCGCACCATCGACGTGCGGCGGTCGCCATTGCGCCTAGCGCGGGCAACCAGCCCTTCCGAAACCAGCCGGTCGACGATGCCCGTGACATTGCCGTTGGAGACCAGCAGGAAGCGCGACAGGTCGCTCATCAGCATGCCTTCCGGCGCGCGGTAGAGCGCGGCCATCACGTCGAAGCGCGGCAGCGTCGTGTTGAACTCCTTCTTCAGGCGTTCGCGCAGTTCAGCCTCGATCGTGCGCGAGGCACGCAGCAGCCTGATCCACAGCCGCAAGCGGTCCTTGCCGGGTCCCGACGGCGCGGGCAGGGGGCCGGCTACCATGTTTCGCCTCCTGAGATGGAAATCGCCTGTCCCGTTATCGACTGGGCGGCGTCGCCGCAGAGCCACAGCACAGCCGCGGCGACCTCATCCGGCTGGATGAAGCGGCCTTGCGGGTTGGTCGAGGCGAGGCTTGACCGCGCTTGCTCGACCGAGCGGCCGGTCTTCTCGATGATGCGCTGGATGGACTCTTCCAGCATTTCGGTTTCCACAAAGCCTGGGCACACGGCGTTGACGGTGACGCCCGATTTCACTGTTTCGGCGGCAAGAGCCCGCATCAGGCCGATGACGCCATGCTTGGCGGCGACGTAAGACGCGACGTAGGCGTAGCCTTTCAGGCCGGCGGTCGAGGCGATGAAAACAATTCGTCCCGTTTTCCGCGCGGCCATGCCGGCCAGCGCCGGCTTCACGGTCAGGAAGGCGCCGGTCAGATTGACGTCGAGCGTCCGCTGCCAGTCGCTGAGCGCGGTTTTGTGCGCCGGGGCGCTGCCGGCCATGCCGGCATTGGCGACGACGATGTCGAAGGGGCCACGCGCGGCTTGCGCCCTCTCGTAGAGCGCCGCCATTGCCGCCTCGTCGGTGACATCGGCGACAATGCCGAAGATGCGGTCGTTCTCGCCGGCCACCTCAGTGAGCTCCGGTTCCCGGCGGCCGCAGATGGTCACGTCGATGCCGGCAGCAGCCAGCGCCAGCGCGATGGCCCGGCCGACGCCGGAGCCGCCGCCTGTGACCAGCGCATGCTTGCCCGCGATCGTCGAGACGGTACTCATACTTTCAGCCCCGCTGCCGCGTCGCGCTCGGCCAGCCGGTAGAGTTGATCGCGCCCAGGCAGATAGGGATCCGGCCATTTGACGCCACGGTCGCCGAGCGTGACGGCGGCATGCAGCGTCCAGTAGGGATCGGCGAGATGCGGCCGTGCCAGCGCCACCAGATCGGCGCGGCCGGCCATCAGGATCGAATTGACATGGTCCGGCTCGTAGATGTTGCCGACCGCCATCGTCGCCATGCCGACCTCGTTGCGGATGCGGTCGGAAAACGGCGTCTGGAACATGCGGCCATAGACCGGCTTGGCCAGCGCCGAGGTCTGGCCTGCCGAGACGTCGCAAATGTCGACGCCGGCCTCATGCAGCAGCCGTGCGATCTCGACCGCGTCGGCCGGTGTGACACCCTCGATGCCGACCCAGTCATTGGCCGAAATGCGCATCGAGATCGGCTTCTCCGCCGGCCAGGCGGCGCGCACCGCGCGGAAGATTTCGAGGGGATAGCGCATGCGGTTTTCCAGCGAACCGCCATATTCATCCGTGCGCCGGTTGGTGACCGGCGTGATGAAGGACGACAAGAGATAGCCATGCGCGGCGTGGATCTCTAGCATGTCGAAGCCGCAACGATCGGCCATCTCGGCAGAGGCCACGAATTCGTCGCGCACTTTGTCCATGTCGGCGCGATCCATCGCCTTCGGCACCTGGTTTTGCGGCGACCACGCAACGGCCGAGGCCGCCATCACAGGCCAGTTGCCTGAGACCAACGGCACGTCGGTGCCCTCCCAGCCGAGCCGGGTCGAGCCCTTGGCGCCGGAATGGCCGATCTGGGCGCAGATCTTCGTTTCGGTCTCGGTATGGACAAAATCGACCAGCCGCTTCCACGCCACCTCATGCTCGGGCGCATAGAAGCCCGGACAACCGGGCGTGATCCGCCCTTCCGGGCTGACGCAGGTCATCTCGATATAGAGGAGGCCGGCGCCGCCCTTGGCCCGCTCGGCATAATGGGTGAAATGCCAGTCGGTCGGGCAACCGTCGACCGCCTTGTATTGCGCCATCGGCGAGACGACGACGCGGTTCTGCAGCCTCATGTCGCGCAGCTTGAACGGGGCGAACATCGGCGCGCGGCGCAGGCTGTTGCCGCCGGCGCCTGCCTGGCGCTGGAACCATTCCTCCGCGCTTTCAAGCCATTCGGCATCGCGCAGCCGCAAATTCTCATGGCTGATGCGCTGCGAGCGGGTCAAGAGCGAATAGTTGAACTGCACCGGATCGAGGCCGAGATAGCGCTCGACCTCCTCGAACCATTCCAGCGAATTGCGCGCCGCCGATTGCAGCTTCAGCACCTCGGTGCGGCGGGCATCCTCATATCTGCGGAACGCGGCCTCAAGGTTCGGCTCGGTTTCGACATATTCGGCCAGCGCCACAGCACTTTCCAGCGCCAGCTTGGTGCCGGAGCCGATCGAGAAATGCGCCGATGCCGCCGCATCGCCCATCAGTGCCAGATTCTTGTAGGACCAGCGCTCGCACAGCACGCGCGGAAAATTGATCCAGGCGGAACCACGGATGTGGTTGGCGTTGGTCATCAGCGCGTGGCCGCCGAGATGTTTTTCGAAGATCCGCTCACAAACGGCAATCGATTCCTGCTGCGACATCGCGCCGAAGCCGAAAGCAGTCCAGGTCTGTTCGCTGCACTCGACGATGAAGGTCGCGGTGTCGCTGTCGAACTGGTAGGCGTGCGCCCACACCCAGCCATGCTCGGTCTTCTCGAAGATAAAGGTGAAGGCGTCGTCGAATTTCTGTTGGGTGCCGAGCCAGACGAACTTGCATTTGCGGGTGTCGATGTCGGGCTTGAAGATGTCGACGAAACTGTTGCGCGCCCTGGAGTTCAGGCCGTCGGCCGCGACGACCAGATCATGCGTCTCCATGTAGGGCTTGGGATCTGCAATGTCGGTCTCGAACATCAGCTTGACGCCGAGTTCGCGCGCCCGGCGCTGCAGCAGGACCAGCAGCCGCTTGCGGCCGATGCCGCAGAAACCGTGCCCTGATGAGACCGTGCGCACGCCGTTATGGATGACGGCGATGTCGTCCCAATACGCAAAGTGCTTCTTGATCCAGACGGCACTGACCGGATCGTTTTTCGACAGATTGTCGAGCGTCTCGGCCGACAGCACGACACCCCAGCCGAACGTGTCGTCGGCGCGGTTGCGCTCGAACACCGTCACATCGTGCGCGGCGTCCCTGAGCTTCATAGAAATGGCAAAGTAGAGGCCGGCTGGTCCACCGCCGAGAACCGCAACCTTCATGTCTGCGATCTCCTCTTCGCTTGCTGGTTTCGAGTATCGCGCCGAAGGTAAATTATTTCAAGCTTAAAGTTTCATATCGAAATGATTCAACGTCGCATTTGTGTGGCGTGCTTGCAGAGCATCCGCAAGCACGCGTTCCATCATTTTCCCGGGTTCTTCGGGCTCCACAAAACGGTCTCGGCGCCCTTCTCGTAGGCCATACCCGACGGATAGCTGATCGCCTCCAGTTGCAGACCCCACGGCGCCTGGAAGTAGAGGATGGTCTGGCCGGCGGCGGGTCCTTCGTTGACCGGCAATGGTCCCATCCTTGTCTTGACGCCCTTGGCTTCGAGATAGGCCTTCGCGGCTGCGACATCGTCGACATAGAAGGCGATATGGAAGCCGCCAATGTCGCTGTTCTTCGGCGTCAGGGCCTTCTGGTCCGGTGCTGTGTATTTGAACAGCTCGATGTTCGAGCCATAACCGCAGCGGACCATGGTGACCTCTTCGATCACCGCCTTCGGGTCGACGCCCAGGAGATCCTGCATGAAGGTGCCCTTGTCGTCGGCGAACGGACCGAACGACATCGCCTTCTTGCAGCCGACCACTTCGGTGAAGAAGTCGACCGCTTGCTTCATGTCGGGAACGGTGATGCCGGTGTGGTCGTGGCCGCGCATGCCTGGGATCGAATCCGCCGAGGCCATGCCGGCGCTGCCGAGCATCGCGGCGGCCACCGTTGCAATTGCGATTGTGGTCTTCATGTCAGTCCTCTCCATTTGGCGGGACTTGGGTCTTTGTGGTCGCACGTCCGAGGCCCGCTCTTCGGCGTGCGTATGCATTCATGTCGGCGCCTTGGCGGCGGCGGGGATGTCCAGCCAGCCAGCATCGATCTCGGGCAGCGGAATGGCCGCGATGAGATCGCGCGTGTAGGCCTGCTGCGGCTTGTCGAACAAGGCGTCGGTGGCGCTCGCTTCGACGATCATGCCTTCGCGCATGACAATCACTTGCCGGCACAGCCGCCGAATAACAGACAGATCGTGGCTGATGAAAGCGACGGTCAGCCCCATCTCCGCCGCCAGCTTTTCCAGCAGGGTCAGGATCTGCGCTTGCGTCGATACGTCGAGGCCGGAGACGATCTCGTCGGCCAGCACGAATTTCGGCGACAGCGCCAGAGCGCGCGCAATGCCGACGCGCTGGCGCTGGCCGCCCGACAGTTCGTGGCGGTAGCGGCTGGCAAAACTCTGCGGCAGGCCGACACGCTGCAGCGCCTCGGCGACGCGTGCCTTCAGATTGTCGCCAAGGCCGTTCTGTTTCAGCGGCGCGGCGATGATGCTGGCAATGGTGCGGCGCGGGTTGAGCGACGACATCGGATCCTGGAAGATCATCTGCAGATTGCGGCGCAGCGGCCGCAGTTCGGCTTCCGGCAGATGGGTGATGTCGCGGCCGTCGAAAGTGATGCTGCCTGCGCTGGGTTGCAGCAGGCGTACCAAAGCGCGGCCGAGCGTTGATTTTCCCGATCCGGATTCGCCGACGATGCCGGTCACCGAGCCCTTGGGCAGGTCGAAGTCCAGGCCCTTCAGGATTTCGACCAATGGCGCGCGGCCGATCAGTGGCTTGCGCGTCATGTCGGGCAGCGCGACCTTCAGCCCGCGCACGGAGAACAGTGGCTCAGCCATGCGGCCGCCTCCAGGCTTGGTCGGCGGCAGCGATCTCCGAAGCAAGCCCGGCCAGAACCGCCTCGTCCACCGGCTTCAGCGAGGCGAAAGGATCGGTGTAGCGTGGCGTCGCCGCCATCAGCGCTCGTGTATAGGGGTGCTGCGGCGCGGCGAAGAGCGCTGCGGTCTCGGCCTCCTCCACCACCTTGCCGGCATAGAGCACCGATACCTTCTGGCTGATCTTGGCGACGACGCCGAGGTCATGGGTGACGAACAGGATCGCCGTGCCGTGCTCGCGCTGCAACTGCACGATCAGCCGCAGGATCTGTTTTTGTACGGTCACATCGAGAGCCGTGGTCGGCTCGTCGGCGACGATCAGCCTTGGCTCCGCGGCGAAGGCGGCGGCGATCAGCACGCGCTGGCGCATGCCGCCTGACAGTTCGTGCGGATAGCTTTTCAGCACACGGTCGGGATCGCGGATTTGCACCTCGTCCAGCAATTGCCGAATGCGGGTATCGGCCCTCTCGCCACTCCAGCCGAGGATGCGCACCAGCCGGTCAGTCATCTGCGAGCCGACGCGGCGCGACGGGTTAAGCGCTGTCAGCGGGTCCTGCGGGATCAGCGCCGTGCGTGCCCCGATCAGCGTGCGCCGTGCCTTGGGCGGAAGCTTGCCGAGGTCTTCGCCTTCAAGCCGCATGTCGCCTTCGACAATGCGCACACTCGAAGGCAGGACGCCGAGCACCGCCTTGCCGATCATCGTCTTGCCGGCGCCGCTTTCGCCGACCAGCGCGCGGACTTCACCGGGCTGGACCGCAAGCGACACCGATCGCAGCACGCGCTGGCCGTTGGGCAGCACCGCGCTCAGATCCCTGATGTCGAGACAGGCGCTCATCGCAGCACCGGATCGAAACGCGTCTTCAGCGCCTCGCCGAACTGGCTGAACGACAGCACGGTCAGGATCATCGTGATCAGCGGGAACACCAGCACCCACCAGGCCTGATGGATCGACAGCCGGCCCTCGGCGATGATGCCTCCCCAGGTCGGATCGTCGGTCGAGATCGACAGATTGACGAAGGACAGGATCGCCTCGACGATGACGGCGATGCCCATTTCTAGCGACAGCAATGCGACGATCGACGGCACCACATTGGGCAGCACTTCGCGCAGCATGATGCCGATGCGGCCGTAGCCGGCGATGCGGGCATTCTCGACATAGTCCATGCGCGACTGACCCATCGTCTCGGCACGGATCACCCGGCAAAAGCGCGTCCAGTCGATGATGGCGATGGCAAGGATGACGGAACTCAAGCCCGTGCCGAGCACCGCCACCAGCAATATGGCGAACAGCACCGGCGGAAACGCCATCCAAACATCGACGACGCGCGAGATGATGCGGTCGGCCCAACCGCCGAAATAGCCTGCGATCAGGCCCAGCGTCGAGCCGACCAGGCACGCAGCGATGGCTGCGGACAAGGCGACGATGAAGGCGATGCGGCCGCCGAAGATCAGCCTCGACAACAGATCGCGGCCGAGGCTGTCGGTGCCCAGCCAATAGCCGGGCTCAGCACCGCTCACCCAGAACGGTGGCAGTCGTTCCAGCATCAAATCCTGCGCCAGCGGATCCTGCGGCGCGACAAGCGGCGCGAAGATCGCGGCCAACAGCGCCAGCAGCAGCCAGCCGCCGGCCAGCCACAGGCGTGGCGACACACCTCGCCTTCGTGCGCGGCCCTCATCCATGGCGCAGCCTCGGATTGAGCAGCGCGTACATCATGTCGACGCTGAGGTTGATCAGCACGAACAGCAGCGCGAAGACCAGCACGATGCCCTGGATCAGCGGCAGGTCGCGGTTGATGACGGCGTCGATCGCCATATTGCCGAGGCCTTCATAGGAAAACAGCCGCTCGACGATGACGGTGCCGCCGATGAGGAAGGTGAACTGCACGCCGACCAGTGTCAGCGTCGGCAAAGCGGCATTCTTCAAGGCCTCGCGCAGGATGACCTGCGTTTCCGAGAACCCCTTCACCCGCGCCAGCACGACATAGTCGAGATCGAGCACTTCCTTCAGGGACTGTTTCAAGAGCTGCGAGATGATTGCCGCCAGCGGCAGCGCAAGCGCCACGGCCGGCATCAGCATGTGCTTCAGGAGATCCCAGGTGAGGTCGAGGCGCAGGCGCAACAGGCTCTCGAACAGATAGAATTGGGTGACGAAGGGCAAGTCGAGCTGCGGCGACACCCGGCCGGAAATGTCGAAGATCGGCACCAGCACGCCGAACAGCAGGATCAGCACCAGGCCCCACAGGAAATCGGGTATCGAGAGCGCGGCACCACTGGCGATGTCGATGCCGGCCTCGACCGCCGTGCCGCGCTCGCGTGCGCCGATGATCGCCGTGGTGCCGCCGAGCGTCACCGCCATCACAAGCGCGACGATGGCGAGTTCCAGCGTCGCCGGTAGCCGGTTGAAGACGAGGCCGAGCACATCTTGGCTGAGCGAGATCGAGGTGCCGAAATCGCCCCTGGCGACGCCCGAGAGCCAGATGAAGAATTGCTGGACGATGGTCTTGTCGAGCCCATAGAGCGCGCGCAGCCGGGCGATGTCGGCATCCGTCGCGCCCGGTGGCAGCATCATGGCGATCGGATCGCCGGGCGCGACGCGGATCACGACAAAGACGACGACGGCCACGCCGAACAGCGTGATCAGCATCGTCAGCAGACGGATCAGGAATCTTTGCAGGAGCATTCTGGCGTAGGCCTAATGCGTTTCAGTGACAGGTGGAACGAACAGCCCCCTCATCCGGCCGCTTCGCGGCCACCTTCTCCCCGAGGGGAGAAGAGGTCGACGACGGCTCAGCCAGTCTCTTCTCCCCAGCGGGGAGAAGGTGGCCCGAAGGGCCGGATGAGGGGCCTGCGTCGTTAAAGAAGACACGCCGTCTCGCGACAGCGTGCCCTCCCATATTGGTCAGGCCGGGGTCATCAGAGCCGGCAGCAGCGCGCCGGACACATGCTGCACCACATTGACGCCCTTGGCATGCACGATCGGTTGCGCATACTGGATCAGCGGCAGCACATAGGCCTGCTCGGCGATGTATTTGTCGACAGCCTTCCAGCCGGCGATGCGCTTGGCCTCGTCCTTTTCGCCCCACAGCGGATTGATCATGTCGATCAAATCCTGGCTGTCCCACACCGAATGCGGGCTCGGGCCGTACATGGCAAAGCCGGTCGAGGTGGTCGGATCGCCGATGGCATTGCCCCAATTATAGAAGGCCGCCGGCGCCAGCTTGTCGGCGGCGCGCAGTTCGTAGTGCTTGGCGATCTCGTAGACTTCGATCGTCGCCTCGATGCCAACCTTGCGCCACATGCCGACGATCGCCTGGATCATCTCATAGTCCTTGGGCTTGAAGCCCTTGGTCGTCTGGATGGTGAACTTGACCGGCTTTTCCGGCGAATAGCCGGAAGCGGCCAGCAATTCCTTGGCCTTTTCCGGATTGTGCTCGACCTTGATCGACGCGTCGTAGGATGCGTATTCCGGCGTTTCCAGCGTATCGATCGGCTGGCCGTAGCCGCGCAGCAGGCGATCGACCAGCAGCTTCTTGTCGACGGCCATCACGGCGGCCTGGCGGACGTTCTTGTCCAGCATCGCCTCGATGTCGTTGAAGAAGATCATGCCGATGTCGGAAACGTTCTTGCACGAGCCGGCCAGCCCGTCCTTGGCGATCAGCCGGTCATACTCCTCATAGGGGATTTCGAGCGTCACCTGCGAGGAGCCGGATTCGATCTCGGCGACGCGGCTTGCCGCATCGGCGACGAACTTGATCGTCACATTCTCGAAGGCCGGCTTGCCGCCCCAATAGTTCGGGTTTGCCTTGAGCCGCAGGAAGGCGTTGCGCTCGAACTTTTCCACCATGTAGGGGCCGGTGCCGATCGGCGCCTTCTCGAAACCTTCGGCGCCGACCTTTTCGTAGTAGGCTTTCGGCATGATGTAGCCGGTCAGGAACGACATCCATTTGAAATAGACCGGGTCGAACTGCACGACGTCGCCGGTGATCTTGTTGCCGTCGATCTTGAAGTTGTTGACATTCTTCCAGACGAACTGGATCGGGTTGCCGGTCTTTTCGTCACCTGCCCGCTGCAGCGACCAGACCACATCCTCTGGCGTGAACGGCGAGCCGTCATGCCAGGTCACGCCTTCGCGCACCGTCATCGTGATCTTGGTGCGGTCGTCGTTCCAGCCCCACTCGGTGAGCAGGCCCGGCGCGAAGGACAAATCGGGCTTCTGCGGGATGAACTGGTCGAACACCGACTGGTAAAGCCCCTGGATGGTCGGGTTGACGGCCGAGGGGCCGGTGGTTGGATCCCAGGATGGCAGGTTGACGTTGTAGGCGATGGTCAGTTCGCCGGCAGCCGCCTTGGCGATCTGCGGCAGGCCGACGGCGGCCACCCCGAGTGCCGCGGCGCTGTATCCCAGCAATTCACGTCTGTTGATTGTCATGGTCGTTCCCCTTGTTGGTTTTGTTTCTGCGCGCGGCGTCTTAGGTCATTGGTTCAGGCTTCTTGGGCAGCAGCGCCTTGCCCCTCGTCGCCTCAAGGAAATCTCCGGCTCCTACCTCCCGCCAAGCTGTTGTGCGAGCATGAAGCCCGACGCCGCACCGGTGCCGGCGCCCGGCCATGTCGCGGCTCCGGTGAGGTGCAGATGCGCCACCGGCGTGTTCCAGCCGGCATAGCCGCGCGCCGGGCGGAATAAAAAGTTCTGCGCCAGATGATGGCTGCCGCAGACCTGGTCGCCACCGACGAGGTTCGGGTTCTCGCGCTCGAGATCGATGGGCGAAAACACGGCCCGGGCGATGATCTTGTTTCGCAGGCCGGGTGCGTAGGTCTCGATGATGTCGAGGACACGCTCGGCGTAGGCGTCCTTCACCTCGTCCCAATGCGCTGGCGCGATCTTGCCGGCCGCATCACCTGTGATTTCGGCGGGCAGCATCCGCACCTGCACCCACAGCACATGCTTGCCTTCCGGCGCACGCGATGGGTCGATCGCTGTCGGCTGGCCGACGACCAGCACCGGCTCGTCCGGCAGCATGCCCGCCATCGCCTGCTGATAGGTGCGCGACATGGCGTCGAGCGACGGCGACAGATGCACATAGGCGAACTGCCGAAGCTCGCGCCCGGCGCGCCAGTCCGGCAGATCGTCGAGCGCCAGATGGATCATCATCGTGCCCGGCGCATAGCGGAATTTCTGCATCGCCGTATCGAAGCCGGCGTCGCCCGAACCATTGGGCAGCAGTTTGCCGGTCAGTGCCGTGGGCGTGACGCCGGCAATGACCGCTTTGGTGGCGGTATGCGTCTCGCCCGAAGCGAGCCGCACGCCAGTCGCCTTGCCGGCGGAAACGGTGATCTCGGCCACTTCGGCGCCGGTGACGATCTTGCCGCCGGCAGAGGTCACCATGCCCGACAGGGCGCGGATGATGGTGTCGGCGCCGCCTTTGCCCAGCACCATGCCGAAACTCTGGTTGGCCATCGATTCCAGATAGGGGAAGACGGCGCCGCCGGCGATGTCGGGCGCGAAGTCGAGATGCATGCCCCAGGTGGCGAGCGTTGCCCTGATATGCAGCGACTGGAAATTTTCCTCCAGCCAGGCGCGGGGCGAGGACAACAGCAGCCGGCCTGTATCGAGCGCCCCAGACATGCCCTTCTTGCGCCACAGGTTCCACGCGATGCCGGCAAGCGCGCGGGCGCTCATCGGCGAGCCCAGCAGCCGGAACAGATGTTCGGCCTCCGCCGGGAAGGCGGCGACCAGCCTGCGCCATGTCGTGGCGTCAGTGGCGGAGAAGGCGGCCATGCGCGCAGTGGTCTTTTCCATATCGTTGCTGACGCCGAACCAGCGTCCGTCCGGGAACGCGCTGGCAAAACAGTCGGCAACGGGCGCGAACTCCAGCCCCTGCGCTTTCAATTCATTTGCATATTTCCGGTGGAAGGCCGAGCCGGCGAACAGGCTCAGATTCATCGCGCCGAAATCGTGGCGGAAGCCGGGAAGGGTGAATTCGCGCGTCTGGACGGCGCCGCCGATCGCTGCGCTGCGCTCGAAAATCCCGGTTTTCCAGCCTTTGAGCGCCAAATGCGCGGCGCATGCCAGACTGTTGTGGCCCGCCCCAACAAAGATGGCGTCGAACTCGCTCACGCCCCGTCCCCATTTCCTTTATGCTTAAAGATAATTGCAGATGCATATGTTTTCGTCTAGTAGGATATTAAGGGCCGAGACGAGCCTTGATCATCACACGAAAGAGGGAACTTCAGACCATGGACACGCAAAAACTCCTCGGCGAAGTCGCCGGCCAGCTTCTTTCAGGCGCCATCAAGGTGGTCGACCTGTCGGCGCCGCTCGGGCCGGACACGCCGTTGATCAAGCTGCCGCCGGAACTCGCCGTCGACACGCCGAAGGTCGAGATCCACAACATCTCCCGTTACGACAAGAACGGCCCGTGGTGGGCCTGGAACTGGCTGAAGCTCGGCGAGCATTCCGGCACGCATTTCGATGCGCCGCAGCACTGGATCAGCGGCAAGGATTATCCGGACGGTGCCACCGACACCATTCCGGCGCAGAATTTCGTCGGCCCGGTCAATGTCATCGACTGTTCGAAGGAAGCCGCCGCAGACCCCGATTTCCTGCTCACCGTCGACCACATCAAGGCATGGGAAGCCGAGCATGGCGCGATCAATGCCGGCGAATGGGTGGTGATGCGCACCGACTGGTACAAGCGCAACGGCTCGGAAGCCGAGTTCCTCAACGCCAACGAGACCGGCCCGCACACGCCCGGCCCGACGGCCGAAGCCATCCAGTTCCTGATCAGCAAGGACATCAAGGGCTGGGGCTCGGAGACGATCGGCACCGATGCCGGCAAAGCCGGTGGCATGGAGCCGCCATTCCCGGCGCACACGCTGATGCACAAAGCCAACCGCTATGGCCTCGCCAGCCTTTGCAACCTCGACCAGCTGCCGCCAAAGGGCGCCATCCTGGTCGCGGCGCCGCTCAAGATCGAGCACGGCACCGGCAGCCCGATCCGCGCGCTGGCGCTGGTGTCGAAGGGCTAAGCGAAAGCGTTTGCCGTGACCCAGCCGGATCACATCATCGTCGGCAGCGGCATCAACGCGCTGGTCTGCGCGGCGATGCTCGGCGGCAAAGGGGCGCGTGTGCTCGTCCTGGAGCGCAACGACCGCATTGGCGGTTGCATGCGCACCGAGGAGATCACCGCGCCCGGCTTCATCCATGATGTGATGGCGACGACCTTCGTGCTGTTCATCACCTCGCCGGCCTTTGCGGCGCTGGGCGCCGACCTTGCACGGCACGGGCTGGAGTTCTGCCACACGGGCACGCCGACCGGCGTGCTGCGGCCGGACGGCAGCCACGCCGTGCTCAGCACCGACCGTGCCGCCAACGTCGCGGCCCTCAATGCGATCGCGGCAGGCGACGGTGACCGGCACGCGGATGATGTCGGCGGCATCGAGCGCAATGCCGGCCTGCTGTTCGGCTTGCTCGGCGGCAGCCTGTGGTCCTATCCGACCGCCAAGCTGCTGGCCGGCGATGGCTGGCGGCGCGGCCCGCGCGGTCTTGCCGCCTTTCTCGGCGAGGCACTGGTGCCGGCGCGCGGCTGGCTGGAAAACACCTACCGGTCCGAAACCATCCGCGCGCTGTGGGCGCCCTGGGTGCTGCATGCTGGATTAGGCCCTGAAGATGCATTCTCCGGCCAGATCGCTAGGGTTATCGCCTTCGCGCTTGAGGCGGCGGGCGCGCCGATCGTCAAGGGCGGGGCAAAAAACCTGCTGGCGGCCTTCGAGGCTTTGATCCGGGAACGCGGCGGCGACATCCGCACCGGCGCCGATGTCGCTTCGATCGTTCAAAGCAATGGCCGCGCGACCGGCGTGCGACTGGCCTCGGGCGAAACGGTCCATGCCAACAAGAGCGTCATCTGCTCAGTCACGCCGACGCAGCTCTACGGCAGGCTGCTTGGAGCCGACGCTCCCCAAGCCGATGTCGAGGCGACGCAGAAATACCGATACGGCAAGGGCAATTTCCAGATCCATTATGCTCTGAGCAAGCCGCCCGCATGGCGGGGCGAAGGCCTGGACAAGGTGGCGCTGCTGCATCTGACGCCGGGACTGGATGGCGTCTCGAAAGCCTGCAACGAGGCGGCGCGCGGCATGCTGCCGGAGGTGCCGACCATCTGTGCCGGCCAGCCGCATGCGCTCGATCCGTCGCGCTGCCCCGAAGGCAAGGCGATCCTGTGGCTGCAACTGCCCGAGGCGCCTCGCCACATCAAGGGTGACGCAGCCGGCAAGCTGCAGGCACCGGCAGACGGGCAGTGGACCGTTGCGCTACGCGAAGCCTATGCCGATCGCGCCGAGGCCATCCTCGCCGGCCACATTGAGGGCTTCAAGGCCAGCGTGATCGCGCGCCGTGCCTATTCGCCGGCCGATCTCGAGGCGATGAACATCAATCTCGTCGGCGGCGACCCCTATGGCGGTTCCTCGACCATCGACCAGTCGTTCCTGTGGCGGCCGTTCAAGAGCAGCCGCAACCATCAGACCGGCATCAAGGGCCTCTACCATATCGGCGCCTCGACCCATCCGGGTGCCGGCCTTGGCGGCGGCTCCGGCTTTCTCCTTGCGGGGAGGCTGTGATGGAAGAGAAGGTCACTGAGAAGCGCCAGCGCATTTCGACCCTGGGGCAGATCGGCCTGCAGCAATTCGCGCCCTATCTGATGAACCGCATCATGGGCCGCTATAACGCCACCTTGCGCGACGATTTCCGCAAGCAGGGCCTGACCATTCCGCAGGTGCGCACGCTGGCCGTGCTGTCGGTCACCGACGGCATCACCGTCAACGACCTCTCGGTCTATACGGTCATCGAGCAGTCGACCTTGAGCCGGACGCTCGACTCGCTGGAGGGCCAGGGCCTGGTACGACGCGAACAGGGCGTCACCGACAGCCGCATCCGCCACGTGTTCCTGACCGACGACGGCCGCGCCGAGTTCGCGCGCGCCTGGCCGGCCATGCATGACGCGTTCGAGGCGATGTTCGACGATATCGACGACGCCGAATATTCCGCACTTATCGCCACGCTTTTGAAGATGCTGAAGAACATTCGCAAGCACGACATCTAGACCTACGCGCCGCCAAACCCCGGGCGGTACCGGAAGGAGAAAAAAATGGCCGAACGCTCTTTTGCCAAGGAAGTCGAAAAGCTTCGGCTGGGTGCCGGCGAGGAATTTGCCGGCGAAGGCATCCTCGCCATCACTAAAGCGCTGCTGCAATGCGGCGTCGGCTATGTCGGCGGCTACCAGGGCGCGCCGATCAGCCATCTGATGGACGTGCTGGCCGACGCACAGGACATTCTGGGCGAACTCGGCGTGCACTTCGAAGCCAGCGCTTCCGAAGCCACCGCCACCGCCATGCTGGCCGCCTCGGTGCATTACCCGATCCGCGGTGCGGCGACCTTCAAGTCGACGGTCGGCACCAATGTCGCCTCCGATGCGCTGGCCAACCTCGCCTCCGGCGGCGTCACCGGCGGCGCGCTGATCATTGTCGGCGAGGACTATGGCGAAGGCTCCTCGATCATGCAGGAACGCAGTCATGCCTTCGCCATGAAAAGCCAGGTCTGGCTGCTCGACCCGCGCCCCAACCTGCCGTCGATTGTCAAGGCGGTGGAGGACGGTTTCGAACTGTCGGAGATTTCCAACACGCCGGTCATGCTGCAGGTTCGCATCCGCTGCTGCCACGTCCACGGCCATTTCATCGCCAAGGACAATAAGCGGCCGCCGATGACGGTCGCCGATGCGCTTGACGCGCCGCGCCGCGACACCGGCCGCATCGTTTTGCCGCCCGCTTCCTTCCTGCATGAGAAGGAGAAGGTGCAGAAGCGCTGGCCGGCGGCGGTCGATTTCATCCGCAAGAACAAGATCAACGAATTCTTCGGGTCGGATCATGGCTCGGTCGGCATCGTCATGCAGGGCGGCATGTACAATTCGGTCATCCGCGCGCTGCAGCGGCTAGGCCTTGCCGACACTTATGGCGACACCGACGTGCCGCTCTATGTGCTCAACGCCGTCTATCCCTTGATTGATGACGAGTTCCTGTCCTTCTGCGAGGGCAAGCAGTCGGTGCTGGTCGTCGAGGAAGGCCAGCCCAACTACATTGAACAGGCCTTCGCTTCGATGCTGCACAAGGCCGGTCGCGGCACCAGGCTGGTCGGCAAGGAGCATTTGCCGATGGCCGGCGAATACACCGGCCAGGTCATGCTCGACGGCATCGGCGCCTTCCTGCGCGCCGAGGCGCCGCATCTGCTGCCCGGCGAAGTGCGGGCGCCCAACAAGGTCGGCGATGGCGTCGACGCAGCCGACCTGATCAACGTCGTTCCAGGACGACCGCCCGGTTTCTGCATCGGCTGCCCGGAACGGCCGATCTTTGCCGCGACAAAACTGGTCGAGCAGGAACTCGGCAAACATCACATCGCCTCCGACATCGGTTGCCACCTCTTCTCGATCATGCCGCCCTTCGAACTCGGCGCCACCACCATGGGCTACGGGCTGGGGCCCGCCTCGGCCTCGGCGTTCAATTCGCCGGATGCCAAGCGCCGCTCGATCTCCTTCGTCGGCGATGGCGGCTTCTGGCACAACGGCCTGACCTCCTCGATCGGCAATGCGGTGTTCAACAAGAACGACGGCGTCATCGTCATCGTCGACAATTTCTATTCGGCTGCGACCGGCGGGCAGGACATCCTGTCATCGCGCGCGGGCAACAAGACCAAGTCGACGAAGCACCCGATCACCGAGGCGGTGAAAGGCATGGGCGTCAAATGGTTGCGCCATGTCGACCGTACCTATGATGTGACCAGGATGCAGGACACGCTGCGTGAGGCGCTGACGACGGAAGAGAAAGGGCCGAAGGTCATTGTCGCCTCGTCCGAATGCATGCTCAACCGGCAGCGCCGCGAAAAGCCGCTGGTCGACAAGGCGATCAAGGGCGGGACCCGTGTCGTGAAACCGAAGTTCGGTGTCGACGAGGATATCTGCACCGGCGACCATGCCTGCATGCGTCTGTCCGGCTGCCCGTCGCTGTCGGTGAAGTCGCTCGACGACCCGTTGCGCGACGATCCGGTGGCGCATATCGACCAGAGCTGCGTCGGCTGCGGCAATTGCGGCGAGGTCGCCGATGCGGCGGTGCTGTGCCCGTCCTTCTATCGCGCCGACGTCGTGCACAATCCGAGCCGCTGGGATCGCTTCCTGGAAGCCGCGCGCCGTGCCACCATCAGCCTGTTGCAGCGCCGCCGCGAAAGCCGGCGCCTGACCTTCGCCGATGCTTGACGCCGTCCCCCCACTTCGCGCCCGCGCCGGCGCTCAGGATAGCGAGCGTGTCATCAAGCTCGCCGTGCTGGCGGTCGGCGGCCAGGGCGGTGGCGTGCTCGCCGACTGGATCACCGATGTCGCCGAGCGCAACGGCTTTGTTGCGCAATCGACCTCGGTCGCCGGCGTCGCCCAGCGTACTGGCGCCACCATTTACTATGTGGAGATGGCCCGCGACACCGGCCGGCTGCCGGTCTTCGCGCTGTCGCCGTCGCAGGGCGACGTCGACATCCTGATCGCCGCCGAATTGATGGAAGCCGGCCGTGCCATCATTCGCGGCTTCGTCACGCCCGAGCGGACGACGCTGATCGCCTCCTCGCACCGCATCGCCGCCGTGTCGGAAAAGATCGAGCCGGGCGATGGCCGGGCCTCGTCCTCCAAGGTTCATGCGACGGCGGAAGCAGCATCGAAGCGCTTCATCGCTTTCGACATGGAAAAGATCGCCGCCGACAATGGTTCGATGATCTCGGCCAGCCTGCTTGGCGCGCTGGCGGGGTCCGATGCGCTGCCCTTCACCCGCGAGAGCTACGAACAGGCGATCGGTGCCGGCGGCCGGGGCGTCAAGGCCAGCCTCGCTGCCTTCGGCGCTGCGTTTGACCGCGCGCGCGGCACGGCAGCACCGGCGCCGAAGCCGGCCGAGCCCGCGATAGTCGAATCTGCCCTGGGCACAGGACAGGTGAGTGGCCCGCAAAACCTGCTGCAGGGCTGGCAGACCTTGGCTGCCCGCATCGACCTGTTGCCGGTGGCCGTACGCGACATGGCACTTCGGGGCTTGAGAAAGGTCGTCGACTATCAGGACATCGCTTACGGGCGCGAGTATCTCGACTGGCTGGACCAGGCCGTCGCGCTGGACGGGCCGAACCGCGGCTATGGCCTGTCCATCGCTGCCGCAAAGCATCTGGCCAACGCCCTATGCTACGACGACATGATCCGCGTTGCCGATCTCAAGACGCGCTCGACGCGTGACAAACGCGTGCGCCGCGAGATCGGCGTCAAGGACGGCTCGATCCTGCAGGTCACCGAATATTTCCATCCGCGCATCGAGGAGTTCTGCGGCACGCTGCCGGCGGGACTGGGCAGCTACATCGAAAGCCGGCCGAAGCTCGCCGCCTTTCTCGACCGCCGCATCAATCATGGCCGCCGCATCCGCACCGACAGTTTTGCCGGCTTTGCAGCACTGTGGTTCATCGGCGGCCTGCGCCGTTGGCGCCGTAGTCTGCTGCGCCACAAGGTCGAGGTCGCGCATCTTGATCGCTGGTACGCGCTGGCGCTCGACCATGTGCCTAGGGATTATGCGCTGGCGGTCGAAATCCTCAACTGCCGCCGCCTGATCAAGGGCTACAGCGACACCCATGTCCGTGCGCAATCGAAATTCGACCGGGTGCTGTCGGCGCTCGATCTGGTCAAGGGCCGCACGGACGCCGCCGACTGGATCCGCCGCCTGCGCGAGATGGCGCTGAAAGACGAGAAGGGCGACATGCTGGATGGTGCGCTGAAGACGGTGGCGACGCTGGGACCGGATAAAATCGACTGAATATCTAGCGGGCGTCTACCGATTGGAGCGGCGCCAGCGAACGCAACGGCACCGCCTCCGGGAACAGATGCAGCAGCCCTGAATCGACGCGCCGGCGCAGATGCGCGTCCACTTCTGCCCTGTCCTTGCAGCCATGGAACCTGCCGCCGCAATGGTCGCGCAGGCGCACGAGATCGGCCATGACAGGCGACATCGGCAGGCCCGCCGCGTCGAGCAGGCTTGCACTGAGGAAGCCGACGTCGAGCGGCGCCAGGTCAGGCATCGGATGGCGCAAAGGATGGTTGAAGGTGGTGAGCGTGTAGAAGGTGCGGTAGGCAAGCGAGCCAGGGGTCGCCAAGGCGTCGTCCCCGGCGATCGCGTCGACGAACGGCTTGGTCGCCGACGACTGGTGATCGCCGAACTCGAGCACCACGGCGCCGCGTTCACCGGCATCCGCTTCCCTCTTGTCGAGGAAATGCTGGAAATCGCCGCGCGCTACCGCCATCCGGCGCAGATACTCATTGGCCTGGAAATCGCCCGAGAAAGGCTCGCCCTCGACCTTCAACTCGGGCTCCATCCGCCCCTCATAGGGGGAGTGCGGAAACATGGTCTGGATTTCGAGGAACAGCGGCCGGCCGTCTTCCTTGCGGTGCCTGGCGATGAATGCCTCGGCCGCCTGGTAATAAAAGATATCGCGCAGGTGGTAGAAGGGCGCGGCGATGTCCTTGATGTCGAGCACGGTCTCGAAACCGATCGATTTCAGGAACGGCCCTTCATTGACGAACGAAAAGTCCATCGGCGTCATCACGACAGTTCGATAGCCGCAGCGCGCCAGCACCTCCGGCAAGGCGCCGGCGACCTTGTCCTGCAGGGTGATGGTCAGATAGGGGCTTCGCCAGCCGAAATCGGTGGCCGACAGGCCGGTCATCAGCGACAGATTGGTGATCCAGGTGCCGCCGCCAAATGTCTCGACCTGCATCGGATGCGGCGTGCCGGCCCCCGGTGCGAACCTCTGCAGGAATCCCGCGCCATTGCCGACCTGCGGAAAATAGCCGGGATCGGATTGGCTTTCGCTGAGCACGAAAAAGACGTCGGGAAGATCAGCCCGGTCGCCGCAATCGACCGTGTCGGCAAAAGGCTGCTGCGGCGCGACGGCTTGCAGCCGCTTTTCGAAGCCCGATTCAACAACGAGGTTGTGCAAATCCAGCAGCGAGACGAAGAAGGCCGACATGTGCCGGCCCTGCATGTAGTAGAAATAGCGGTCCTTCGAGGCCTCGGCCGGAAAGGTCAGCGGCACCAGGACGACGAGCGCCGACATCACCAGAACGCGTGCCGACACCGACCAGCCGATTTTTCGATCGATCCGGAACAGAAGGATCGCAGCCCCGATGCCGAGCACCAGGGCAACAACGACCGGCGCGATCAGATGGAGGTAGGAGCCGAGCAGGAAGCGGTACACTTCCGGATCCTTCGACACGAAGACCGTGTCGTAGAAGTGCAGCGAAAACCCCTTCATCCTGAATTTAATCGCTGACACCACTGTGATGAAAGCGATGCCCATCCAGGCGAGATAGACGGAAAAGACAAGGCGCCCCGAAGCCAGGAAGAGAAGTCCGGCAAGGGCAGCCACCAGCGCCAGCGAGAACGGCACCGACAGCCATTCGTGCTCGGCCCGTCCGGCGGCGAAGACACCGGCTAAGCTGACCACGACCAGCGTCAGCGGATGACAGAGCACCCGCCCAAGGATTTGAAGCTGAGCCACAGATTTTCCCATGAATATGCCTGAGCATAGTTTCGGGAAACTCTTCGATTATTTGCGGGCTGAGAACAAATCTATAGTGAATTTAACCTTAATTCCGGGGATCGCGCTGTCCGCAACGGCGGGACCAGGTTTCACAAGCGCCTGGCCCTACCGTGCTTCGATCAGTAGTGGTGCCAGCGATGCCAGCGATGGTGCGGATGCCAGACGTGGACCGGAGCGTGCCAGTAGTGGTAGCGCGGGCGCACGATGACGACGCCGCTCGGCACGCAACGTCCCCATCTGTTCGGATGCCAGCCGATGCCGCAGCCCCAGCGGACATGCTCGACCGATGCCTGGGCGGCCGGCTGGGCAACGGACACGATGGGCATTGCGCTGGACGCGGTGGCTGTCACGACCGTTCCGCTGAGGGCCAGCATAGCGGCTGCTGCGTAGTTTTTCAGGCGACTCATAATTGGACTCCGAGTGCTTTCGAGTTTGAAGATGGCCGCCCTGCATGGTGCGATCGGGCAGGCTTGTCCCTTCGCATCGTTAAACGGCGTCTCCGGCCTTTTCCGTCGGTCGTCATGGCGATTTTTTCGGCGCAACGGCGGCGCGGCGTTCCATATGGCGCAGCAATGCCTGTGCCAGCACGCTCCGGTTTTCGTGTGACGTGTTCGCCGCGAAGTCGACAATGGCCTGTTCAAGCCGGCTGCGCACCGTCACATCGGCATTGCGTGCCCGCTCCAGCGCGGCGGACAAGGCGGCCTTGTCCATGACAGGCTGCTGCAACAGGTCCGCTGCCTCCTGCCTCGCCTGCTGGCCATCTAGAATGATCTGCCGGGACTCCACGCGAACCTGGCGCAGCGCCAGGCGGAACGCCTTGCGGTCCTGGTTGGGAAGCTGTCGGCCAGCCGATTCCAGCGAGACACCCGATTTGGCATTTCTCAGCCAGACCGCACCGCCGGCAAATGCGCCTGCAAGAAAGACGTTCAGCACCACGGAAGCAATGACCAGGCCACGGATCCAGCGGGGGCTCATAGGTTTTCCTCACCGTTCTCGGCATCGGGGCCGGCATCGCCAAACGCCGTCACATTGGCATCCAGCACATAATGGTCCGGCTGGACCTCCGGCGTGACGATGGTCACCAGGGCCAGTCCTGCCACGGCACCGGCCAGACCAATACCGGCAAGTCCAAGTCCCAGCCACCAGAACCACTGACGCCGGCGCTGGACGAGGTGCCGGCCGGCAGCCTGCAGAATGCTGCTGTGCAGCGCCTTGTCCGTGGCGTCGACGCGGTAGCTGTCGAGCAGCGCGTCAAGTGCCCCCGCCTGCCTCAAGATGGCCTTGCCCGCGCCGCTCGCGGCAAAGACCGTGCCGGCCATTCGCTCAGCCTCGGGCCATCGCCGCAAGTCGCCGCCATAGGCCTGTGCCAAGGCGGCAAAGCGCCTGGCATCCATTTCGTTTCTGGACCCTTCAGCCATGTGTCTCCTCCTTGCCCGTCGGCGCCGAGCGCCAGGCGGCACCAGCAAGGCGCAATGGCCGTAGTGCGTTGGTGCTTGCCCGGTGCTTACTCATCGGCGCCATCCCCCGTCAGGATCGCCTGCAGCGACCGCCGGCCGCGCGCAAGCAGGCTCTCCAGGGCATCGACGCTGATCTGCAAGGTCGCTGCCGCCTCGATATTGGACATCTCCTGATAGTAGACCAGAACGATCGCTTCGCGCTGGCGCGGCGCTATGGCTTGCAGTGCCCGTTCGACCCGAAGCGCGTCCTCTTGGCGAGGGGCGTCGGGAAGTGCCGCAGGGTCGACCACGTCCGGCAGGTCGCCGGTCACCCATTCGCGCCTGCGACGCAGCCGGTCGTAGCAAAGGTTGAGCGTCACCCGGTGGATCCAGCTGTCGAAGCGCGCATTGCCGCGCCGCCAGCTCGCGGCATGGCGCCAGATCCGCACGAAGGTTTCCTGCGCGACATCCTCGGCCTCCGCCGCATCGCCGAGCATGCGCACGGCAAGCGCCAGGATACGCGGCAGCTTGCGCGCGACGAGCGTTTGCACGGCTGCGGGCTCGCCGGCGCCAACACGGCGAACCAGCTCCTCGTCCGGATCCGCAGCCATCAGTCGGCGCACTCCCGATGTTCATCGCGCGTCATTGCCTCTTGGTCATTGTTCCTGCTTGGGAGCGGTTTTGTGGCCCGGCAGTTCGTCGGCCGTTAAAATGCCGTCGGCATTCTTGTCCAGCCGGGCGAAGCGCTTGGCGAAGAATGCATCGAGTTCGGCGCGATCGATGAAGCCGTCATGGTTGGAATCGATCCGCGCGAAGGATTTGGCGGCGTCGCCTTTGGCGTTGCGCTTCGTCTGAAAGGCGTCCCATTCCAGCAGGCTGATCTTGCCGTCGCCATCCGTGTCGGCCGCCATGATCGCCTTTTCGCGCCGCTTCTGGAATTTGGCCAGCGTGATGTCGGACCTGGTCCCCGAAGCGCCTGGCGCGGCAAGTGGCGCGGCCGTTGACGGTGCAGGCGGCGTCGCTGCCTGGGCGAAAGCCGCAACGGTCTGCAAACTCAAGGCAACGACTGATATCGAACGACTGATCATGTTGTGCGTCTCCAGGTTGGCGCGACGCAGACGGCTTGTGCCGCCATCGCGCTTCAACCGTTAAACGCCGCGACCCGGAAAATCCGTCGGTCGCGCGTGCTGATCCGTTCAAGCCCGGACAACAGAGGGTGCCCATCCCGATCTGATCGGGATGGAAGAAACTCTAGTCCGACTGGTCGGCCGCAATCAGTTGTTCGGGCTTGAACCCGGCATGTTGCGGGGTCCACACCTCGCCCTCGCGATTGAACCAGTGGCACAGATACATGCCCGAGGCTGCGCCATCGCTGATCGTCATCCTGGGGCCTCCGGATTTCAGCCTGACGACGTCTCCGGTCTTGAAATTGTTGGGCATTTTTTGACCTCCCATGCTGAGGCCATGAGTTTCACACCAAACCGGGGTCTCGACAATGGCAGATCTGCCAGGCCGGCGTCGCAGTCCTTTGCACCAACTGCGAAGGGGCAGACGACAAAACGGAGGAGGAATGGTGCCGCTTGCGTGACTCGAACACGCGACCCCCGCATTACGAATGCGGTGCTCTACCAACTGAGCTAAAGCGGCCCGGGAAGCCAAGGCCTCCAAGATGCGGCGGTGATAGACGCAACCGGGCGCGAATTCAAGATGCGACTTGGCAATTCCTGCGTCGGCGTCATGGCACCCTCGAAAGCCGGCCGCCGCCGCCTTGTCCGCGAGTCAATCGCCAAGGGAATACGGCGCACGGTGCGTGCGCTCCCTGTGCGCGAAAATCGGCGAAGCATGCTGATTTTGTTGCCGGAACAGCGCCGGAATGGACTTTGCACACCTCTGCGAGGCAGAATACGCCGCTCGCCCGTTGATTGATTGGTCGCCTGCGGCTAACGATCACGGCAAGGTTGGCAAAGACAGAGGGACCTGCTTGGACGCGATCGAAAAAGCGATCCGGAACGCCTTGGAGAAAGGCAATGCCGAGGACCGCGCGTTCCGCGAGAGGGTCTATCGCTCGGCTTTTGCCGCGCTCGATCGCGCGCTCCAGGCCAATCCCGGTGTGACCGTTGAGGTCGCCATCAAGCGCCGCAAGGCAATCCAGGCGAAAATCACCGAAATCGAATCCGAGTTCCTGCCGGCGGTGCCGGATGCCGGCCCGCAGGGCGATGCACCGGCGGTCGAACTCGGAGCGGACCCGGCGCCCGCGGTCGAAACCGGCCGACAGGCATCGTCCCCCGATGTCGTCGTCGACGGACCCGTGCAATCCGCTGCCGATGCGCCGCGCTCCCGCGTCCTGCCCGTCGTTCCCGATATCATGCCGGACGCCACGCTTCCCGATGCTCCGGCCATCGACATGTCGGTTCCGGCCTCGGCCGGTGCGACGACGGAAGTGGCGCCCGACCGCGATGAACGGCGCATAAGGGGACGTCGCCTGCCGCTGACCGCCATCTTCCTGACCGTGACACTGCTCGCCGCGGTTGGCATCGGCCTGTTCTTCGCCGTGCAGACCGGCGTGTTCAAGACATCCGCGCAACTCGACACCGCCCCGCCGCAGGCGCCGCCGACCGTCGAGGACGACGATTTCACACCGGCCGACGGCGGTCCGGCAAAACCCGGCGCCGCGGACCAGGCGCGCGACTGGATCAATGTGTTTTCGCCGGCCGATGCATCCCATGTCAGCGCGCCGTCTGACGCCAGGGCCGAGGTGATGAAGGACGATACCGGTTCGTTCCTGCGCATCCGTTCCGGCGCGTCCGGTTCGGCGATCAGTTTCGACGTCGGACAAGGCGTGCTGGAGAAGCTCGCCGGCAAACATGCCGTGTTCGACATCATTGCCCGCTCCGAAGAAGGCAAGGAGACGCAGATTTCGGTCGACTGCAATTTCGGCGAACTCGGCGACTGCGGCCGCAAGCGCTATGCGGTCGGCCAGCAGCAGAACGAATATCTGTTCGATGTGCAGTTTCCGGACAAGCATCCGGGCTCGGCCGGCACCATTGCCATCAATTCCGACTTCGACAAGCAGGGTAAGGCCGCGGACATCTACGAAATCCGCGTTTCGATCGAGCCGTAAGAGCGCTGAACGGCTAGCGGTCGAGCAACGCCTGCAGCGTCTCGATGCGGTCGGCCTCGTTGGCCGGCTTGTCCCAGCGCAGCCGCGAAATGCGGGGAAAGCGCATGGCGACGCCGGATTTGTGCCGGGTCGAGCGGTTCAGCCCTTCGAAGGCGACTTCCAGCACCAGGCCGTTGTCGCGGTCGGCCCGCACCGAACGCACCGGCCCGAAACGCTCGATCGTGTTGTCGCGGACATATTTGTCGATCTGCTTCAGCTCCGCATCGGTGAAGCCGAAATAGGCCTTGCCGACCGGCACCAGTTCCTCCTCGCCTTCGGCACCTGTCCAGACACCGAACGTATAGTCGGAATAGAAGCTCGAGCGTTTGCCGTGGCCGCGCTGGGCATACATCAGCACGGCGTCCACCGTGTGCGGATCGCGTTTCCATTTGAACCATGGACCTTTCGGCCGGCCGGCGACATAGGCTGAGTCCCAGCGCTTCAGCATGACGCCTTCGATGATCGGATGCGGCGGCACCCGGCGCAGTTCCTCCAGCGTTTGCCAATCCGTGAAGTCGACGAATGGCGAAATATCGAAACGGCTCGGGTCGAGCGTTCCGACAAACGCTTCCAGCCGGCCGCGCCGCTCGCGAAACGACAGCGCGCGCAGATCCTCGCCGCCGACCTGGAGCAGATCGTAGCAGCGCATGAAGGCCGGGTATTGCTGCTGCATCTTCGGTGTCACCGTCTTGCGGTTCAGCCGCTGCTGCAGATCCGAGAACGTTCCCGTCGCCTGCCGGGGATCGCCGACAAGCAGTTCGCCGTCCAGCGTTGCGGAAAAATGCATGGCATCGGCGAGGTCCGGAAAGGCACCCGAAACGTCATCGCCGGTGCGCGAATAGAGCCGGCGGATGCCGCCCTCGGCCACCGCCTGGACACGGATGCCGTCCCATTTCCATTCTGCGGCATAATCCGCCGGATCGAGCTTTTCGAGATCGCCTTCACTGAGCGGGTTCGACAGCATTACCGGGCGAAACAATGCCAACGCCGTGTTCCTGGGCTTTTCGGCCTTGCCCTCCAGCCACGCGAACAGCGCTGTGTAAGGCGGTGACAGCCCGTGCCAGAGCTCCTCGATCTCGGCCACTTCGACCTTGCCGAAATCGGCCAGCGCCTGTTTGGCCAGCCGCGCCGATACGCCGATGCGCAGCCCGCCGGTGACCAATTTGATGATGGCAAAGCGCGCCGAGGTGCCGGCGCTGTCGAGCAGCCCGGCCAGTACCTTCGGCCCGTCGGAGCGGCTCGCCGCCTGCAGTCTGGCCACGACCTCGCCAAGCGTCGGCTCGCGGTTCGGAAGGTTTCCGGGCGTTTGCGGCCAGACCAGCGACACCGTTTCGGCGAGATCGCCGACATAGTCGTAGGAATAGCCGAACAGCACCGGATCCATGCGCTCGGTGACCAGCATGCGCAGCATCGCCGGCTTGACCGCGGCAATGTGGAGATCGCCGGTGATGGCAGCCAGCGCCAGCCCGCGATCGGGATCCTCCACGGCTCGGAAATAGTCGGTCAGCAAGGTCAGCTTGCCATTGCGCGACGGCGTCAGCACCAGGCGGTCGAGAAGCTCGGCGAAGCGGTTCATGGTGACACTACTGGATGGGCTTGGCACTTCGGCACACCCCCCTCTGTCCTGCCGGACATCTCCCCCGCAAGGGGGGAGATTGACAGCTTCGATGCCAGCACTCTCCTTGCGCGGTTGGTGATTAGCGAAAGCGGCGGTGACATCTGATCTCCCCCCTTGCGGGGGAGATGGCCGGCAGGCCAGAGGGGGGTGTGAAGGATCGCGGCGCCGGTGATTGGTGGATCAGCAACTAGCATCAATCGCCCTCGTCCTCGTACCCTACCAGGTGCAGTGGTCGCGCCGCGATGCCTTCGAGCTCGCACCAGCGCACCAGCGCTTCCTCGCGGCCATGCGTCACCCAGATTTCCTCGGCTCCGGTCTCCCTAATGGTGGCGGTCAGCTCATCCCAGTCGGCATGGTCCGAGATGATCAGCGGCAGTTCGACGCCGCCTTGCTTGGCGCGCTGGCGAATGCGCATCCAGCCTGACGCGAAGCACGAGATCGGATCGGGAAAGCGCCGCGCCCAGCGGTCGGCGAAGGCCGATGGCGGGCCGACGACGATGGCGCCGGTAAAATCATCCTTGCCCCCGCTTTCGACGGTTGCCGGCTCCAGTTGCCCAAGGTCTATGCCTTGGCTCTGGTAATACTCACTGAGTTTGGCCAGCGCGCCATGGATGTAGAGCGGCCTGTCGTAGCCGGCGTCGCGCAACAGCCGCATCACCCTTTGCGCCTTGCCCAGCGCATAGGCGCCGACCAGATGCGAGCGCTCGGGGAACTGCGCTGCCGATTTCAGCAGGCGGGCGATCTCTTCGGTATCGGGGGGATGGCGAAACACCGGCAGGCCGAAGGTCGCTTCGGTGATGAACACATCGCACTGGATCGGCTCGAATGGCGCGCAGGTCGCGTCTCTCTGCCGCTTGTAGTCGCCGGAAGCGACGATGCGCGTGCCCTGATGCTCGACCGCTATCTGCGCCGAGCCCAGCACATGGCCGGCTGGATGGAAGCTGACGCTGATGGCATTGAGTGCAATCGTCTCGCCGAGCTGTGCCGCTTGCGTCGTGCCAGCGAAATCTTCGCCGTAGCGCAGGCCCATAATGTCGAGTGTCTGCCGCGTCGCCAGCACAGAGCGGTGGCCGGAACGCGCATGGTCGGAATGGCCATGCGTGATGAGTGCCCGATCGACCGGCCGCACCGGGTCGATGAAGAAATCGCCCGGCGGGCAATAGAGGCCCTCGGGCCGGGGATGAAGCAGGTCGCTGGCGCGCATGATCCCAAGATAGGATATAATTCCGCGGCGGGAAGCCTGTTGTAACTCACTGCTGACTCCCGCATACAGCACCGCCGGCTCGATCCGCCGGCAGGACCCATCGCCATGAAACCGCTTCAGGCCTCGTCCGGCGACTTGAACGCCGATCGTCGTGCCGATTATGCCGAGATGCTGCACGCGGATGGCGATCACGCAGCAGCGGCGGAATTGCTGCTCGGGGCGCTGGAAATGACACCGCAATGGGCCATGGGCTGGTTTCGCCTCGGCGAGATGCAGCAGGCGGCGGGCGCGGCGGATCTGGCCGCGCAGGCCTGGACGATGTCGCTGCAACTCGACCCATTGGATCGTCAGGGCGCTGCACTGAACCTGCAATTGATCGGCAAGGCGCCGGCGCTCGACGCGCTCCCCAGCGCCTTCGTCGAGACACTGTTCGACCATTATGCCGAGAGCTTCGACGAGTCCCTGGTCGGCAGGCTGGGGTACCGGCTGCCTGAGATGCTCGACCAGGCCATTCGAGCGGCAAGGCCGGGCCGCTTCGCGCTGGCGCTCGATCTTGGCTGCGGCACCGGCCTGACGGGACAGAGGCTGCGGCCGATCGCCGACCGGCTGGAGGGATATGACATTTCGGCCAGGATGCTGAGAAAGGCGCGGGCCAAGGGCGTCTACGATTTCCTTGATAAGGCCGATCTGCGGGATTTTCCCTATGCCGGTCCGAAAGCCGATCTGGTGACGGTGGCCGATGTTTTCATCTATGTCGGTGCGCTGGCCGGCGTGGTGAAGACGATTGCCGGCTTGCTGGCCACGGATGGCCTGTTCGCATTTTCCGTGGAGACGCTGGCTGGCAACGGCGATTTCGTGCTGCTGCCGTCGCGCCGCTACGCGCATGCGCAACACTATGTGCGCGATGTCCTGGCCGCCAACGGGCTTTCGGTCTTGTCACTGGAACCAACCGTGATCCGGCAGGATCGCGGGGAACACGTCAACGGGCTGGTCGTTGTGGCCGGGGCTCCGAACTCAGCCTAGCAAAGACCTGACGACAGCCAGTTCGGCGGTGTCCGCCGTTTTTGCCGGGCAGCGCGATAGGAATTTTTTCTTGACACCATGCCCTCAGCTATGGTACATTTTGGCCCATGGTGCTGATTTGTGCCAGTCACCCGCCGCACAGGCGGGTTTTTCGTTGATGCTCCGTCAGCCACGCGCCGGCCAAGGCTCCGAAGGAACCCGTTGCCCCGAGCTCGCAGCCCTGTTGTGGCAGGGAAGCTGCCGGCGAAGGGGTCCGGCGCCGCCTCGCAAACATTCTTGCTGTGAAAAAGTCCGATTTGCATGCGCGACTGATATTTGCGATCTGCTCGCATCAGGGTGGGATATCAGGAGGAGCATAGCCGATGCGCTGGAACATGATGATCTTGGCCTCTTGCCTGCTGACCGCCGGCTGTGTCGGCGGCACTTCGATGTCGGAACAGCAGGATGCGAACGTCCAGTCCTCCCTGCAATATGACAACGTGCCCTGCGACCAGTTGCTGGCGCAGCGCAACGGGCTGGCGCAGCAATACAGCCTTGCGACGAAGGCCAAGCCGACATTCTCCAATCCGGCGATGGGCTTCGGCCCGTTCACGCCTGACATGCGCTCCAAGGCCAAGCGCGATACCGACAAGGCGAGCGGTGAGATCGATGCCATGAACCGGTCGATTGATCGCCGCGACTGTGAGCATCCGGACAAGCAGAAGAAATTGGCGCTGCCTGGTTAATACCCCGCCTTGCGGTCCACCAGATTGTCGAGCTTTTCGCCGCGTTCGAAGGCGTCCATCTGGCGCAGCATGATCGGCGCCAGATGCACCGGATCGGAGGTCGCTGCCGCGTGCGGCGTCACGAACACTTTTGGATGCCCCCACAGCGGACTGGTCTTCGGCAACGGTTCGACCTCGAACACGTCGAGGCTTGCCTCCTTCAGCGTGCCGTCATCCAGTGCCCGTAAAATGTCGGCGTCCTTCTGCAGCCGGCCGCGCCCGGCATTGATCAGCACCGAGCCGCCGAGGCCGTTGCGTTTCCGCAGCTCCTTCAGCACGCCGTAGTTGATAATGCCCTTGGTCTCCGGCGTCAGCGGCAAAAGCACCACCAGGATGTCGGTCGCCTTGAGGAAGGGGATCAGTCCAGCCTCGCCGGAATAGGTCGCGACGCCTTCCATGGCCTTGTC
This sequence comes from Mesorhizobium sp. M0715, assembly GCF_040320355.1. Taxonomy (NCBI): domain Bacteria; kingdom Pseudomonadati; phylum Pseudomonadota; class Alphaproteobacteria; order Hyphomicrobiales; family Phyllobacteriaceae; genus Mesorhizobium; species Mesorhizobium sp. M0715. The sequence goes on along the minus strand of NZ_JAMYPL010000001.1, from coordinate 132,819 downwards.
GGTGCGCGACCAGCCATTGACGGCAAAGCCGAGCGACAAAAGCACCGAGGCCGCGGCGCGGCCGAGACTGCCGAGGCCCATGATGCCAACCGAAATGTCACCGGCAGGCCTCTGCTGCGGCTCGTGCCAGATCTTCTTCGGCTGCTGCGACCGGTAGAGCAGGCCCTGGCGATGATGGTCGAGAACCCGCCAGACGACATATTCGGTCATGTACTGGGTGAGGTTGTCGGCGACGACCTTGACGATCGGCACGTCGGGCAGGCCGGGATCGGCGAAGATATGGTCGACGCCGGCGCCGATCGAGAAGATGGCGCGCAGATTGGGCAGCGACGACAACAGGTTCGGCTTCTGCTTCCACACCACGGCATAGGTGATCGAGGGGTCGCTGGCGCCGTCCGGCTCCAGCACCACCTCGCGCTCGGCCGACAGGAGCTCGCGCCAGCGCTGCGGATGAAAGCCGGTGACGGCAAGCAGGATACGGCCTTTTTCCATTGCGGTCTTTTAGTTCCTCTCTACGCAAATCACTCGCTGACGATGCCGACCGGTGCCGTCTCGATCTTGAAGGCGGCCGAGATCAGCGCCCGAGTATAGTCGGTTTGCGGATTTTCAAAAATCTGCTGGGAAGGACCGGCTTCGACGATCCTGCCATTGCGCATGACGATGACGTCGTTGGCGAGCGCCCGGATGACTTTCAAATCATGGCTGATGAAAAGATAGGCGAGGCCGTGCTTGGCCTGCAGGCTGCGCAGCAGATCGACGACCTGCGCCTGCACGCTCATGTCGAGTGCCGATGTCGGCTCGTCCAGCATGACGAAGCGCGGGTTGAGCACCATGGCGCGTGCGATGGCGACGCGCTGGCGCTGGCCGCCGGAAAACTCGTGCGGATAGCGGTTGCGTGTCGCCGGGTCTAGCCCAACCTCCTTCAGCACGGCGGCCACCTTGTCGTCGCGCTCGTCGGGCGACAGCTTCGGCTCGTGGATCTTGAGGCCTTCTTCGATGATCTCGGCGATCGACATGCGCGGGCTGAGCGAGCCGAACGGATCCTGGAAGACGATCTGCAATTCGCGCCTGAGCGGCCGCATGGCGTTGAAAGTCAGCTGGTTGATGTCGCGGCCGTTGAACTGGATCGTTCCGGTCGACGAGATCATGCGTGCCAGCGCCAGGCCGAGCGTCGTCTTGCCGGAGCCGGATTCGCCGACCACGCCAAGCGTCTGGCCGGCGCGCACGGTGACATCGATGCCGTCGACCGCCTTCACATTGTCGACAGTGCGGCGGAAGAAGCCCTGCTTGATCGGGAACCAGACCTTTATGTCCTTGCCGGTCATGACAGGCTTGGCACCGGCATTGGCGGCCGGCGGCTTGCCCTTCGGCTCGGCCGCCAGCAGATGCCGCGTATAGGCATGCTGCGGATTGGCGAAGATCTCCTTGGTCGGCCCGGTCTCGACGATCTTGCCCTTGGTCATCACGCAGACGCGGTCGGCAATCTTGCGCACGATGCCGAGATCATGGGTGATGAACAGCATCGACATCCCCTTGCGGCTCTTCAAGCCGGCCAGCAGTTCGAGGATCTGCGCCTGCACGGTGACGTCGAGTGCCGTCGTCGGCTCGTCGGCGATCAGAAGTTCGGGCTCGTTGGCCAGCGCCATGGCGATCATCACGCGCTGACGCTGGCCGCCGGACAACTGGTGTGGATAGGCATCGAGGCGCTTGTGCGGATCGCGGATGCCGACCTCGTTGAGCAAGGCCAGTGTGCGTTCCTTGGCCGGGCGGTCGGCCATGCCCTGATGCAGCTTCAGGATCTCGACGATCTGCTGCTCGATCGTGTGCAGCGGATTGAGCGAAGTCATCGGCTCCTGAAAGATCATGGTGATCTTGTTGCCGCGCACCTGCCGCAACTGCTTCTCGCTCATCGCAAGCAGGTCGGCGCCCTGGAACAGGATCTTTCCCGAGGGGTGGCTGGCGCTTGGATAGGGCAGCAGCTTCAGCACCGAAAGCGCCGAGACCGATTTGCCGGAGCCGGATTCGCCGACCAGCGCCACCGTCTCGCCCTTGGCGATGTCGAACGAGATGTGGTCGACGGCCAACGACTGGCTGCCGCCCTGGCTGAAGGCGACGCTGAGGTCCTGTACACTGAGCAAGGGGGCTTCGCTCATCTGAACGTCTTGCGCGGATCGAAGGCATCGCGCGTAGCCTCGCCGACGAAGACCAGCAGCGACAGCATCAGCGAGATGACGACGAAGCCGGAGATGCCGAGCCACGGCGCATTAAGGTTCCGCTGTGCCTGCTTGAGCAGTTCGCCGAGCGAGGCGGAGCCGGGCGGCAGGCCGAAACCAAGGTAGTCGAGCGAGGTCAGCGTCGAGATCGAGCCTGAGAGCAGGAAGGGCATGAAGGTCAATGTCGCCACCATGGCGTTGGGCAGCAGGTGCCGGAACATGATGGTGCGGTTGGGCACGCCGAGCGCCCGGGCCGCGTTGACATATTCGAAATTGCGGGCGCGCAGGAACTCGGCCCGCACCACGCCGACCAGCGCCACCCAGGAGAACAGCAGCATCAGGCCGAGCAGGATGAAGAAGCCCGGCGGCAGGATGGCGGCGACGATGAGCAGGAGATAGAGCACCGGGATGGCGGACCAGATTTCGATGAAACGCTGGAACAAGAGATCCGTCCAGCCGCCGAAATAGCCTTGCACGGCGCCGGCCGCGACGCCGATCAAGGCCGAGCCGGCGGTCAGGATCAGGCCGAACAGCACCGAAATGCGGAAGCCGTAGATGACACGCGCCAGCACGTCGCGCGCCTGGTCGTCGGTGCCGAGCCAATTCCAGTTGCCGACCATGCAGGCGGGGTCGGCGGCACCCTGCGGATACTGGTTGCAGCGCTTCGTTGCGTCATACTGCCACGACGGCCTGGCCGGCGCTGCTTCCGGAATGGCGTTGTTGACGGTCTGATAGGAGTAGCGCACCGGTGGCCAGATCATCCAGCCATTGGCGTTGATCTCGTCCTGGATGACCGGGTCGCGATAATCGGTGACGGCATAGAAACCGCCGAATTTTTCCTCGGGGTAGGCGACCAGCACCGGAAACAGGATCTCGCCCTTGTAGGAGGCGATGATCGGCTTGTCGTTGGCGATGAACTCGGAAAACAGCGACAGCACGAACAGGACGAGGAAGATCCACAGCGACCAGTAGCCGCGCCGGTTGGCTCTGAAGTTCTGCAGGCGCCGCTTGTTGAGCGGCGACAGAAACGGCCGCTTTATCCGCGCGGGTGCCGCGTCCACGGGGACTGTAGCCTCCGACATCAGACGTCTCTCCGCTCGAAATCGATGCGCGGATCGACCCAGGTGTAGAGCAGGTCGGACAAGAGACCGACGAACAGCCCCAGCAGCGAGAAGATGTAAAGATTGGCGAACACCACGGGATAGTCGCGCTCGACCACCGACCGGAAGCCGAGCAGGCCGAGGCCGTCGAGGGAAAAGATGTTCTCGATCAGCAGCGAGCCGGTGAAGAAGGCCGAGATGAAGGCGCCGGGAAAGCCGGCGATGACGATCAGCATGGCATTGCGGAAGACGTGGCCGTAGAGCACCTGCCGTTCCGACAGGCCCTTGGCCCGCGCCGTCACCACATACTGCTTGCGGATTTCTTCGAGGAACGAGTTCTTGGTCAGCAGCGTCGTGGTGGCGAAGGCCGACAGCACCAGCGCGGTCAGCGGCAAGGTCATATGCCAGAAATAGTCGACGATCTTTCCCCACCAGGACAATTGATCCCAATTGTCCGAGGTGAGGCCGCGCAACGGAAACCAGTCCCAGAAAGACCCGCCGGCAAACAGCACCATCAGCATGATGCCGAACAGGAAGCCCGGGATGGCATAGCCGACGATGACGACGCCGCTGGTCCAGACGTCGAAGGGAGTGCCGTCCTTGACCGCCTTGCGGATGCCGAGCGGGATCGAGATCAGGTAGGACAAAAGCGTGATCCACAGTCCGATCGAGATCGACACCGGCATTTTTTCCAGGATCAGATCGAGCACCGAAATGTCACGGAAATAGCTGTCGCCGAAATCAAAGCGGGCATAGTTCCACAGCATCATGCCGAAGCGCTCGAGCGGCGGCTTGTCGAAGCCGAACTGCTTCTCCAGCTTCTTGATGAATTCCGGATCGAGCCCCTGCGCACCGCGATATTTCGAACTGACGTCACCGGCGGCGTCGAAATTGCCGCCAGCGCCCGCGTCGCCACCACCGCCGCCGAGGCGGTCGCTGCCGCCCTGATTGGTCAGCCGGGCGATGACCTGTTCGACCGGACCGCCGGGGGCGAACTGGATGACGGCGAAGGATATCGCCATGATGCCGAACAGCGTCGGGATCATCAAAAGGATGCGGCGCAGGATATAGGCGCCCATCAGGCCTTCTGCCCTCGTTGAGCGAACATCTCAGCCTTTGCCAATTCTTGCCGCCTTGCCCTTATCGAACCACCACAGCGTCTCGACCGGAAAGCCGAAATCGGGCTTCTGTTCGACAAAGCCGAACATGTCCCAATAGGCGACGCGGTGATTCGCCAGATAGTATGTTGGAATCCAGTCGAGCCGCGCGCGCAAGACCCGGTCGAGCGCTCTGAGCGCCGTGACGAGTTCTATACGGTCTTTCGCCTTGCCGGCTGCCGCGATCAGGGCGTCGATGGCCTTGCTTACCGTGCCCGGATAGTTGCGCTGCCCCGGGATTTTAGCCATCCGGGAATTATAGAGCATCTGCAGGCTGTCGTCGGTCGGCGTCGCCCCGATCGACCATGCGAGCACGATGAGGTCGAAGTCGAAATCGCTCTGCCGCTGTTCATATTGCGCCGAATCGACTTGCCGGATCGAGGCGTCGATCCCGATCGCCTTCATACTTTCCGACCATGGGGTGAAGATGCGAACCATGCCGTCGTCTTCGGCCAGCATTTCCACCCGCAGCCGCTCGCCTTTGTCGTTGACGACGAAACTGCCTGTACGCTTCCAGCCGGCTTGCGCAAGCAATCTCGAAGCCTCGCCCAGCAGCTTGCGGTCATGGCCCGAACCGTCGGAAAGGGGCTGCGTCACCGCTTCACCAAAGACCTCTGGCGGCAACTCGGCCCGGAACGGCTCCAGCAGGTTCAATTCGTCAGGTGAGGGCAGGCCTTCGGCCTTGTAATCCGACCGTTCGAAATTCGAATGAGAGCGCTCGTAGGAGCCGTAAAACAGCGCCCGCTTCATCCATTCGAAATCGAAGCATCTGGCGATCGCCCGCCGCACCCGCTCATCGCGGAACTGCGGTCGCCGCTGGTTCACTGCGGCAGCCTGCATGGAGGGCGTTTTTTCGCCGGGAAATTCCCGTTTGACGACCTTGCCGTCCTTCAGCGCCGGAAAGTCGTAGCCGGTCGCCCATACCCGCGAGGTGAATTCCTCGCGAAAATGCGTGTCGCCTTTCTTGAAGGCTTCGAACGCCGCCTGCCGGTCAAGATAGAAGTCGATGCGGATGCGGTCGAAATTGTAGAGGCCGCGGTTCACTGGGAGATTGCGGCCCCAATAGTCGGCCACGCGGTCATATTCGACAGTCTGTCCGGCCGCCACGCGTCCAATCTTGTAGGGACCCGAGCCAAGCGGCGGTGTCATGGTCGAAGCATCGAAATCATTGGCCGTGTAAAACGCCTTGGAGACGATCGGCATCCCCACGATCGCTAGGATGTTTTGCGCGGACTGTTCGCCGTTGAAAGTGAGGTTGACGGTGGCGGGATCGACCGCAACCGCGTCGGTCATGTACCGCAACGCCTGGGAAAGGTTCGGATGGCCCTTGTCTTTGTAAAGCTTCAGCGCGAAGACAACGTCCTGCGCGGTCAGCGGCGAGCCGTCGTGGAAACGCGCTTGCGGTCGAAGCACGAAGCGGAAGCCGTTGCGGTCCGGCGACAGGGAAACGGTTTCTGCAAGCAGGCCATAGACCGCATCCGGCTCATCGAGCGCGCTTGTCATCAGCGAATCGAAACAGAGTTCGGTGCGCGGCGGCGCCTCCCCCTTCAACACCAGTGAGTTCAATGTGTTGAAGGTCAGGAAGCTCTGATTGAGGGTCGAGTTCGGCGGCGCGAAATTCATCTGGCCGCCCTTTGGGGCGTCCGGATTGACGTAGTCGAAATGCGCGAAATCGGGCTTATATTTGAGGTCGCCGAAGGCCGACAGGCCATGCAGCTTGGTGCCGGTCGCAATGTCGGCGAAGGCCCTGCCGGGCAGCAAGGCGGCGGCTGCCGCGGCACTGCCCAGGGCGAGAAAGTCGCGGCGGGCAAGGGCCGCCATCAATTGCCACCCTTGTATTTGGCCGCCAGCGCCTTCTCCTTGTCCGGGTCGATCCACCAAGAATCGATGTCGGCTCCGATATAGGCAGGCTGCTTGTCGGGGAATTTGAACTTGTCCCAATAGGCCAGCCACACCGCCGACCGGTAATATTGCGGCAAGACATAGAAGTTCCACAGCAGGATGCGGTCGAGCGCATGGGTGGCGGCGACGAGATCGTCTCGATCGGTCGCGAAGATAATGCGATCGACCAGGGCGTCGACGGTCGGGTCCTTGATGCCCATCAGATTGCGCGAACCGGGCGAATCGGCAGCTCTAGAGCTCCAGAAGTCGCGCTGCTCGTTGCCCGGCGAATCCGACTGCTGCAGAATCCCGGTCACGACATCGAAATCGAAATTATTGACGCGGTTGATGTACTGCGTCTGGTCGATGATGCGCAAAGTGGCGTCGATACCGATCTTGCGCAGATTGGCGATGTAGGGGCTGGCGATCACCTGGTCTGTGTCGTTCCAGCCGAGGATTTCGAACTTGAACGGCGCGCCGGTCTTGGCATTGACCATCTTGCCGGCCTTGATCACCCATCCCGCCTTGGCGAAGAGATCGACCGCCTGTTTCAGGTACTTCCGTTCCGCCTGCGGCGTATCATAGACCGGCAGCTTGAACTCCTGGGTGAAAAGTTCGGGCGGCAGCTTGTCGCGATATTTTTCCAGGATCTCCAGCTCCTTGCCCTGCGGCAACCCGCTCGAGGCCAGTTCGGTGCCCTGGAAATAGCTTGATGTGCGGGTGTTGAAGCCGAAGAACAGGGTGCGGTTCATGCTCTCGAAATCGAATGGAATGGTCAGCGCTTCACGCACCAGCCGGTCCTGGAACAGCGGCCGCCGCTGGTTGAGGACGAAGCCCTGCATCGGTTCCGGCGCCTGGGTCTGAAAATCCTTCTTGATGACATCGCCGGCCTGGAATGCCGGGAAATTGTAAGCCGTCGCCCATTTGCGCGAACTGTATTCGCGGTTGATGTCTTCCAGCCCGCCCTTGGTGAAGGCGAGCCAGGCGGCGTTGTCGTCGAGGATATAGGTGTAGCGCCGCGTGTCGAAGTTCTCGCGGCCGATCTTCACCGGCAGCTTGGCCGCCCAGTAATCCGGCACACGCTGCCAGATGATCTCCGAGCCCGGCTTGAAGCTGGCGATCTTGTAGGCCGCCGAACCGAGCGGGATTTCCAGGGTCGGCTTGGTCACGTCGCGTTTCTTGCCGTTGGCATCGGTGCCTTCCCACCAATGTTTCGGCAGTACGGCGAGGTCGCCGATTATCTTGGGCAGTTCGCGATTGCCCTTCTGGTTGAAATGGAACTCCACCTCGCGATCCGAAATCGCCACCGCATCGATAACATTCTCGAAATAGCGGCTGTATTGCGGGCTGTTGGCCTTGAGCACCTGGAACGACCAGATCACGTCATTGACGGTGATCGGCTGGCCGTCATGCCATTTGGCGCGCGGATCGAGCCGATAGGTCGCGGAGGAATAGTCGGCCGGATATTTGTAAGCATCGGCGATCAGCGGATGGCTGGTGCTGCCTTCATCGGTCGCCTGCTCCATCAGAGTGTCGTAGAGCAGACCGCCACCGAACCCGACGAGGCCGGCAGCCGGCGACCCCTGGACGACGTAGGGATTGAAGCTGTCGAATGTACCTGGCACCACCGAGTTCAGCGTGCCGCCCTTGGGCGCGTCGGGGTTGACGTAGTCGTAGTGCTGGAAATTGGCGCCGTATTTGGACTCGCCGATCAGCGATGAGGTGGTGCGCCATTCGTCGGCGCGGGCAGCCTGCAATCCCGCCGCCAGAAGGGCTGCCGCCAGGAACGACTTGAGAAGCGTTCGGCCAACCGTCATGCACTATCCTCTTCGCAATGCCCGCTCATGGGCAATCTAGATGATTTGGCGCTCGTGAAAACCGCCATGCGCGGCTTTGTCGCCGCCTATGCGGTTTTCCCAACAAAAAAGCCGGGCTGAACCCGGCTTTTTCAAGGTCGTCGAGATGATATCTGGTTATTGGGCAGGCGCCGGTGCGGGTGCGGCCGGAGCCGGGGCGGCAGGAGCGGCCGGTTTCGCGGGCGCGGCACCATCAGCCGGCTTTGCCGGAGCGGCTGCATCGGCAGGCTTGGCGGGCGCGCCTGCATCGGCGGCGGCACCCGGTGCCGGCAGCGGCTTGGGATTGTCGGACAGCGTGCGCAGATAGGCGATGACGTTGGCGCGGTCTTCTTCCTTCGGCAGGCCGGCAAAGCCCATCGCCGTGCCTTTAACGTCCTTCTTGGGCGACGTGATGAAGTGGTTGAGGTTATCGTAGGTCCACTTCTCTGTGCCGCCCTTGGAATATTCCTTCATGCCCGCCGAATAGGCGAAGCCCTCGTGAGAGGCGACCGGACGGTCGACGATATCCCACAGATCGGGGCCGACCTTGTTAGGACCGCCTTTTTCGCCGGAATGGCAGGCCTGGCACTTCTTGAAGATGGCAGCGCCCTGTTCGGCATTTGCATTGGCCAGAAGATCTGCGATCGGCTTTTCGGCTGCGGCAGGAGCGGCCGGGCCGCCTTCGGCGGGCTCCGCGGCCTCGATGGCGAAGCCGGGCTTTTCCGGCGCAGGCGAGGCAAACAGCGCATCGGACACAATGCCGACCGAGAAGACGACGAAAACGGTTCCGAGCAATCCGGCGAGCAGTTTGTTGACTTCGTTGGAATCCATACGCCCCTTGCTCCCTTTTCCGGCGGACAGAACCGTCCACTCCGTCCGTCGGTATCGTGACCCGTCCTGCCAGGGCGGTCAAATCGGGCGGAAACTAGGTCTTTTGCTGCGGCGTTGCAACACCTATAAGGGCGCTTCCAGTGAGACCTTTTGCCACTTTCCCTGTCCTCTTTCGAGACGCCTTGCACCCGAAATGTCCACGCTGATCCTGATCCCGGCCCGCATGGCCTCGACCCGCCTGCCGGGCAAGCCGCTGGCCGACATCGCAGGCGCCCCGATGATCGTCCATGTCGCCCGCCGCGCCGCCGAAGCCGGCCTTGGCCGGGTGGTGGTGGCGACCGACACGCAAAGCGTGGCGCAAGCGGTGCGCGCGCACGGGTTCGAGGCCGTGATGACGCGCACGGATCACGAATCCGGCTCCGACCGCATCCACGAGGCGCTGATCGCGCTCGACCCCGGGCGCAAGGTCGAAACCATCGTCAATGTGCAAGGCGACCTGCCGACCATCGATCCGCAGATTATCGCCGCGTCGCTCAGGCCTTTCGAGGACAGTGCGGTGGACATCGCCACGCTCGGCGTCGAGATCGTCCGCGACGAGGAAAAGACCAATCCCAATGTCGTCAAGATCGTCGGTTCGCCGCTTTCCGGCAGCAGGCTGAGGGCGCTCTATTTCACCCGTGCCACGGCGCCTTGGGGCGAGGGGCCGCTCTATCATCATGTCGGCCTCTACGCCTATCGCCGCGAAGCACTTGAGCGTTTCGTCGCGCTGAAGCCGTCGCCGCTCGAACGGCGCGAGCGGCTGGAACAGTTGCGGGCGCTGGAAGCCGGCATGCGCATCGACGCCGAGATCGTCCAGTCGCTGCCGCTCGGCGTCGACACGCCGGAAGACCTCGAACGCGCCAGACAGATCCTTTCAACCTGAGATATCGGCATGCCTGAAAAGACCAACAGAATATCCTTCCAGGGCGAGCCGGGCGCCAATTCCGACACCGCCTCCCGCAACGTCTATCCATCGATGGAGCCGTTGCCGTGCCCGACCTTCGAGGATGCGTTCAACGCGGTCGAGACCGGCAAGGCCGATCTCGCCATGATCCCGATCGAGAACACCATTGCCGGACGCGTCGCCGATATCCATCATCTGCTGCCGGAATCGAAGCTGCACATCGTCGGCGAATATTTTCTGCCGATCCATTTCCAGCTGATGGTGCTGCCGGGCGTGAAGCGCGACGAGATCGAGACCGTGCACAGCCACATCCACGCGCTTGGCCAGTGCCGCAAATACATCCGCAAGAACGGCTGGAAGGCGATCGTCGCTGGCGACACGGCTGGCGCCGCCAAGATGGTCTCCGAGGTCAAGGACCGCACCATGGCGGCACTGTCGCCCGCACTGGCAGCGACCCTCTACGGGCTCGATATCATCGAGCAAAACGTCGAGGACACCGACAGCAACGTCACCCGCTTTGTCGTCCTGACCAAGAACAAGCAATGGGCCGAACGCCCATCACCCGACGTCAAGATGATGACGACCTTCATCTTTCGCGTCCGCAACGTGCCGGCCGCGCTCTACAAGGCGATGGGCGGTTTTGCCACCAACGGCATCAACATGACCAAGCTGGAGAGCTACCAGTTGGGGGCGTTTACGGCGACGCTGTTCTACGCCGACATCGAGGGCCATCCCGACGATCCGCTGGTCAAGCTGGCGCTGGACGAGCTTCGTTTCTTCTCGCGCGAAGTGCGGATTCTCGGCGTCTATCCGGCCAGCGAGTCGCGTGAGCAGTGGAAAGTGGCGGACTGATCGCTACTGGGCATGATCTTGTCCAAAAACCGGTTTCCACTTTTCGGGACCATGCCCTAAATCACCGCGCCCAGCGGCACATAGTCGATCTCCATGAAGGCCTCGACCTCCGGCACCCAGCGGTCGCGCACGAAGGCGACATGGTCTGGATGGTCGTTGTACCTGTTGTAGGCGGCCTGGTCGGCGAACTCCATCGAGAAGCCGAAATGATAGTCGTTCTTGGGGCTGATCTGCCGCAATTGCTCGAAATGCGTGACGCCTCTGATCGCGGTTAGGATTTTCTTGGCGTCGACCAGGAACCGCTTTTCCTCCAGCGAATGCGGCGGATGCTTCAGCGTGAAAACGACGGTGTGACGGATCATGTCCTGCTCCTGCAATGTCTTTCGGTGTTCGCTGCCATCATTCTGAATTGACCCAGGCGCGGATGAGGTGATGCGCAATGGCGCCTTTCGGCGGCGTGACCAGATTGTCCTTGTGCGTCCTTTCCAGCATCAGGCGCACCTCGTCGCGAAAAAACCAGCGGCAGTCCTCAAGCTCGTTGAGGTCGGCCTGGATATCGTCATTGAGCGGCTCGCCGAAGCAGCCGATCATCAGCGAATAGGGGAACGGCCAGGGCTGGCTGGCGTGGTAGACGACGCGGCCAAGCCGGATACCGGCCTCTTCCAGCGTCTCGCGGCGCACCGCCGCCTCGATCGTCTCGCCCGGCTCGATGAAGCCGGCAAGGGCCGAGTACATGCCCGGCGCGAAATGCCGGCCGCGTCCGAGCAGGCATTTTTCCCGCGTCGCCGTCAGCATGATCGCCACCGGGTCGGTGCGCGGAAAATGCTCGGTGCCGCAATTCGGGCAATGGCGCTTGTAGCCGCCGGCCCGCATCTGCGATTCCGTACCACATTTGCTGCAGAAGCGATGGCTGGCATGCCAGGCAAGCAGGGCCGCCCCTTGCGCCATCGCGCCAGCCGCCGCCTCGTCGATCAGCCCTTGCATGTAGACCGAGCGGTAGTCGATGGCCTTGACTGCTTCCGGAAGCTGTTCGGGTTCGACGCCGGCGGGCACGGCCAGCACCGGTCCTCGTTCGGAAAAGCCGAGCAGGATGCCTTGCGCCAGGGAAACCTTGAAGGGCTCGCTCTCGGTCGCGCCGAACCAAGGGTCGAGAGCGCCGCCAGCGCCGAGCTTCAGATAGAGCCGGCCGCCATGCATCAGAAGCAGCCGCGTCGCCGGGTCGGCCAGCGCCTTGTCGACCGAATCGTCGGCGCGGTTCTCGGACTGCCGGTCGATCATGTTGCCGGCAAAGCCGACGAACTGGCTCGGCTCGCGCAAAGGCGCGTCAAACAGGCGGAAGCTCATGGGGACTCTGGGATACGTTGAGGGATGGACACGGGGAACGCTTATAGCGCCGCCTTGATCGTTTCGGCAAACCGTCGCAAGTCGGAACGTTGATAGGGCTCTCGCAGACCATGTCCCCACACAGGGCCTGGCCAGCCGGGATCGCCTTCCGAACGCGCGATGACATGGATGTGCAACTGGCGCACGATGTTGCCGAGCGCGCCGGTGTTGATCTTGGTGCAGCCGGTCGCCTTCTTCAGCGCCTGCGCCACCATATTGGTCTCGAAGGTCAGCATCGTCTGGTCGAGCGGCGTCATGTCATGGATTTCCTCCGCGCCGGGCCGCTGCGGCACCAGCAGCAGCCATGGCCAGCGGCGGTCGTTCATCACCCGCAATTCGCACAGCCCAAGCCACATCAACTGTTCGCTGTCCGCCTCCAGCCGTGCGTCCAGCGTAAATCCGGCCTCCAGGCCCGGCAGCATCGGCGTTTCCCTTGCTTTTCTTGGTTTGCTCAACACATGAAGGCTAGAGCGGCGGCAAGGGGGCTGCAAGCGAATCATTGCGCCCCTCACCCATTGGTGCGCCAATTCCATATTTTTGCGATTTCTTCGGCGGACTTGCATTTCGTCGCGCAATTGCCGATATGGAAAGCGGGAGGTTGGTGGTGGACGATCCACTCGCCAACCGGGTCAGGTCCGGAAGGAAGCAGCCCTAACGAGCCCGGAACGGGTCATTGTTCCAGCCTCCCACCTCATCGGCCCCTCTCGCGACATTGACGACGCATTGCAGCGCGGGCGAGACTACGCGCAGGAATCGGCCGCCTTCGGGCGCGGCCATTTGGAGCTTTACGGGCGTATGAGCGAAGCCGGAAATTCGGGACCAAAAAGCCTGGAGATAGGCAAGGCCGCCGCCTATCGCGTGCTGGCGCGCAAGTACCGTCCTTCGAACTTCTCCGAGCTGGTCGGCCAGGAGCCGATGGTGCGCACCCTCACCAATGCCTTTGCCACCGGCCGCATCGCCCAGGCCTGGATGCTGACCGGGGTGCGCGGCGTCGGCAAGACCACGACGGCGCGCATCCTCGCGCGGGCCCTGAATTATAAAACCGCTGATATCGACCAGCCTTCGGTCGACCTCGCGGTGCTCGGCGAGCATTGCCAGGCGATCATGGAGGGCCGCCATGTCGACGTCATCGAGATGGACGCCGCCTCGCATACCGGCATCGACGACATCAGGGATATCATCGAGCGCGTGCGCTATGCGCCGGTGTCGGCCCGTTACAAGGTCTATATCATCGACGAAGTGCACATGCTGTCGACGCAGGCCTTCAACGGCCTGCTGAAGACGCTGGAAGAGCCGCCGCCGCACGTCAAATTCATCTTCGCCACCACCGAAATCCGCAAGGTCCCGATCACTGTCCTGTCGCGCTGCCAGCGCTTCGACCTGAGGCGCATCGACGCCGGCGCGCTGGTCGCGCATCTCGGCTCGATTTCGGCCCAGGAAGGCATTGCGGTCGACGACGACGCGCTGGCGATGATCGCGCGCGCCGCCGAAGGCTCGGCCCGTGATTCGCTCTCCATCCTCGACCAGGCGATTGCCCATGGCGCCGGCACTGTCGGTGCCGCGGCTGTGCGGGCGATGTTGGGACTTGCCGACCGCGCCCGCATCGTCGACCTGTTCGAACATGTGATGAAGGGCGATGTGGCGGCAGCGCTCGGCGAATTCCGCGCGCAATACGACACCGGCGCCGATCCGGCAGCCGTGCTGACCGATCTTGCCGAGTTCAACCACCTCGTCACCCGGCTGCGTTTCGTGCCGACGGCCATCGAGGATGCCTCGCTGTCCGAGGACGAGCGGCAGCGCGGCGCCGATTTCGCAAGGACGCTGTCGGTCAGGGTGCTGTCGCGGACATGGCAGATGCTGCTCAAGGGCATTCCCGAAGTGCAGTCCTCCAACCGGCCGGTCAGTGCCGCCGAAATGGTGCTGATCCGGCTGGCGCATGCCGCCGACCTGCCGACGCTGGACGAGGCGTTGAGATCGCTCGAGGGCGGAGCGTCGGTCCAAAGCGGCGCGCCGCGCCCGAATGGCGCGCCTGCAAGTTCCGGCAACGGCGGTGGCGCCGGCGCGGTGGCGCAGACGCGCATGCCCGCCGGTCCTGGCGGTGCGCAGACCATGCGGCTGGTCGAAGCCTCGCCTGCTGCCGTTGCCTACGTCGCTCCTCCGGAGCCGGCCATGGAATCGGCGCCGCTGAAATCGCTGGCCGACATCATTGCGCTCGCCGATGCGCAGCGTGACATCGCCTTCAAGGTGCTGGTCAAGAGCTGCATCCGGTTTGTGCGCATCGAGCCCGGCCGCATCGACGTCGGCCTGACCGGCGATGCGCCCAAGATGCTGCTCAACGACCTGACGACGAAATTGCGCGCCTGGACCGGCCGCAGCTGGCTGGTCTCGCTGTCGAAGGAAGAGGGCGGCCAGACGCTCGCCGAAATGGAATCGGCCAAGCGCGAGACGGCTTTTCTCGATGCCAAGAGCGACCCGACCGTGGCCGCTATCCTGGCGCGCTTTCCCGGCGCCAAGATCATCGACGTGCGCATTCCAGACGCGCCGGAAGCCGAAACGACAGAGGCTGAAGTGCCGGTCGAGCCGCCGGCTGACGACGATGAACCCTAATCCAGCCACGAATCCGCAAAGGACCCGACCATGAAAGATCTTCTCGGCCTGATGGGCAAGGCGAAGGAAATGCAGGCCAAGTTCCAGGCCATGCAGGACGAGATCGCCACGCTGGAAGCGTCCGGCCAGGCCGGCGGCGGCCTGGTCAATGTGACGCTGACCGGAAAATTCGAGATGAAGTCGCTGAAGATCGATCCGTCTCTGTTCAAGGAAGACGATGTCGAGATCCTGGAAGACCTGGTGCTGGCCGCTCACAACGACGCCAAGACCAAGGTCGAGCAGATCATGCAGGAAAAGACCAAGGCGCTGACCGCAGGTCTGCCGATCCCGCCGGGAATGAAACTGCCCTTCTAGCATTCGGCGTGCGCGCCCATCATCGACATGACCGAAGAGCCCTCCGAAAGACTGATCGAGCAGCGTATCCGCAACAGGATCTACGAGATCCTGGAAATCCTGGCCGATTGTGACGACGGCGTCGATCTCGTCGGCATCAAGGGTTATTTCTATCTGTTCGAGGATTTCGTCCATCGCCCTTCGATCGAAGCCGGCACATCGGCGCTTTCGAAGGACGAGCGCGCGATCGTGCTGGAGATCGCCGAATTCCTGGAGGCGGCAAGCGAGACAAATCCGGACTTCACCAAGGCTGAGTTCATTGACAGCGACTGGCCGGGAAAGATCGCCCCGACGGCCAGGGAGGCGCGGACGCTGTTCCTCCGGCGCGGCCTGTTTTCGGAGAAGGTCGAGGAGCTTGAGCCTGGCCAGCGGCCGTGATTGCGGCCGGGCTGCAGACCGGTTCCAGGAGAAATTAACAGCGTTTGCCCGGGAAAAGCGCGTAGTGCTTTCCCTTGGGGCAATTGCGGCGAAACAAAGAGAGAGAGGTCATCGCCTTTGTGAAATGATGGGTGCGATCTATCTGGAAAACCAGGAAATTGTGCCAATTTGGCAACAGCGCGTTGTTAATAACGTTTTGGCCATCATTTTGCCCGAAAGTGTCTCATTCTTGCCGCAGCCTGGGGGCGGGCACGAAGTGAGAGGGTTACCTGTTGATTTCTACGCGATGGAAGACGCCGCTGTTGCTCGGCGCCGTCATTTCACCCCTGTTTTTGGCTGCCTGTAGCCAGACCACTTCACACGGCATGTCCGTCGCCAGCCTGACCGACGCCATCACGCCGGGTTTCCTGAGCTCCCGGGCGTACAGCCACACGCCGAAGGACAAGGAATGCCTGGAACGGGCGATGTTCTTTGAATCCAACCGCTCGAGCCGCGACGGCATGATCGCGGTCGGCACGGTGGTGATGAACCGGCTGCGCTCCGGCAAGCACGGCAGCACCATCTGCGCGGTGGTGGGCGAGCGCGGGCAGTTTGCCCCCGGCGTCATGACAAGGCCGATGAATTCACGCGCAATGCCCGATGTCGAGGAAGCCGCCGACGCGGTGCTGAAGGGGGAGCGCAAGTCCAAGCTCAAGAACACCATGTTCTTCCACACCGCCGGCCTACGCTTCCCCTACAAGAACATGCACTACACCATGGTTGCCGGCGGCAATGCCTTTTACGAGAAGCGCGGCCGCAACTGGCAGCCGCTGCCGGACGAGCCGCAGGTCGCCATTGCCTCGGCGGCGCCGCAGAAGCCGGCGGAGCCGGTGACGATGGTCGCGTCCGCCGAGCCGGTGCGTCCGGCCAAGCCGGCCACCGTCCGGTCCGCTCCTGCCCAACAGACCTATATGACCGCGGCCGCCGCGCCGGCCGCGAAATCTGCGCGTGTCTCGGCGGAGCCGACGGTGGTGGCGATGCAGGAGCCGATGGAGGAACCGGATGCCGCCCGTTTTGGCGGAACCTTGAACACAAGGACGAGGGTCATCTCCTCGGTCGAGGAAGCGCCGCAAGAGGCGTCTATGGGTTTCCAGTCGACGCCTGAGAACACCGACGCTGTCGGCGCGATGATCGTCAGCCAGGGCCGGCCGCTCGAAACCAACTGATCTGCTCTCCATGATCCCATGGGCCCCGCCCATTTTGGTCCGCCAAGGCCAATATGGCGGTCATGCGTATGCGGATGTTCCAAAGCGCTCTGAAAAATCCTAGATCAGAGCGATGTCGAAGCGAATCGCCGGTCCCGAGATCGAACGTCTGATCCAGCTCCTGGCCAAGGTGCCGGGGCTGGGTCCCCGTTCGGCCAGGCGTGCCGCCCTTCATCTGATCAAGAAGAAGGAGCAGCTTCTGTCGCCGCTGGCCGCCGCCATGGCCGAGGCGGCCGACAAGGTGCGCATCTGCTCGACCTGCGGCAATGTCGATACATCGGACCCTTGCATGATCTGCACCGATCCGCGCCGAGATGCCGGCACCATCATTGTCGTCGAGGACGTCTCCGACCTGTGGGCGCTGGAGCGCGCGGCGGCGATGAATGTGCGTTACCACGTTCTCGGCGGCACGCTGTCCCCGCTCGACGGCATCGGCCCCGAGCAGCTCAACATGCGCTCGCTGATCGACCGCGTCGCCGGTGGCGAGGTCAAGGAGATCATCCTCGCCGTCAATGCTACGGTGGAGGGCCAGACGACCGCGCATTACCTCACCGATCAGCTGTCCGGCTTCGATATCAAGGTGACACGACTGGCGCATGGCGTGCCTGTCGGCGGCGAACTCGACTATCTCGACGAGGGCACGCTGGCCGCGGCGCTGCGCTCGCGGACGGCGTTTTGACAAAGTTGCGGCAGAGGATGCGGATCATGATTGTTGCGCATCCGTCGAGGCTGGTGCCAAGCACCCCCCTCTGTCCTGCCGGACATCTCCCCCGCAAGGGGGGAGATCGGATGTCATCTTTGTTTTCGCAAATCGCCGACATTGCAACAAGAGCGCCGCCGATGAAGCGGCCAATCTCCCCCCTTGCGGGGGAGATGTCCGGCAGGACAGAGGGGGGTGTGAAGGAACGCAAACCTCTCAGATTGGCTCTGTTTTCCTTTTTTGCAGTTCTTCTCGCGGTCCTCCTTTCCACCCCCGCCTCCGCCGCAAAGATCGACGACCAGTTTCGCGCCTGGCTGCAGAACGACCTTTGGCCGCAAGCCAGGGCGAAAGGCATTTCCAAAGCCACCCTCGATGCCGCCTTCGACGGCATCAATCCCAATCTGAAGCTGCCCGACCTGGTCAAGCCGGGCGATAAGGCGACCACGCCGCAGAAGCAGCACCAGGCCGAATTCGGCTCACCCGGCGCCTATTTCGCCGAGAAGACGGTTCGCGCGGTGACGGCGGGCGGCCGGGCGCGCGAAGCCACCAATGCCAGGACACTTGCATCTATCGAAAAGCGCTACGGCGTGCCGGGCGAAGTGCTGCTGGCGATCTGGGGCCGCGAGACCGGATTCGGCGCGGCGAAGATGCCCTACGACGCCTTCGAAGTACTGGGCACCAAAGCGTTCATGTCGACCAGGAAGGACTTCTTCCGCACCGAACTGCTTGCTGCACTCGAGATCGTCGAGCGCGGGCTGGCTCCGGTCGGCGCGATGAAATCGTCCTGGGCCGGAGCGCTCGGCCAGCCGCAATTCATGCCGACCTCGTTCCTGAAACATGCCGTCGATTTCGACGGCGACGGCCGCGCCGACATCTGGAACTCGACGCCGGACGTGCTGGCCTCGATCGCCAATTATCTCGTCCACTATGGCTGGGTAAAGGGCCGTGGCTGGGGTTTCGAGGTGATGGTGCCGGAAAGCGTTTCCTGTTCGTTGGAAGGCCCGGACCAGGGCAAGAAAATCTCCGAATGGGCGGCAATGGGCGTTAGGCGCGTCGGCGGCAAGCCGTTTCCAGCGAGTGAGATGAAGGCCGAAGGCTTCCTGCTGATGCCGGCAGGGCGCAGCGGTCCGGCCTTTATCGCCACGCCCAATTTCTACGTGCTGAAGCAGTACAACACCAGCGACCTCTACGCGCTGTTCATCGGCCATGGCGCCGATCGCATCGCCCATGGCGATTCGAATTTTGCCGGCAGCTGGGGCGCGGTCGGCGGGCTCCACCGTTCGGACATAGCCGCTCTGCAACGCGCGCTGGAAGCCAAGGGCTATGACGTCGGCAGCGCCGATGGCCTGCCCGGCTTCAAGACCCGCCGTTCGATCGGCATTTGGCAAGCCAAGAACGGCCGCGCCGCCACCTGCTTCCCTGACACCAGCCTGGTCGCGGCGCTGAGATAGCCGCGACATTCGCCAGATTATCCTCGATCGGCAGCCTCGATTGGCTGGCCGATGCGTCGACATCCCACCGGCCTTTCTGGCCCATTGAGCCATCGTATAAATGCTCGTTGCCCGCCACGAGGCTGCCGGATATGGTGTTGACCAACTGGACAAAAACCGCAACGGTAAGAGATCACTGGGGCCTTCTCCAGGCCCGAAAAGAATTGCACAACCCTGAGCCGGGAACTCAGGTCAACAAACAACAAAACAGGGAACAATCACGATGATGATGGAAAAGTTTGCTCTACGCTCTCGCTTCCTGCTGGCGGGTGCAGCCATGTCCGCGCTGCTTCTGGCCGGCGCGCCCGCCGGTGCGGTCACGCCCGCCGACACGCTGGTCGAAGGTTTCGCGATCGACGACATCATCTCCATGGATCCGGGCGAGGCGTTCGAGCTGTCGACCGCCGAGGTCACCGGCAACACGTATGATCTGCTTGTCCGTCTCGACCTCAGCGACACCTCCAAGGTCAAGGGAGACCTTGCCGAAAGCTGGACCGTCTCCGATGACGGCCTGACCTACACATTCAAGCTCAAGCCCGGCCTGAAATTCGCTTCCGGCAATCCGATCACCGCGGCCGACGTCGCCTGGTCGTTCGAACGCGCCGTCAAGCTCGACAAGAGCCCGGCCTTCATCATCGGCCAATTCGGCATCAGCGGCGACAACGTCGCCGAGAAGGCCAAGGCGGTCGACGAGACCACCTTCCAGTTCACCGTCGACAAGGCCTATGCGCCGAGCTTCGTGCTGAACTGCCTGTCGGCAACGGTTGCATCGGTGGTCGACGCCAAGCTGGTCAAGGAACATGTCGCTGCGGTGACGCCGAGCGCCGACTACAAATGGGACAATGATTTCGGCAATGCCTGGCTGAAGACCGGCTATGCCGGCTCCGGCGTCTTCAAGCTGCGCGAATGGCGGGCCAATGAGGTGGTCGTTCTCGAGCGCAACGATAATTACTACGGCGAGAAGGCCAAGCTTGCCCGCGTCATCTACCGCAACATGAAGGAAAGCTCGGGCCAGCGCCTGGCGCTCGAGGCCGGCGACATCGACGTTGCCCGCAATCTCGAGCCGAACGACCTCGACGCCATCGCCAAGAACGCCGATCTCATCTCGACCAGCGCGCCGAAGGGCACGGTCTATTACATCAGCCTCAACCAGAAGAATGCCAACCTCGCCAAGCCCGAGGTCCGCCAAGCCTTCAAATACCTGGTCGACTACGATGCGCTGAGCTCGACGATCCTCAAGGGCATCGGCGAAATCCACCAGACCTTCCTGCCCAAGGGCGTGCTCGGCGAATTGGATGAGAATCCGTTCAAGTTCGATGTCGCCAAGGCCAAGGAATTGCTGGCCAAGGCCGGTCTGCCCGACGGCTTCAGCGTAACCATGGACGTACGCACCGGTCAGCCGACGACCGGCATGGCGGAATCGATCCAGCAGACGCTCGGACAGGCCGGCATCAAGCTCGAGATCATCCCAGGCGACGGCAAGCAGACGCTGACCAAGTACCGCGCCCGCAACCACGACATCTATATCGGCCAGTGGGGCCAGGATTATTTCGATCCGAACTCCAACGCCCAGACCTTTGCCTCGAATCCGGACAACTCGGATGCGGGTAAGTCCAAGACGCTGGCCTGGCGCAATGCCTGGGACATTCCGGACCTGACCAAGGAGACGGAAGCAGCGCTGCTTGAGAAGGACGCCGGCAAGCGCGCTGACATGTACAAGGACCTCGAGAAGAAGATCCTGGACACCAGCCCCTTCGTCGTCATCCACCAGCAGCTGGAAGTGGCCGGCCTGCGCAAGAACCTCAAGGGCTTTGCCCTCGGCCCGAGCTTCGACAGCAATTTCGTCGGGCCGGTGTCCAAGGAATAGTGCTCGCGGACACGCCGCATGAGCACGGTTGAAAAGGAAGTGGCGGCGGGGCGCGGCAGCGCCCGTGCCGTCGCTATTGCATCATCGCTTGGCCGTTTCCTGGTCATCGCGATCACGACCTATCTTGGTCTGCTCGCGGTCACCTTCTTCATCGGTCGCGTCATCCCGATCGACCCGGTGCTGGCGGTGCTCGGCGACCGGGCGCCGGCCAATGTCGTCGAGCGCACGCGCCGCGAGATGGGCCTCGATTTGCCGCTGGTCGAGCAGTTCTACATCTATGTGAAAAATGCCCTGAACGGCAATTTCGGTGTCTCTGTGCTGACCACCAATCCTGTCATGACCGACATTCGCCGGGCGCTTCCGGCCACGACGGAACTGGCGACGCTGGGGACGCTGATCGGCGCGCTGTTCGGCGTACCGCTTGGCGTGCTGGCCGCGGTCAGGCGCGGCAGTTTCATCGATCAGATCGTGCGTATCATCGGCCTGATCGGCTATTCCGTGCCGATCTTCTGGCTGGGACTGCTGGCGCTGGTGCTGTTTTACGCCAAGCTGCAATGGGTTGCCTTCCCCGCGCGGCTCGACATCGTCTACGAATACACCTTTACGCCGATCACTGGCTTCTATCTCCTCGACTCTGCGATGCAGGGGCAGTGGGACGTTTTTTACGACGCCTTCCGCCACATCATCCTGCCGGCCTCGCTGCTCGGCTATTTCTCGCTCGCCTATATCAGCCGCATGACGCGCTCGTTCATGCTCAACGAATTGTCGCAGGAATATATCGTCGCGGCGCGCGCCAAGGGCCTGTCGGAAACCCGCATCATCTGGGGCCACGCGCTGCGCAATGCGGCGGTGCCGATGGTGACGGTGATCGCGCTCTCCTATGCCGGGCTGCTCGAAGGTTCGGTGCTGACCGAGACCGTCTTCTCATGGCCGGGCATCGGCCTCTACATCACCAACTCGCTGCAGAACGCCGACATGAATGCGGTGCTCGGCGGCACCATCGTCATCGGTTCGGTCTTCATCGCCATCAACCTTCTGTCCGACCTTCTGTATCGGGTCCTCGATCCGAGGACGAAGGTTCAATGAGCAGAGGTATTCCACTTTCGGGCCTAGAGCAGTTCACCGTTTCACGGAAACGGCTACCCGCTCTAACTCCTTGTTTTTACGCAATTCCGGACGGAAAACCGTTTCACACTTTTCCTGGAATTGCTCCAGCTGCGGCCAATCACCCCCACTCCGGCCCTTCGGGTCACCTCTCCCCCTGCCCGGGGGAGAGGAAAAGCCGGTCGCACGCTTCGCGCCTTTCCTCTCCCCCGTCGAGCGGGGGAGAGGTGGTCTGCGAAGCAGGCCGGAGTGGGGGTCGACAGCTCCAAGAGGCATCATCATGACCGCCTCCGACGCCCGTCCTCTCTCTCGTCGCGACTGGCTGCTCAGCGAGCGGCCGGCCTCGCGCACCCAGGCGAGGCTCGGCCGCGCCTATGTGGCGTGGCGGCGCTTTTCCGCCAACCGGCTGGCCTTTCTCGGCCTGCTCATTATCATTGCCTTGCTGATCGTTGCCGCCCTTGCCGGTATGCTGGCGCCTTATTCTCCGACGTTCGGCGACCTGAAGAACGCGCGCCTGCTGGCGCCGAGCACCGAGCACTGGTTTGGCACCGACGATCTCGGCCGCGATATCCTGTCGCGCATCCTCTACGGCTCGCGCTGGACCCTTTATGTGGTCATCCTGGTCGCCATCATCGCGGCACCGATCGGCCTTCTGGTCGGCACGGTGGCCGGCTATGCCGGCGGCTGGACCGATGCCATCCTGATGCGCATCACCGACATCTTTCTCGCCTTTCCCAAGCTGATCCTGGCGCTGGCGTTTGTTGCAGCACTTGGCCCCGGCATCGAGAATGCGGTGCTGGCCATCGCCATCACCTCATGGCCGCCCTACGCCCGCATCGCGCGGGCAGAGACGCTGACGGTGCGCAATTCCGATTACATCAAGGCGGTGCAGCTGATGGGCGCCTCGCCCTTCCGCATCGTGCTGCGCCATATCATGCCGCTTTGCATTTCGTCCCTGATCGTCAGGGTGACGCTCGACATGGCCGGCATCATCCTGACCGCCGCCGGGCTCGGTTTCCTCGGCCTCGGCGCGCAACCGCCGCTGCCGGAATGGGGCACGATGATCGCGTCGGGGCGCCGCTTCGTGCTCGACCAGTGGTGGGTGGCCGGTGCGCCGGGCTTCGCCATCCTCATCGTCAGCCTCGGCTTCAACCTGCTCGGCGACGGCCTGCGCGACGCGCTCGATCCCCGCAGTGGTGACCAATGAGCAGGGAAACGAAGACGCTGCTCGAGGTCGACGATTTGCGCGTCACCTTCCCGACCCGCACCGGGCTGATCGAGGCGGTGCGCGGCGTCTCCTTCTCGCTCGGCCGCGAACGGCTCGGCATCGTCGGAGAATCCGGCTCCGGCAAATCGCAGACCGGCCGCGCCATCATGGGCCTGACGCCGCCGCAGGCGCGGATATCGGCCAACAAGCTCGCCTTCGACGGCATCGACCTGCTCAGCGTCTCGCCGCGCGAACGCCGGGCGCTGCGCGGCAAGCGCATCGCCATGATCCTGCAGGATCCGAAATACTCGCTCGACCCGGTGATGAGCATCGGCCGCCAGATCGTCGAAACGCTGCGCACGCATGAAAAGGTCGGCAAGGCCGAGGCGCGCGACCGCGCATTGGCCATGCTGGAGGCGGTGCAGATCCGTGATCCCTCTCGCGTCTTCAACCTGCATCCGCATGAAGTGTCCGGCGGCATGGGCCAGCGCGCCATGATCGCCATGATGCTGATCGCCGGTCCGGAAATGATGATCGCCGACGAGCCGACCTCGGCGCTCGACGTCACCGTGCAGCTTGATGTGCTCGGCATTCTCGACCGGCTGGTCAGTGAGCGCGGCATGGGGCTGATCTTCATCTCGCACGATCTGCGCCTGGTCTCATCCTTCTGCGACCGCGTCATCGTCATGTATGCCGGCAAGGTGGTCGAGCAGCTCAAGGCGTCCGAACTCGGCCATGCCCAGCATCCCTACACGCGCGGCCTGCTCAATTGCATGCCCAAGATCGGAGCCGACCGCCACCCGCTGCCGGTGCTCGACCGCAAGCCGGAGTGGGCGGCATGACTTCTGCGATTGCCGTCGACAGGCTGGAAGTGATCTTCGACCGTTTTCGCGCACTGAAGGGCGTCAGCCTCGACGTGCAGCCGGGTGAATCCTTTGGCCTGGTCGGTGAATCCGGCTCCGGCAAATCGACGCTGCTTCGGGCCATCGCCGGCCTTGCGCCGGTCGCATCGGGCAGCATCGCCGTCAACGGCAAGATGCTCGGCGCGCGCCGCGACAAGGCCTTCTACCGCGAAGTGCAGATGGTCTTCCAGGATCCGTACGGCTCGCTGCACCCGCGCCAGACCGTCGACCGCCTCCTGCAGGAGCCGCTTGCCATCCATGGCTTTGCCGATGGCGAAAAGCGCATCCAGCGGGCGCTCGACGAGGTCGGGCTGGGAAACGGCTTTCGCTTCCGCTATTCGCACCAGCTCTCTGGCGGCCAGCGCCAGCGCGTGGCGATTGCCCGTGCCCTGATCCTCGAACCTTCGATCCTGCTGCTCGACGAGCCGACCTCGGCGCTCGATGCCTCGGTGCAGGCGGAAGTGCTCAACCTGTTGGAAGAGGTACGCAAGCGGCGCAAGCTGACCTTCCTGATGGTCAGCCACGACCTCGCCATCATCACCCATATGTGCGAGCGGCTGATGGTGATGCAAAGCGGCGAGGCGGTGGAGAATCTGGCGGCGGCAGACCTTGTCGAACGCCGCGTGACCAAGGATTATACGCGCAATCTGTTGCGGGCCAGCGACGGGTTTGTGAGAACCGGTTGAAATCTTTGCCACATGACCACTGGTTCAGGGAATTCCCATGGAGGAATGGAAGTTTGCAGATCCACCCAATGTCGCGGTGTTTTTGGACAGAGGCATAGTCACCCGCGGTGATTGGATTGCGTACGTTGTGCATGACGATGACGACGGTAGTTGGCAATTCCACAACAGCGAAACTGGACTTGTTGGCGAAGGCGAAATTATGATCGTCAGCTTGCAAAATGTTTTGCGGCGGGATGAAAGCATCCTGGAATTGGCCGACTTACCAGAGGGTTGGCATGCCTGGCGCAGCTCAAAATCGGCACCATGGCAACGCGCCAAGTCGCGCCAACACCCTCCAACGACAATAACTGATCCGGCAAAGCCTTAAGTCTGAGCTTGCACCGGTTCGCCGCTCTCCACGGGTGGGTCTTCCCGATCTTTCGGCTCCTTGATCCTGAACCACGTCACATAAAGCGCCGGCAGGAACAGCAGCGTAATCGCCGTGCCGGCAATGATGCCGCCCATCATGGCATAGGCCATCGGGCCCCAGAACACTTCGCGCGCGATCGGGATCAGCGCCAGGCTGGCGGCGGCCGCCGTCAGCGCGATCGGGCGCATCCTGTGTTCCGTCGCCTCGATGACGGCCGCCCAGCGGTCCTTGCCTTCTCGGACGAGATCCTCGATCTGCACGATCAGGATGACCGAGTTGCGGATCAGGATGCCGATCAGCGCCAGCACCCCGAGGATGGCGACGAAGCCGAGCGGCGCGCCGCTCGGCACAAGGGCCGCCACAACGCCGATCAGGCCGAGCGGCGCCACCGCCACCACCAGGAACAGGCGCTGGAAACTCTGCAATTGCACCATCAGGATCGTCGCCATGACGAACAGCATCAACGGCACGACGGCGGCGATCGGTCCTTGGCTTTTGGCACTCTCCTCGACCGAGCCGGCGGTAGCGATCGAATAGCCCGGCGGCAGGTTGGCGGTGAAGGCGTCGACCGAGGGCTTCAATTCGTTGACGACGGTGGCCGGCAGCACGTCGCCGACCAGTCCGGCGCGCACGGTGATGGTCGGGATGCGGTCGCGTCGCCACACCGTTGGCTGCTCCAGATCGTAGCGGAAGTTGGCGACGGCCGCGAGCGGGATCGCCTCGCCGGTACTGGTCGGCAGCTGCATGTTCTGCAACGTTTCGATCGAGCCGCGTTCGGACCCACGCGAGCGCGCCACGACATTGATCAGATAGGTGGCGTCGCGCACCTGCGTGATGGTGGCGCCGCCGACCGTACTGTTCAGCGCGCTGGCGATGTCGGAGGAGGTGATACCGAGCTGGCGTGCCTTGTCCTGTAGCACGTCGACCCTCAGCACACGCTGCGGCTCGTTCCAGTCGAAGGTCGGCGCGGCTAGCTTCGGATTGGCGGAGATGACACCGGCGAATTGCTGCGCCAGTTCGCGCACCGTCTGGATGTCGGGACCGCCGATGCGATACTGCACCGGGCGGCCGACCGGGGGCCCGAGTTCGAGCGGCTTGACGAAGGCGTCGGTGCCGACGAACTCCTCGCGCAGCAGTTTTTCAAGCGCCGGCTTGACCCGGTTGCGGGCCGCGATGCTCTTGGTGACGATGACGGTCTGGCCGAAATAGGGGTTGGCCGGCTGCACGTCATAGGCGAGCACGAAACGCACCGCGCCCTGGCCGATATAGGACGAAAAATGGTCGATGTCGGGATTGCCGACCAGCGCCCGCTGCTCGAACCGCTCCATCTGGTCGCGCGTATCGGCGATCGAGGCATTCTGCGGCAGGTTCCAGTCGACGATCAGCTCCGGCCGGTCCGATGGCGGAAAGAACTGCTGCTGCACCAGACCGAAGCCGGCGATCGAGCCGGCAAACAAAAGCACGGTGACGATGATGGTCAGCCAGTGATGGCGCACCGAGCCGACAAGCACGCGCCGGAAAAGCGAGGTGAAGCGGCCGGGCTGGTCGTGATGCTTGGTTTTCATCGTCGCCGGCAGGATGGTGACGCCGAGCAGTGGCGCAAACAGCACCGCCACGACCCATGACACCAGCAGCGAAACGGCGATGACCACGAACAGGGTGAAGGTATATTCGCCGGCGGCGCTGTTGTTGAGGCCGATCGGGATGAAGCCGGCGACCGTCACCAGCGTACCGGTCAGCATCGGAAAGGCGGTCGATGTGTAGACATAGGTCGCCGCCTTGCGCAGATTGTCGCCGACCTCCAGCCGCGCCACCATCATCTCGACCGCGATCATCGCGTCGTCGACCAGAAGCCCGAGCGCGATGATCAGCGCACCCAGGGAAATACGCTGCAGCGAAATGCCGAGATAGGCCATGACCGTGAAGGTGATGGCCAGCACCAGCGGGATCGACAGCGCCACGACGAAGCCGGCGCGCATGCCGAGGCTGATGAACGACACCGCGAGCACGATGGCGACCGCCTCGAACAGCGCGCGCGTAAAGCCCGAGACGGCCTCCTCGACAATGACCGGCTGGTCGGCCACCAGATGCACGCCGACACCGACCGGCAGGTCGGCCAGCACCTTGTCCATCTCCTTGTGCAGCGCCTCGCCGAATTCGAGCAGGTTGGCGTTGGGTTTCATGCCGATGGCGAGCCCGATCGCGTCCTGGCCGTTGAAGCGGAATAGCGCCGTAGGCGGATCGACATAGCCGCGCGTGATCGTCGCCACGTCGCTGAGGCGGAAGAAGCGGTCATTGACGCGCAGATTGATGGCGCGCAGGCTGTCCTCGGAGGTGAACTGCCCGCCGACACGCACGCTGATGCGCTCCGGCCCGGACTGAATGACGCCGGACGGCGTGATCGCGTTCTGCGCCTGCAGGCTCGCCACGATCGCTTGCTGGTTGAGGCCGAGGGCGGCGATCTGGCGGGTCGAGAATTCGAGATAGATCGCCTCGTCCTGGGCGCCGACCAGGTCGACCTTGCCGGCGTTGGGCACGGTCAGGATTTTTGTTCTGGCGTCCTCGACATAGTCGCGCAACTGGCGCGGCGTCAGCCCGTCCGATGTGAAGGCGTAGATGTTGCCATAGACGTCGCCGAAGCGGTCGTTGAAGAACGGTCCCTGCACCCCCTGCGGAAACTGCGCCCCGATGTCGTTGACCATGTTGCGCACCTGAATCCAGTTCGGCACGACATCGCGTGCCTTGGTGGTGTCCTTCAGGTTGACGAAGATGACGGTCTGGCCGGCCGTGGTGACGGACTTGGTGTAGTCGAGGCTGTCGAGTTCCTCGAGTTTCTTCTCGATACGGTCGGTCACCTGCTGCACGGTTTCCTTGACCGAGGCGCCCGGCCAGTTGGCCTGGATGATCATCGTCTTGATGGTGAAGTTGGGGTCTTCTTCACGGCCGAGATTGAGGTAGGAGAACACGCCAGCCACGACGAAGACCAGCATGAAATACCAGACCATGGAGCGGTGGTTGAGCGCCCAGTCGGAGAGATTGAAGCCTTTCATGAGGCGCCTCCCTCGAGCACTTTCACCTTCTGGCCTTCGCTCAGGCTGTGGACACCCGCCGTGACGACACGCATGCCGGCGACAAGCCCTTCGGCCACGGTGAAGATAACGCCATTCTTCGACGCGATCTTGATGTCGCGTGCGTTCACGCTGGATGTCTGCGGGTCGACGATCCACACTTTCGCGGAACCGTTCTTTTCGAACAGCGCCGACATCGGCAGTTCGATCGTCGGTGCCACCTTGGTCACGCGGGTCGCCGTTACCGTCGAGCCGAGCCGGAAGGCCTGTGGCGGATCCGTGAGCGTCAGCTTGACGCGCCGCGTGCGGGTCGAGCCCTCGGATTGCGGTGCGATCTCGCGCAGCTTGGCCCCGGTCTGGATCGTCGGCAGCGACTGCAGGATCACCTGGAAGGGCGTGCCGGCCTCAAGATCACCGGTCAATTGATCGGGAATGTCGACCACCGCCTCGCGCAGGTCCGAACGCGCCACGGTGACGATGGTCTGGCCGGGCGAGACCGTCTGGCCAACTTCGGCGCCCACCGCGGTGACGACACCGTCGAAATCAGAGAACAGCCTGGCATAGCCGAGCTGCTCCTGCGATTTGGCAAGCGAAGCCTTGGCCCGCTCGACACCTGCCTCCGCAGCTTTGCGCGCCTGCTGCGCGGCATCGAAGACAGCTTGCGTGGCGTTGGCCGAGGCGAGCAACTGGCGCTGCCGTTCCTCGCTGGCGGCGGCGTTGGCGAGCTGCGCCTCGGCATTGGACAGTTCCGCCTTGGCCGCCTGCAGGCCCAACTCCAGCGCGGTCGGATCGAGTGCCGCTATCGTCGTGCCCTTGCTGACGATGTCGCCGACCTGGACGTCGCGCGAGACGACCCGCCCAAGCAGGCGGAAGGCCAGGTCGGCGCTGACCTGCGGTTCGACGGATCCGGCAAAACCGAAGATTTGCGTGGTGCGCGGCTCGATCACCATCGACAGCACCGGTCGGATGATCTCTGGCGGCTTTTCCTCCGACTTGGAGCAGGATGCCAGCGCGCCGAGCATGAGCACGCCGAGCAGGATGCGTGGCGTTCGGCTCATTGGCCCGCTCCCGATATTTCGATCGTCTGTCCAGGGCTGAGCAGCTGTCCTCCAGCGGTGACGACGCTCTGGCCCGCGTCCAGCCCCTTGGCGATCACGACCGTGCCCGAATTGAACGCCAGCACTTCGACCGGCGCCATCGTCACAGCCTTGGTCGAGGGATCGACGATCCAGACCGCCGGCTTGCCGCCGCTGGACGTCAGCGCCTGCCAAGGCAGCAGGATCGCCTTCGCCGGTTTGGCGCTTACCGAGCCGATGACGGCTGCCCCCAGCGGCATGCCGGCGGGCGTGTCGGGAATGGCGACTTTGACCCGGATCGAGCCCGAAGCCGGGTCGACCGCAGGCGAGATTTCGCGGACCTTGCCCGTCGCCCTGACCTGCGGATCGGACAACAGCGTGATCGTCACCGCAGGCGATGCCGGTGTCTTGGCGATCAGCGTCTCCTGCACGTTGAATACCGCGTCGCGGTCCCCGTCCTCGGCGACGGTGAAGACGGTTTGCGCGGCTTGCACCACTTGGCCGGTTTCGACTTGGCGGGCGGTAATCACGCCGGCGGCACCGGCCTTGAGTTCGGTGAAGGACAGGTTTTGCTGGGCGTTGGAGAAAGCGCTCTGCGCGGCATCGACGCTGCCTTGTGCCATCTTCAGGGCCCGGTCCGCGGCGTCATAATCGCGCCTGGTGGTGAAACCCTGGGCGAGCAGCGTCTTCTGCCGTTCGAAGGCGGCGGCGGACTGGGTCAATTGCGCCTGTGCCGCGTCGAGATCGGCCTGCGCCGAGCGCAAATCGGATTCCTGCTCCTGCGGATCGATCCGGGCAAGCACCGTGCCTTGATCGACATGCTGGCCGACATCGACAAACCGTTCGGCGACGCGACCGCCGACCCGGAACGACAGATTGTTCAGCGTACGCGCCGCGATCACCCCGGTCAGCGAGGTCCTTGGCGCATAGTCGGCCATCGCCACCGTTTCGGTGCGCACCATGATCTGCAGTTTCTTGTCCACCGCTTCCTGCTTCTGGCAGCCGACCAAAAGCAGCGCAGCCGTGCAGGCGAAAAGCGCCGGGGCGGCTGGAAAAGACAAAAGACCGGGAGCTTGGACCGACGGCTGCGAGACGGGCGAAGTCACGTTCCTGCTCATGGGCTCCCCCGGCCGCGGCGGCTCGCTGGTCGCGATGCCTCGTGGACATCCAGAGGATAGTCGATCCCCGGGAAAAGGAAACCGGTCTCGTACGTGTATCGCCTGACTGGTTAAGCGCGGGGATCTGCCCACCGCAGGCCCAATCGCCTGCCGGTGGTGCCGACTTGAGGAAAACGTGAAATAAGGTCAGAAGATGTCTCAACGGCATCAAACAGGACGGGCGCCGGCCCGGTGAGGGATACGATGAAGAATTCAGCCATTTCCGAACGCAAGAACCAATCGATTTCCCGCGGTGTCGGCATGACCACGCAGATCTATGCCGACCGGGCTGAAAATTCGGAAATCTGGGATGTCGAGGGGCGTCGCTATATCGATTTCTCGTCGGGCATCGCCGTCGTCAACACCGGGCATCGCCATCCCAGGGTGATCGAAGCGGTCAAGGCACAACTCGACCGCTTCACCCACACCTGCCACCAGGTGGTGCCCTATGAGAGCTATGTGCGCCTGGCCGAACGGCTGAACGGCATGCTGCCCGGCAAGTTCGAGAAGAAGACGATCTTCGTCACCACCGGGGCGGAGGCGGTAGAGAACGCCATCAAGATCGCCCGCAATGCCACCGGCCGTCAGGCGGTCATCGCCTTCGCCGGCGGTTTCCATGGCCGCACCTTCATGGGCATGGCACTGACCGGCAAGGTCGTGCCCTACAAGGTCGGCTTCGGCGCCATGCCGGGCGATGTCTATCATGCGCCGTTCCCGGTGCCGCTGCACGGTGTCTCGGTCGCCGACTCGCTGGCGGCGCTCGACCGGCTGTTCAAGGCCGATGTCGATCCGGCCCGCGTCGCCGCCATCATCATCGAGCCGGTTCAGGGCGAGGGCGGCTTCTACGAGGCGCCGCGTGACTTCCTGGTTGCGCTGCGCAAGCTTTGCGACCAGCACGGCATGCTGCTGATTGCCGACGAAGTGCAGACCGGCTTTGCCCGCACCGGCAAGATGTTTGCGATGGATCACCATGAGGTGGCGGCCGACATCACCACCATGGCCAAGAGCCTGGCCGGCGGTTTTCCGCTGGCGGCGGTCACCGGCCGCGCCGAAATCATGGATGCGCCCGGCCCCGGCGGGCTAGGCGGCACCTATGGCGGCAGCCCGATCGGCGTTGCCGCCGCGCACGCCGTGCTGGACGTGATCGAGGACGAAAACCTGTGCGACCGCGCCAACACGCTGGGCGCAAGGCTGAAGCAGCGGTTGCAGTCGATCCGCGACGACGTGCCCGAGATCGTCGACATCAGAGGCCTCGGCTTCATGAACGCGGTCGAGTTCAACGACGTCAAGAAGGGCCTGCCGTCGGCCGAGATCGCCAATGCGATCCGGTTGAAGGCGCTCGACAAGGGCCTGATCCTGCTGACCTGCGGTGTCTACGGCAACGTCATCCGCTTCCTGGCGCCGATCACCATCCAGGACGAAGTCATGAACGAAGCACTCGACATCCTGGAAAGCTCGATCCGCGAAGTCTGCGCCGCCTGAACTTCTACCTCCCCCTTGTGGGGAGGTCGGACCGAAGGTCCGGGTGGGGCGCCTCGCGCAGACCCCACCCCGCTGCTTCACAGCGACCCTCCCCACAAGGGAGGGTAAGCGGGGGCTAGCCCGCAGCCCTGGCAGGCTCATCCTGCTGAAACGCGGCCAGCGCCGCCTTCAAACCGTCAGGTCCCTCAGCAACCGTTTCCGGCGTCGGCGAAAAGCCGGCGCCGAGCATCTTGCGGCCAAGCATGTGGTCGCCGGGGCGGTTGACCGATTCGATGCCGAGCAGCCGGTCGCCGGCATAGTGGTAGATCGAGAATTTGTTTTCGGGCAGGTCGCCCAGCACGACATGGCTGTCGCCGCCGGCGGTCAGGCCGACCATCTGCAATTTCATGTCGCCGATGTCCGACCAGAACCATGGCACCGCCGAATAGGCGTCGGTGTGGCCTGATATCGTGCGCGCGGCAAGCCGCGCCTGATCGGTGGCGTTCTGCACCGATTCCAGCCGCACGTCGCCGCCGGTGAACCAGTGACGGTAGGAGGCAGCATCGCCAATGGCGAGAATCTCCGGCATCGACGTGCGCATCTGATGATCGACGCGGATGCCGTTGGCGATGCCGAGGCCTGCAGACTGCGCCAGTTCGACATTCGGCATGGCACCAATGCCGACGATGACCATGCGCGCCGGCAGCCTTTCGCCTGACGAGGTGATGGCGGCCGTGACATGACCGTTTTCGCCATCGAGCCTGGCGATCGAGGTGCCGGTGAGAATGCGCACGCCTGTCGCTTCCAGCCGTTGCCGGACGTGGCTCGCCACCACCGGCGCCACGGCGCGGCCGAGTAGCCGGTCCACGGCCTCCACCACTGTCACCGTGCGGCCGGTGGCCCGCAGTGTGGCTGCTATCTCCAGCCCGATGAAACCGCCGCCGAGGATGACGATTTCGTCGCTTTGCGCGCTGAGGTCGCGGATCAGCCGCGCATCGGCCAGCGAGCGCAGCGACAGCACGCCGGACAGGTCCGAGCCGGGCAACGGCAGGGTGCGCGGGCGCGAGCCGGTCGCCAGGATCAGGTGATCAAAAGCAAGCGCGCCACCGCCTGATATCTCCAGGCTGCGGCGCTCGGCATCGATGCGATCGATCCTGACGCCAGGCCGGTAATCGATGGCGCTGCCGGTGTAAAAGGCCTCGCCGCGCAAGGGTTGCGGCTTGGCCTCGGCATCCTTGATGAAAGTCTTCGACAGCGGCGGCTTGTGATAGGGAAGTTCGTCCTCATCCCCGACGAGGATCACCGGCCCGTCATAGCCGTCTTCGCGCAGACTGGCGGCCGCTTGCACGCCCGCATGACCCGCGCCGACAATGACCACACCGTTCTTCATCGCATTCCAATCCCGCTTCTATCCTAGGATGTCTCGCCAAGTGGCAATTGTCTGGTGCCGCCGCAAGAGAGCTTTTGCGGGTCGCACCCGGAATGGCAGCTGTCAATCGTACAGTTCAACGGCAAGACCGGTGCAGAAAGACGCATAAGTTGACAGTCGTAGTTTAGAATAATTCTAAACTGTTGTTTCAATTGACTTTTCCAACGGATTGTCATTGACATCCGACGATGTCGCAGCTTTATGGAAGCTCGCGCGTCAGCGCATCCCTTTAATGTCTGGGCCTTGAACCCTTTCGATTGGAGGCATTTTGGTGTCTTTCTTCCGCGAACCGCGCGCTAGCGCGGCATCTCTTGCGCCCAATGGC
Source organism: Mesorhizobium sp. M0715 (assembly GCF_040320355.1). Classification (NCBI taxonomy): domain Bacteria; kingdom Pseudomonadati; phylum Pseudomonadota; class Alphaproteobacteria; order Hyphomicrobiales; family Phyllobacteriaceae; genus Mesorhizobium; species Mesorhizobium sp. M0715. The sequence continues at coordinate 99,121 of NZ_JAMYPL010000001.1, read as the reverse complement.
CCGCAGATGGCCTGGCGCCGGTTGCTGTGCGCGCCGTTTACAGAATTTCCGAGAAACTGGAGAGTGATTATGACAGCACGATATGGCAGCAGGCTTGCGGCGATCGGCGCCACTGCCCTGCTGACGGCGGCGGTATTCGTGTTGCCGGCAAAGGCGGAAACCGATGCAAAGGCCGTCATCAAGACCTATTCCGACATCGCGCTCGCCAAATATGAGGATTCGCTGACCACCGCGCAGGCGCTCGACAAGGCGGTCGACGCGCTGCTCGCCACGCCATCGGCGGAAACCCTCAACGCTGCCCGTGACGCCTGGAAGGCATCGCGCGTTCCCTACCAGCAGACCGAGGTCTACCGCTTCGGCAGCAAGATCGTCGACGACTGGGAAGGCAAGGTGAATTCCTGGCCGCTGGATGAAGGTTTGATCGACTACACCGCCAAGAGCTACGGCACCGAATCGGACGCGAATGCGCTCTACACGGCCAATGTGATCGCCAACAAGGAGATCGAGATCAACGGCAAGAAGGTCGATGCATCGAAGCTTTCGCCGGAATTCCTCTCCGGCACGCTGCAGGGAGCCGGCGGCATCGAGGCCAATGTCGCCACCGGCTACCACGCCATCGAATTCCTGCTCTGGGGCCAGGACCTGCATGGCACCGGGCCGGGTGCCGGCGAGCGCCCCTATACCGACTACGACCTCCAGAACTGCACCGGCGGCAATTGCGATCGCCGCGCCGAGTATCTGAAATCGGCCAGCGACCTTCTGGTTTCGGATCTTCAGGAGATGGTCGGCAACTGGAAGGAAGACGGCGCCGCCCGCAAGGCTCTCGTCGATGGCGAGCCGAACACGGCGATCTCGACCATCTTCACCGGCATGGGCTCGCTGTCCTACGGCGAACTGGCCGGCGAGCGCATGAAGCTCGGCCTGCTGCTGCATGATCCGGAAGAGGAGCACGATTGCTTCTCCGACAACACGTACAATTCGCATCTCTACGACGCCATCGGCATTCGCGCGGCCTATCATGCGAGCTACACGCGTCTCGACGGCACCGTCGTTTCGGGTCCCTCGGTGGCCGATATGGTGAAGGCGGCCGATCCGGCGATCGACAAGGAACTGTCTGACAAGCTCGATGTTTCGGTCGCCAAGATGGAGGCGATCAAGGCGCGTGCACTGGCCGGCGAGGCCTATGACCAGCAGATCGCCGAGGGCAACATTGAGGGCAACGCCACCGTGCAGGCGGCGATCGATGCGCTGATCGATCAGACCAAGTCGATTGAGCGCGCCGTCGGCTCCTTGAAGCTCAGCACCATCGCCTTCGAAGGGTCCGATAGCCTCGACGCGCCGGACAAGGTGTTCAAGTAAGGGTCGAAAGACAGGTGACTGATCCGGGAGCCGGAAAACCGGCTCTGGAACGGCCTCCGCTAGAAAATCAAGCCACACGGCGCGGGAGACGCCGTCAGCCAGCCGAGCAAGCCAATGCTGATTTGTCATTGCAATATCATCACCGAGAAGGAGATCGAGCAGACGATCGTCGGGCTGCTGGACCAGGATCCCTGGCAGCTGATCGTGCCGGCGAAGATCTATCATGCCATGCAAAAGCGCGGTCGCTGTTGCGGCTGCTTCCCAAATGTGGTGGAAACGATCATTCGGGTCACCGAAAATTACCACGCCCGCTCGGAGGCGAGCGGCGTGGATGTCGTTTCACACCTGGATCGCGTCAGAGGCCTGCGCGTCCAATACGGGAGCAGAATTCATGAAAGGCGATCCGCAGATCATCGAGCGGCTTAACGAGGCCCTTTTTCTGGAACTCGGGGCCGTCAATCAGTACTGGGTGCATTTCCGTCTGCTTGAGGACTGGGGATACGCCAAGCTGGCAAAGAAGGAGCGGGCGGAATCGATCGAGGAGATGCACCATGCCGACAAGCTCGTCGCCCGCATCATCTTCCTCGAAGGCCATCCGAACCTGCAGTCCGTGGCGCCGCTGCGCATCGGGCAGAACGTCAAGGAAGTGCTCGAATCCGACCTTGCCGGCGAATATGACGCACGTACCGCTTACAAGCGTTCGCGCGAAATCTGCAACGACGCCGGCGACTACGTGACGATGAAGCTGTTCGAGGAATTGCTCGCCGACGAGGAGGGCCACATCGACTTTCTCGAGACGCAACTCGACCTGCTTGCCTCGATCGGCGAGGAGAAATACGGCCAGCTCAACGCCGCATCGGCGGACGAGGCGGAGTAAGGGCATGCGGGAATGCGGCGCCTGCTAGAATTCGTGCGCCGCTCGCGGCGGGCCGATGGCTCGCCGTCCCTTCCAAAGACGTCAGCCGGATTGGCGCGTCGGCACTATGTCATGCTCGTGTTGGCACTCACCTCTTCGGCGATGGCGGGTGATATTCAGCCAGCCGGCCTCGCCGTCACGCGCACCGACCTCAATGCGAAGGATCAGGCGCGCGTCATCGCCGTCACCAGGCCGACCACGGATTTTTCCAGGCCAGAGCAGTTCGAACTGATGCAAGGTGGCGCCGGCACGTCCCGAAAGGACGTCAGCCGCGATTCCTTCTCGCAATCCTCGGCCAACATCACCTTCGAGGAAGAGGGCGACTTCAAGCTCGGCAATGCCCTTTTCCGCAAGAATTGGGTCTCGTCGCCATCCTCGACGCAGGCTTCGGACGGGCTCGGCCCGCTGTTCAACGAACGCGCCTGCCAGAACTGCCATCTGAAGGATGGCCGCGGCCGCCCGCCGCAAGGCGACGCCGGCACCACGTCGATGTTCCTTCGGCTGGCCCGCGACGCCAGCAGCGCGCAAGAGAGGGAGGCGCTTGCCGACCACGAGGTGCCTAACTTCCCCGACCCGGTCTATGGCAGGCAATTGCAGGAGCTCGCCGTGCCCGGCCTGCCCGGTGAAGGCAGGATGCACATCGACTATCAGGAACGTAAGGTGGAGCTGACGGACGGCACAGTGATCTCCTTGCGCAAACCGAGCTATTCGGTTGACGGCCTTGGCTACGGGCCGCTTGACCCACGCACCACGCTGTCGCCGCGCCTGACGCCGCCGATGATCGGCCTGGGCCTGATCGAACAGATCGCGCCGGCTGATATTCTCGCCCACGCCGATCCGGACGACAGGGACGGCGACGGCATTTCCGGCAGGCCGAACATCGTGCGCGATGGCTTGAGCGGGGAACTGACGCTCGGCCGCTTCGGCTGGAAGGCGCAGACCGCGTCGATCCGCCAGCAGGCAGCGGATGCCTTTGCCGGCGACATCGGCATCTCGACGCCCGAAGAGCCGAAGCATTGGGGCGATTGCACTGCTGCGGAGGCAAAATGCCTCGCCATGCCGAACGGCGTGCAGCAGCGTCTTGGCCCGGTCGAGGCGCCGCCGCCGGTGATGGATCTCGTCACCTTCTATTCGCAGAACCTGGCCGTGCCGGCGCGCCGGGATCTCGACGCCCCACAAGTTCTCAAAGGCAAGAAGGTCTTCTATGAGATGGGCTGCATTGCCTGCCACACATCGAAATTTGTCACGCGCCGCGACACGCCCAACAAAGCGCAGGCCTTCCAGCTGATCTGGCCCTATTCCGACTTCCTGCTGCACGACATGGGGCCAGATCTGGCCGATGGCCAGGCCGTGGGAGATGCGACGGGCAATGAATGGCGCACGCCGCCACTGTGGGGCATCGGCCTGACCGAGACGGTCAACGGCAATTCCTTCTTCCTGCATGACGGGCGCGCGCGCAGCCTGACCGAGGCGATCCTGTGGCATGGCGGCGAGGCACAGAAAGCGCGCGACCGCTTTGCCGCAGCCAATGCGGCCGACCGCAATGCGCTGCTCAAATTCCTGGAGTCACTGTGATGTTCAAGCGTTCTGCATTGTTTCTCGTTCTTCCGCTGGCTCTGCTGGGCGTTGTCCCTGCGTCGGCGGCGGTCAAAGCCTCCGATATCATCCAGCGCGCGATCGATGGCTTCGTCCGCCCGGCCTATGCCGGCCTGCATCAGCATGCGGAAGCCTTGAGGAAAGCGATGCACAAGCTCTGCGAAGCGCCCTCGCAAGGAGAACTCGATGCCGCACGCGCCGAATTCTCCGCCACCGTCTATGCCTGGTCGTCAGCCGAAATCATCGGCTTCGGACCGATCAAGGAGAACAACCGGCTGGAACGCATGCTGTTCTGGCCGGATCGCAAGAGCATCGGCCTGAAACAGGTACAGGCGGCGCTGTCCGCCAAGGATCCGACCGCGACCGATCCGGCACAACTGGCCGGCAAGAGCGTTGCCATGCAGGGGCTGGGCGCGCTCGAATTCGTTCTTTACGGCGACGGCGCCGATGCACTTGCCGGCAAGGATGATCCCTACCGCTGCGCTTATGGCACTGCTGTTGCCGGCAACATCGAAAGCATGGCCGGCGAGGTCAGCGCCGCCTGGAACAAGCCGGGCGGCTTTGCCGCCCTTTGGGCCAATCCGGGGCCGCAGAACCCGCTCTACCGCGACGGCAATGAAGCGGTGACCGAACTGGTCGGCGTCTTCATCAATGAGCTGGAAATGGTCCGCGACGTGCGCCTGAAAGGGTTTTTCGGTGGCAAGCCGGATGCGGACAAGCCGAAACAGGCAATCTACTGGCGCTCGCAAAACACCACCGCGTCACTGGCCGGCAATCTCTCCGGCATCGATACGCTGTTCCAGGCCTCGAAACTTGGTGACGCTCTGCCGGCCGATGCGCGCTGGATGGCCGAATCGATCCATATCCAGCTGGTCAACGGTGTCGCCACCGCCAAGGCGGTCAGTGGTCCAATCGACAAGACGCTTGCCGATCCGGCGCTGCGCGACAAGCTCGATCATTTCGCGCTGATCACCTCCAGCCTGTCGACCTTGATCGGCACCAGGTTGACCGCCGAATTCGGCCTGACCGCAGGCTTCTCGTCGCTGGATGGGGACTGAGCATGACCTTGAGATTGGCCGAAACGCCCATAGCTTCGTCATCCTGGGGCGAAGCAAGGAGCGAAGCGACGCAGCGCAGACCCCGGGATCCATGCCGCGACTTCAAAGCGCTGCCGCGGTCCAGAATTTTGCTCCGTTGCACCCGACGGTCAAGGTCACGGCATGGATCCTCGGGTCTCCGCGACGGAGCTTCGCTCCTGCTCCGCCCGTGGATGACGAAGTTCCGGAGGCTTCGGCTAACTTCCAATGTCTGCGATGGATCATTCCAAGAATCGGTAGGTGCCAAGCGTCAGCTCCGATCCGTAATAATCACCGTGTCCTGGAGCGAGCCAGTGCAGGGGAGGATAGTCTCTTGAAAACCTCCCTCATCGATCGCCGCGATTTCCTGAGGGCTGCGGGTATCGGCTTTGCCGCGGCGATGGCGCCGTCGGCCTGGGCAAAGACGCTTGCGGCCGACGCCGTCTTCGCCACGGCTTTCGTCAAACGCGACGGCAGCTTTGGCGCTGCCGTCCTGTCCGAGGCCGGCAAGGTCCTGCATGCGATCGACCTGCCCGATCGCGGCCACGATGTCACCTTCGATCCCATATCGAAACGCTCGGTGGTCTTCGCGCGTCAGCCCGGCACCTTCGCCGTGGTTTTCGATCACTCGGGCCGTGACGCGCCGCTGACGATCGCCAGCATCGCCGGCCGGCATTTCTTCGGCCATGGCGTGTTTTCGGCCGACGGTGCGCTGCTCTATGCCACCGAAAACGACTTCGACAACGCCGCCGGCGTCGTCGGCGTCTATGATGCGCGGGCGAAATTCAGCCGCATCAGTGAGTTCCCGACCTATGGCATGGGTCCGCACGAGCTTCTGCTCCTGGGCGACGGCAGGACGATTGCGGTTGCAAATGGCGGCATCGAGACTCATCCGGACTACGGCCGCGCCGAGCTCAACATCGCCACCATGAAGCCGTCCTATGTGCTGATCGACCGCGTCACCGGCTATGTCATCGAGAAACACGAATTGCCGGCCGCACTGCATCAGCTGTCGATCCGCCACATGGACACCGATCCGGCCGGAACCGTCTGGTTCGGCTGCCAGTACCGGGGACCGGGCAGCGATCGTCCATTGCTGGTCGGTCGCGCCGCGCGCGGCAAGGATCTGCAGTTGCTCGACATGCCGCAGGACGTTTTGTCCGGCTTCCGCAACTACATAGGCTCGGTCGCGGCCAATCGGGCTGCCGGAACCGTCGCCGTTTCCTCGCCGGAAGGCAACTCGCTTGTCGTGATCGATGCGGCCAGCGGCCGGGTCGTTGCGAACAGCGCGTTGGTCGAGGTCTGCGGCGTGGCCCCCGATGGAACCGGCTTCATGGCCACCACCGGCGCCGGCGAGATCGTCGAGGGCAGCGGCGCGACACGCTCCGAACCGGACTATGTCTGGGACAACCACATGCTGCGCATCGAACAGGCCGCATAGTCTACCAGCGAAGCCGTTTAACGAATTATGCACTATCCCCTTGCGGTGGCGGGCCGTGGCGGGCACAGGGAATTGTTTTTCGAACCGGTTGCCTCATGAAATTGCTTGCCATCGACTGTGCCGCCAACCTTTGCGCCGCTTGCGTCTATGATGCTGTGGCGAAGCGGGAGCTTGGCCGCTCGGTGCTCGATCTCGGCAAGGGCCATGCCGAGCACCTGATGGCGGTCACAGCCGAAGCGCTGGAGGCAAGCGCAACCGACTATGCCGGTCTTGGCGCCATTGCTGTCTCTGTCGGCCCCGGTTCCTTCACCGGTCTGCGGGTCGGCGTCTCGACCGCGCGTGGCCTGGCGCTGGCGCTGAAGATACCGGCGATCGGGGTGACGACCCTGGAGGCGCTGGCCGCCGAAGCAGCAGCCGCATTTCCCGGTCGCGCCGTGCTGGCGGCGCTCGATGCCGGCCGTGAGGAGATCCACGCGGCCTTTTACGACGAAACGTCAGCCTTGGCTTACGGTCCGGCCGTGGCCACGCTGGCTGACGTGGTGGCCATGGCGATGGAAACGTCTCCGGTGCTTGCCGGCACCGCGGCAGCGCTCATCAGCGCATCGGCCGGGCGCGAATTTGATGTCGGCCCTCGGACAGCCACCGCCGACATTGTCACCTACGCCCGCCTGGCTGCCGCCAAGGGCGCAGGCGAACGGCCGAAACCACTCTATATGCGCGGCGCCGACGCCAAGCCGCAGGCTGGCTTTATTCTATCAAGGCAAGAAAGATAAATGCGCATACCTTTTCTCCAACCACGCCGCCGGGACTACGCGCTCGAGCCGCTGAGGATCGCCGACAGTCCGGCGGTCTCGCTGCTGCATCGCGAGGACTTTGTCCGCCCCTGGACCGATGGCGAATTCGCCGCCCTGCTCGAACAGGACACCGTGTTCGGCTATGCCGCGCGCGAAACCGGGCAGGGCTCCAAGCCGCCCGTCGGCTTCGTGCTGGCGAGGCTTGCGGCAGGCGAGGGCGAGATCCTGACCGTCGCGGTGGCGCGATCGCATCGTCGCCAGGGGTTGGGCTGGCAATTGATGGACGCGGTGTTGCGCGAACTGCACGCGCAGCGCGCCGAAGCGCTGTTCCTCGAGGTCGATGAGACCAATGTCGCGGCGATCGCGCTTTATCGTCGGCTGGGCTTCCATGAGGTCGGCAAGCGGCCGAATTACTACAGATCGGCCGAACACGGACCGACCGGCGCGCTTGTCATGCGCCGCGATCTTCGCTAGCGACACGGCCGGGATGAGGCGATGATCAAGAAAATCAGGATTTTCCTGGCGCTGGGCCTCGTTGTCGCCGGTTCGCTGGTCCTCGTGCCGTTACAGATCCTGTCGATGAAGACCGGCTGGTGGCCGGAAACCTTCATCCTCAAGATCTGGCACAGGCTGATCGTCAGGGCGCTCGGCATGCGCATCCATGTCAAGGGAACGCTGTCCGACAAGCGCCCGCTGCTGGTTGCGTCCAATCACATCTCCTGGACCGACATCATGGTGCTCGGCTCTTTTGCCGACGTAAAGTTCATCGCCAGGGCGGATATGGAAGGCTGGCCGCTGATCGGCATGCTGTCGAAGCTGCAGCGCACCGTGTTCATCGAGCGCGAGCGCAAGCGATCGTCGGGCGACCAGGCAAGCGAGATTGCCAGCCGCATGGCCAAGGGCGATGCGATGGTGCTGTTTGCCGAGGGCTCGACCGGCGACGGCAATATGGTCCTGCCGTTCAAGAGCACGCTGTTCGGCGCCGCCTCGATGGCGATTTCCGAAGGCGCGGCGGAACAGGTGTTCATCCAGCCGGTGGCGATCGCCTATACGCGTCTGCACGGCGTGCCGCTCGGCCGCCGGCATCGCCCGCTTGCCGCCTGGATCGGCGATGAGGATCTGATGCCGCATCTCAAGGTATTGCTCGCTGAGGGCGCGCTCGACGTCGAGGTGCATTTCGGCGAGGCAATCGCCTTTTCCAAGGCTTCGAACCGCAAGGAGACGTCGAAACTGATGGAAAGCCAGGTGCGTGAGATGATGCAGGCGGCGCTTGCCGACCCGCGGCCGAGCCGGTAGCTCCGGCATGCCCTTGCTGGCGCGCCGAGAATCGTCTGTTTTTTGTCACGGAAAGGCGTTAGAAGCCGCCTTATGGACTTGAACACGATAGAAAGCGACGACATCGGCACTACGGCTGGACAGCCGGCGGTGCTTCCCGCGGCAGCGAGAAAAGTCTTCATCAAGACCTATGGCTGCCAGATGAATGTCTATGATTCACAGCGTATGGCCGATGCGCTGGCTGCCGACGGCTATTCCGCGACCGATGCCATTGGCGAGGCCGACCTGGTGTTGCTGAACACCTGTCATATCAGGGAGAAGGCGGCCGAAAAGGTCTATTCCGAGCTCGGCCGTATCCGCGACATGAAAGCCGAGCGTGCCCTGGCCGGCCGTGAGATGCTGGTCGGCGTCGCCGGCTGCGTGGCGCAGGCCGAAGGCGCCGAGATCATCCGCCGTTCGCCTGCCGTCGACCTGGTCATCGGTCCGCAGACCTATCACCGGCTCCCGGACGTGCTGGCGCGGGTGCGCGGCGGCGAAAAGATCGTCGAGACCGACTACGCCATCGAGGACAAGTTCGAGCATCTGCCGCAGCCCAAGCGCGCCGAGGTCATCAAGCGCGGCGTCACCGCCTTCCTCACCGTGCAGGAAGGCTGCGACAAGTTCTGCACCTTCTGCGTTGTGCCCTACACAAGGGGCTCCGAAGTCTCCCGGCCGGTGGCGCAGATTGTCGCGGAGGCTGAGCGCCTGGCCGAAGCCGGCGTGCGCGAAGTGACGCTGCTTGGCCAGAACGTCAATGCCTGGCATGGCCGGGGCGAGGCCAAAGGGGGCAAGACCGAGGAGTGGGGCCTTGGCCGCCTGCTCTTCAGGCTGGCCGAAATCCCCGGGCTGGCGCGTCTGCGCTACACCACCAGCCACCCGCGCGACATGGATGACGAACTGATAGCGGCCCATCGCGATCTGCCGGCGTTGATGCCCTATCTGCATCTTCCGGTGCAATCCGGCTCCGACCGCATCCTCAAGGCGATGAATCGCCGGCACACGGCGAGGGATTATCTGGCGCTGCTCGACCGTATCCGTGCCGCGCGGCCTGACATCGCGCTCTCCGGCGACTTCATCGTTGGCTTCCCCGGCGAGACAGAAGCGGATTTCGAGGCGACGATGGAGTTGGTGCGTCAGGTGAATTACGCCTCGGCCTTCTCGTTCAAATATTCGCCGCGCCCCGGCACGCCGGGCGCCGAAATGTCCGATCATGTGCCCGAAACGGTCAAGGACGAGCGCTTGCAGCGGCTGCAGGCTCTGCTTGTGAAGCAGCAGCAGGATTTCGGCTTGAGCCTCGTTGGAAGCACCATCGACACGCTGATCGAGAAGCCCGGCCGTCAGGCCGGCCAGAAGGTTGGCCGCTCACCTTGGCTGCAGCCGGTTATTGTTGATGAAAAGGCCGGCGAAATCGGTGACATTATCCAGGTGCGAATCACGAAGACGGGCTACAATAGCCTGTTCGCCGAATTGGCCTGAGGGTCTCGGCAGATGAGGAGAGACGGTTGAGCGCAGCAGAGCTGAAGAACCTGCCCCCGGTACCGGCATCTGGGGCTTCTGACATGGCGCACATCGTTCTGACTTTCGACAACAACAAGCTTGCCAGCGCCCTTTATGGTCAGTTCGACGAAAACCTCGCCAGGCTGGAGCAGAAGCTTGGCGTCGACATCCGCTCACGCGGCAACCAGCTGACCATCAAGGGTTCGGCGTCGGCCGCCGAGCAGGCGCGCCGCGCGCTCGACAATCTCTACGGCATTCTCCAGAAGGGCGTCGATATCGGCCAGTCCGACGTCGATGGCGCCGTGCGCATGGCGATTGCCGCCGACGATCAGCTGACCCTGCCGACGCTGGAGCGTAAGGGCAAGGTTTCCGCCGCCCAGATCGCCACCCGCAAGAAGACGATCTATGCCCGTTCACTCAACCAGGACGCCTATATGCGGGCGCTGGAACGGTCGGAACTGGTGTTCGGCATCGGCCCGGCCGGCACCGGCAAGACCTATCTGGCGGTGGCGCATGCGGCGATGCTGCTCGAGCGCGGCATGGTCGAGCGCATCATTCTCTCGCGGCCTGCGGTCGAGGCCGGCGAACGGCTGGGCTTCCTGCCCGGCGACATGAAGGAGAAGGTCGATCCCTATCTGCGGCCGCTCTATGATGCGCTCTACGACATGATGCCCGCCGACAAGGTTGAGCGCGCCATTGCCGCCGAAGTGATCGAGATCGCGCCGCTCGCCTTCATGCGCGGCCGCACGCTGGCGCATGCCGCCGTCATCCTCGACGAGGCGCAGAACACCACGCCGATGCAGATGAAGATGTTCCTGACGCGTCTGGGCGAAAATTCGCGCATGATCGTCACCGGCGACCCGACCCAGATCGACCTTCCCTCCAACACCAAATCGGGCCTGGTCGAAGCCTTGCGCGTGCTGGACGGTGTGGCGGGCGCGGTCACCGTGCGCTTCAACGACGGCGATGTGGTCCGCCATCCACTGGTGGCGGAAATCGTCAGGGCCTACGACCGGGACGCCAAGCTGGCGCGCGGCCTCGGCGCCGAGAATTGATGTTGACGATGCGGCTTCATGCCTGAGGACATAATATCCGGCGACGGGAATGTTCCCGTCGACATCGACATATCGGTTGAGGCGGGCAACTGGCCCGACGAGGTAAGCCTGACGCGGCTGGTCGATGGCGCGGTCAAGGCGGCTTTTGCCGAAACCGGCGTGGCGGGCCGTTCCGAACTCAGCCTCGTTTTTACCGACGACGCCCATGTCCAGCTCCTCAATGCCGGCTGGCGCGGCAAGGACAAGCCGACCAACGTCTTGTCTTTCCCGGCTTTTCCGTTTGCGCAAGGCGGTCCGTTGCCGCCGATGCTGGGCGACATCGTGCTGGCCGCCGAAACGGTCGCCCATGAAGCGGCACTGGAAGACAAGCCGGTCGAGAACCATATCACCCATCTCGTCATCCACGGCCTGCTGCATTTGCTGGGCTACGATCACGAGACCGAGGCCGAGGCCGAGGCGATGGAAGCCGTCGAACGCGCGGCGCTTGCAAGGCTTGCCATTCCCGACCCCTACGCGTAACTACATCTGATCAATTGACCGGACGACGATGAACGACAAACCAGAGACTGCCGCCCGCCCCGACGCCGGCAGTGCGAACAAGGCTTCCGACACGTCGGAAGAGGGATCAAGTCCGAGTACCGTTACGTCTGGCGCTAGCAGTACCTCTGCTGCTGCCGGTGCTGGCAGCGCTGCCAGCGCTGCCAGCGAGACGTTGCCTGCCGGTCCCTCAATGTTCGACCGCGTTCTGGGCCTGTTCAGGCAACGCAACGGAACCAGCCTGCGTGAGGAAATTGCCGGCGCGCTAGCCGAGACGACGAGCGATGCCGGCGCCTTCTCGCCCGGCGAACGCGCCATGCTCAACAACATCCTGCGGCTGCGCGAAGTGCGCGTCGAGGACGTCATGGTACCGCGCGCCGACATTCAGGGGGTCGAAATCACGACGACGCTCGGCGATCTCCTGGGCACTTTCGAACAATCCGGCCATTCGCGCATGCCGGTCTATTCCGAGACGCTCGATGATCCGCGCGGCATGGTCCATATCCGTGACGTGCTGGCCCACATCACCAAGATCGCGCGCGTCAAGAAGGGCCGCACGACCAGGAAAACCCCCGCTGCCACGGTTCTCGATCTTGCCCAGGTCGACCTCGCACGCACCATTGGCGACCTCAATCTGATCCGGCCGGTGCTGTTCGTGCCGCCGTCGATGCTTGCCTCCGACCTGATGGGCCGCATGCAGACGACGCGCACCCAGATGGCGCTGGTCATCGACGAATATGGCGGCACCGACGGCCTCGCCTCGCTGGAAGACATCGTCGAGATGGTGGTCGGCGACATCGAGGACGAGCATGACGACGACGAGCCGATGATCACCCAGAGCGGCGACGGCGTGTTCATCGTCGACGGCAAGGCCGAGATCGACGACGTCGCCAAGATGATCGGCGGGGATTTCGCCGCCGGTGAACATGGCGAATATGTCGACACGATCGGCGGCATGATTTTCAACACGCTTGGCCGTGTTCCGGCCCGCGGCGAGGTGGTGCAGGCCATACCCGGCTTCGAGTTCCACGTCCTCGACGCCGATCCGCGCCGCGTCAAGCGCGTGCGCATCGTGCAGAGCCAGAAGGGTGAGCGCCGCCGGCGCGCCACCGCGCGCACCGAACAGGCGTAAGCATGATGCCGAAAAGTTGCAGACTTTTTGGATGAACATCATGCGGCAAAACCAGGGCTTAAGCATGATGCCGAAAAGTTGCAGACTTTTCGAATGAACATCATGCGGCAAAACCAGAATCCAGGCGCTTAGGGATGGCGGTCGAGGACCCCTTCAAGCATCCAAGTCTGGGGTCCGGTGTTTTCTATAAGGACCCTCGTGCCGCGCTGGACTGGCTGGAAGCAGCCTTAGGCTTCGCGCGCAGCATGGTGGTCAGCGATGCCGAGGGAAACTCGTCCATGCAGAGATGCGATTCGGCGACAGCTACATCATCGTAGATTCCGAATGGAGCGATTATGTTGCCAGCCCGGCTTCGGTCTTGGGCAAGAACACGCAGTCGATCTATGTCAGGCTGAAGCGCGGCCTGGATGCGCATTGCGAGCAGGCGCGGGCGGTCGACGCTGATATAATCCAGGAGCCGGCGGATCAGTTCTACGCCGAGCGCCAGTATCGTGCACGCGACCCCGAAGGCCATGTCTGGACCTTCACGCAGACCATCCGTTCGGTTCCGCGCGAGGAGGCCGAGCGGCTGGGCGGCGTCCAAATCGAGGGTTGGCACCGGTAGGGCAGGGCCGAAGCTGTGCATCTCAGCCAGCCCATCCGCCGTTTGGAGCGCGGAGCGCAGCCTGTTAAATCTTGTGTCCTGATTCGCGACTCGGAAGTATGCATGGAGCGCCTCACCGGCCGGATAATTCTGCTTTGGGGTTGGCGGCGTGCGCTCGTGGCGTTTCTCGCAGGCGCTTTTGCCGTGCTTGGGCAGGCGCCTTACGATTTCTTCGCCGCCTGTTTCGTCTCGTTTCCGCTGCTGGTCTGGCTGCTCGACGGCGCCACCGGCGAAGCTTCCGGCAGCCTGTTCCAGCGCCTGCGGCCGGCTTTCGCCGTCGGTTGGTGGTTCGGTTTCGGCTATTTCCTCGCCGGCCTCTGGTGGATCGGCTCGGCGCTGCTGGTCGAGGCCGACAGTTTTGCCTGGGCGCTTCCCTTCGCGGTGGTCGGCATTCCTTTCATGCTCGCCTTTTTCTACGGCTTTGCGGCAATCGTTGCCCGGCTGCTGTGGAGCAACGACATTGGCCGCATCGCCGCCCTTGCCTTCGGCTTCGGCCTGGCGGAATGGCTGCGCGATTTCCTGTTCACCGGTTTTCCCTGGAATGCCGTCGGCTACGCGGCCATGCCCGTGCCGCTGCTGATGCAGAGCGTCTCGGTGACGGGCATGATCGGCATGAACGCGCTCGCGGTGTTCGTCTTCGCATTGCCGGCACTGCTGGCGGCACGTCGGCATCTGCGCCTCGGCGCGGCACTGTTTGTCGTGCTCGCCGCCGCCCATGTCGGCTTCGGCTATGTCAGGCTTGCCGCTCCCGAACCGCCAGCTTCACGCAGCCTGGATGTCCGCATCGTCCAGCCGGCCGTTGACCTGTCGGAAAAATGGGATGCCTCGGTGCGCGACCGCATCTTCGCGGTCCTGATGGGGCTCTCGGCCAAGGCGCCGGACCCAGGCCATCAAAAGCCGCAACTGATCTTGTGGCCCGAAACCTCGGTGCCGTTCCTCTTCACCGAGCGTCCGGACGCATTGACGGCGCTGGGGGACATGCTCGGACCCGGCCAGATGCTGATTGCCGGCGTCGTTCGCGAGGAAGGCGGTTCGGCCGCGAATGCCGACAGCCGTTACTACAACTCCGTGGTGGCGATCGACGACAAGGGTGAAATCGCTGACGCCGTCGACAAGGTTCACCTGGTGCCGTTCGGCGAATACCTGCCTTTCGCCGATCTGCTCCAGCGTTTCGGCATCGAGCAACTGGTTGCCGGGCCGATGAGTTTCGCGGCCGGCAATGAGCGCCACGCCATCACGCTGCCCGATGGCATCCGTGCGCTGCCATTTATCTGTTATGAGGTGATCTTTCCCGATCTTGTGGCAGTTGACGCTGCGTCAGCGCAGCTTATTGTGAACGTTACCAACGATGCGTGGTTCGGCGACACGCCGGGTCCGTATCAGCATTTCAGGCAGGCCCAGATCCGTGCGGTGGAAAATGGATTGCCATTGGTGCGTGCTGCCAACAACGGCATCTCGGCCGTCGTCGATCCGCGTGGGCGCATCGTCGATGCGCTTGCGATCGACGCACGCGGCGCCATCGACGCCCACATACCGATTTCCGGACAGGCGCTCATATCTCCCGGCCAACGGCGCATTAACGGAATGCTGATCATGTTGCTGTTTGCCGTTGGGGCAGCGCTGTTGAACGTAAGGCAAAGGCTACGGGTGAATTGACAGCCCACACATTAGAAACTCATACTGTAAGTGCCTGAAAATTTCTCGAAGCCGGTGGATCGTTCTGTTGGGGCAGTTGCCTCCGGCTTTGTTTGGGCAGGAAAAAAATAGAGAAAGCCGAAAAAATTCGGCGAGGAAAAAATGACAGAAGACAACAAGAAGAAACCGAATCCGATCGACATCCATGTTGGCAGTCGCATCCGGCTTCGCCGCAACATGCTGGGAATGAGCCAGGAAAAGCTGGGAGAAAACCTCGGCATCACATTTCAACAGATTCAGAAATATGAAAAAGGCACCAACCGCGTCGGCGCCAGCCGATTGCAGGCGATAGCGTCCATACTCGGCGTGCCTGTCGCCTTCTTTTTCGAGGATGCGCCCGGCCAGGAGCCCGTGGCGGGCCGCGGATTTGCCGAGGACGCGTCGATGGCTTTCGCCGTCGAATTCTGCGGCAGTCCCGAAGGACTCCAGCTCAACCGGGCCTTTGTCAAGATCGCGGACGCCAAGGTGCGCCGCAGGATCATAGACCTGGTCAAGTCCCTCTCCACCGACGATCCCGACTGATCGGCAATCACGCCAGGACTGGCGGCGTCTTGCCGCCGGTGGCACAAGATAACTGCATCGACATCATGCCAGAACCGAAGCACCGCTTGACGAGCGGCGCTTCGCCCCGCTAACACGTGGCGCGCCAAAATCGGCAGCCTGCCGATCGTTTTTCAAGAGGGGACACCCGTGACGCGGCAGAACTACTTCTTTACCTCGGAATCCGTTGCCGAGGGCCATCCCGACAAAGTCTGTGACCGGATTTCCGACGAGATCGTCGATCTGGTGTATCGCGAAGCCAAGAAGACCGGCATGGACCCGTGGAAAGTCCGTGTCGCCTGCGAGACGCTGGCCACCACCAACCGTGTCGTGATCGCCGGCGAAGTGCGTGTTCCCGACACGTTGCTCAAGCGGGACAAGGCCGGCAATATTCTCAAGGATGCCGCCGGGCATTCGGTCGTCAATCCGGCCAAGTTCAAATCGGTCGCCCGCAAGGCGATCCGCGAAATCGGCTACGAGCAGGCCGGCTTTCATTGGAAAACGGCGAAGATCGAGGTTCTGCTGCACGGCCAGTCGCCTGACATCGGCCAGGGCGTCGACAATGCCTCCGACCGTCAGGGCGAAGAGGGTGCCGGCGACCAGGGCATCATGTTCGGTTACGCCTGTCGCGAGACGCCGGATCTGATGCCGGCGCCGATCTACTACAGCCACAAGATCCTCGAACTGCTGGCTGCCGCCCGTCACGAAGGCAGCGGTGAAGCCGGCAAGCTCGGGCCGGATGCCAAGAGCCAAGTCACCGTTCGCTATGTCGACGGCAAGGCCGCCGAGGCGACGCAGATCGTGCTGTCCACACAGCATCTCGATGCGAGCTGGGATTCGAAGAAGGTCCGCAAGGTCGTCGAACCCTATATCCGAGAGGCGCTGGGCGACCTCAAGATCGCCGACGATTGCATGTGGTACATCAATCCGACCGGCAAGTTCGTCATTGGCGGGCCGGACGGCGATGCCGGACTGACCGGCCGCAAGATCATCGTCGACACCTATGGTGGTGCCGCACCCCATGGCGGCGGCGCCTTCTCCGGCAAGGACACCACCAAGGTGGATCGTTCGGCGGCCTATGCGGCGCGCTACCTGGCCAAGAACGTCGTGGCGGCGAAACTCGCCGACCGCTGCACCATCCAGCTTTCCTACGCCATCGGCGTTGCTCAGCCGCTGTCGGTCTATGTCGACTTGCACGGTACCGGCAAGGTCGACGAGGCAAAGCTCGAGGACGCGTTGCGCACGGTGATGGATCTGTCGCCGTCGGGCATCCGCCGTCACCTCGATCTCAACAAACCGATCTACGCCAAGACGTCGTCCTACGGCCATTTCGGCCGCAAGGCCGGCCGTGATGGGTCTTTCTCCTGGGAAAAGACCGATCTCGCCAAGGCACTCAAGGACGCGGTCGCCGCCTGACAGCGGCACCGCAAAGTCCCGCCATGGATCCGAAGGACAGACCAAGCCGCGCGACCGAAGCCTTTTTCGGTCGCCGGCGCGGCAAGACCATGCGCCCGCAGCAGGCGGCCGCGCTGGAAAGCGGCTTCGGCACATATCGGCTCGATCTGGCGGCCGAGCCGCCGGCTGATCTCAGCGCTTTGTTTGAGACGGATGTCCGCGCGGTTCGCCTCGAGATTGGCTTCGGCGGTGGCGAGCATCTCCTGCATCGTGCGACCGAGGCCCCAGCGATCGGCTTTATCGGCGTCGAGCCCTTCGTCAACGGCATGGCCAAGATGATGATGGCGGTGCGCGAGAAACCGCTCGGCAATTTGCGGGTTTATGACGACGACGCCACAAGGCTGCTCGACTGGCTGCCGCAAGCCTCGCTCGACGGCATCGATCTGCTCTATCCCGATCCCTGGCCGAAGAAGAAACACTGGAAGCGGCGCTTCGTCAGCCCGGTCAATCTCGAGCGGTTCGCGCGTGTGCTGAAGCCTGGTTCAAAATTCCGCTTTGCGTCCGACATCGACACCTATGTCAACTGGACCCTGCTGCATTGCCGCGCGCATGGCGCGTTCGCATGGCAGGCTTGCGAGGCGGCGGACTGGCACCGGCCCTATGAAGGCTGGCCGGGCACCCGTTACGAGGTCAAGGCCATTCGTGAGGGCCGGCGGCCGGCCTATCTTACCTTCATTCGGAAATAAGCTTGCAGTCTTAGAAGCGGCGGCCGATGCGATCGAAGGCGGCAGGCTCGACGCCGAGGTTGCGCAGGTCGTCGGCGCGCGGCCTGCGACCGGCTTCCACGGCCCGTGAAGCGGCCACGGCGCTGCCGAATACGGTGAAGAAGTCGCCTATTGCAGAAAATATCTTGCGATTGCTCATGATCATGTCCTTTCGCGCACGTGTGACCCACGGCCACATTTGTGCAGCGCAACATAGGTAGGTGCGTTTCGGCGCCAATCCCATGGGGGTCGCCGCATAGGCGCCATGCACCCCATGCAACGCTGGCGCGGGCCGCCTCGATGGCGGCGTTGCCCGACCAGCATAGCGGGCTTGAAACACAGGCCATGATCGTTTATATCAGCCTCAAATTCTTGGTCGGTATGACGAAGAGTGGGTCCACCCGGTCCCGCTCTTTTTTATTACCTGCCGATAACCTAGTAGAACGACAGGGCTTCAATGACTGCAACGGCAAGCGAGGGCGACGATCGCATCATCCGCGAAAGCGGCATCGATGCGCGCATCGCGCTGATCGTCCAGCCGGTCCTGCGTGGCATCGGCTTCCGCCTCGTGCGGGTGCATCTGTCGGGCCAGAACGGGCTGACGCTGCAGATCATGGCCGAACGCGAGGACGGCACCATGACCGTCGAGGATTGCGAAGAGGTCAGCCGCGCGGTGTCGCCGGCGCTCGACGTCGACGATCCGATCGAAAAGGCCTATCATCTTGAAGTCTCGTCGCCCGGCATCGACCGGCCGCTGGTCCGCAAATCGGATTTCACGACCTGGACGGGTCATCTGGTGAAGATGGAAACATCGATCGTCGTTGCCGACCGCAAGCGCTTCAAGGGCAAGATCGCCGAAGCCGGCGAAGACGATGTGCTGATCGAGCGCGACAAGGCCGCCTATGGCGAGGAGCCGACGGTGCGCGTCCCCTATGATGCGATTGCCGATGTGCGCTTGATCCTGACAGACGATCTTATCCGCGATGCCCTGTCGAAGGACAACAGGGCGCGCAAGGAAGCCAAGAAACGCCGCGGCGAACCGGACGACGACGAGTCGGGTGCGGAAGCGGACGCCACGGAAGAACACGAACAGGAACTATGATTGAGCTGCCGGGCGCAAAGGTCCGGCAAACAGGCTCGGGAGAAAAACGATGGTTGTAAGCGCCAACAGACTTGAATTGCTGCAGATCGCCGACGCGGTCGCGCGTGAAAAGTCGATCGACAAGTCGATCGTCATCGCCGCCATGGCCGATGCGATCCAGAAGGCGGCGCGCTCGCGTTACGGTCAGGAGACCAACATCCGCGCCGACATCAACCCGAACACCGGTGAGATGAAGCTGCAGCGGCTGATGGAAGTCGTCGAGAAGGTCGATGACTACGCCACGCAGATCGCCATTTCCTCGGCGCGCGAGCGCAATCCCGACGCTCAGCTCGGCGACTTCATCGCTGAACAGCTGCCGCCCATGGATTTCGGCCGCATCGCCGCCCAGTCGGCCAAGCAGGTCATCGTGCAGAAGGTCCGCGAGGCCGAACGCGACCGCCAGTATGACGAGTACAAGGACCGCATCGGCGAGATCGTCAACGGTACCGTCAAGCGCGTCGAATACGGCAACGTCATCGTCGATCTCGGCCGCGGCGAAGCGATCATCCGCCGCGATGAGCTGATCCCGCGCGAGAACTACAAATATGGCGACCGCGTCCGCGCCTATGTCTACGATGTGCGCCGCGAGCAGCGCGGCCCGCAGATCTTCCTGTCGCGTACTCATCCGCAGTTCATGGCCAAGCTGTTCACCATGGAAGTGCCGGAAATCTATGACGGCATCATCGAGATCAAGTCGGTCGCCCGCGACCCGGGTTCGCGCGCCAAGATCGCCGTCATCTCGCGCGACAGCTCGATCGATCCGGTCGGCGCCTGCGTCGGCATGCGCGGCAGCCGCGTCCAGGCCGTCGTCGGCGAATTGCAGGGCGAGAAGATCGACATCATTCCGTGGTCGCCTTCGGCGGCGTCCTTCATCGTCAACGCGCTGCAGCCGGCGGAAGTCGCCAAGGTCGTGCTCGACGAGGATGCCGAACGCATCGAAGTCGTGGTTCCCGACGACCAGCTGTCGCTGGCCATCGGCCGCCGCGGCCAGAACGTGCGCCTGGCTTCGCAGCTGACCGGTTGGGATATCGACATCCTGACCGAGGCCGAAGAATCCGAGCGCCGCCAGAAGGAATTCGTCGAGCGTTCGTCGCTGTTCATGGAAGCCCTCGACGTCGACGAGATGGTCGGCCAGGTGCTGGCCTCCGAAGGCTTCACCAGCGTCGAGGAAGTCGCTTATGTCGATTCCGGCGAGATCGCCTCTATCGACGGTTTCGACGAGGACACCGCTTCGGAAATCCAGACCCGCGCTCGCGAATATCTGGAGAAGATCGAGGCCGAGCACGACGACAAGCGCAAGGCGCTCGGCGTTTCGGACGAATTGCGCGAAATCCCCGGCGTCACCACCGCCATGATGGTGACGCTTGGCGAGGACGGCGTGAAGACGATCGAGGATTTCGCCGGCTATGCCGCCGACGACCTGACCGGCTGGAAGGAACGCAAGGACGGCGAGACAAAAGTCTATCCGGGCGTGCTCGCCAATCATGGCGTGACCCGCGCAGACGCCGAACAAATGGTTCTGGCCGCCCGCCTCAAGGCCGGCTGGATCACCGAAGACGAGCTTGCAGCCGAAGAAGTCTCGGCTGACGAAGCCGTTGGTGCGTGAGGTGAAACCGCATCGCACCGAACCCGCCCTTGGACGAGATGAACGATCGCACCTGCATCGTTACGCGCAAACAAGCCGAACCGGATGATCTGATCCGGTTTGTCGTCGGCCCGGATTCGGCCGTCGTTCCCGATATCAAGAGAAATCTGCCCGGCCGCGGTTGCTGGGTGAGCGCCGACCGCCTACATATCGACAAGGCTGCGGCGAAGAACCTCTTTGCCCGCGCCTTCAAGGCACAGGTGGTCGTGCCGCCCGATCTTGGCGGCATGATCGACGGGCTACTTTCCAGGCACGCTCTGGGCATGCTTGGTCTTGCCCGCAAGGCAGGCGCAATTTCGCTTGGTGCTACCAAGGTCGAAAGTGCTGTCCGCGGTGGATTGGCGCTTTTCGTGCTCCACGCGACCGAGGCGTCCGACGACGGCGTGCGCAAGATCAGCCAGGCGCGACGGGCGACAGTCCATCTCGGCGGGCCCGCCATCCTTGCCTACAAACTTTTCTCCGAGGCCGAGTTGAGCTTGGCATTGGGGGGTACAAATGTGATACATGCTGCCGTTCTCGCGGGAGACGCGGGCAGGGCGGTCCAGAAGCGCATGGTTGCGCTCGACCGGTATCGGGGCGGTTCCCCGGACGATCTGGCAATGCTTGCGGCTGTTGCTGACGAAGATGATGCCGCAGAGGATATGGAATGAGCGATACGAAATCGGGTGACGACAATACGCTGAGTGTGACGCCGAAGAAGACCTTGACGCTGAAGCGGCCCGGTATGGAACAGGGCACTGTGCGCCAGAACTTCTCGCACGGCCGCACCAAGCAGGTCGTCGTCGAAACCAAGAAGCGCAAATTCTCGATGCCCGGCGACAAGCCGGAGCCCGTTGCCGCCCCCGTCTTCACACCGAAGCCGGCGGTCGTGGCCGCGCCCGTCGTCGTGCCGGAAGCACCGAAGGCGCCGCCACCCCCGCCGCCACCGGCCCCCGTCGAGCGCAGCGGCATGGTGCTGAACGAACTTTCGCGCAGTGAAATGGAAGCACGCCGCAGGGCCCTCGAGGGCTCGAAAGTTCGCGAGGTCGAGGACCGCCAGCGCGCCGCCGAGGATGCCAAGCGTCGCGCCGAGGACGAAGAGCGCCGCAAGCGCGAACGCGATGAATCCGCACGCCGCCAGGCCGAGGAAGAGGCGCGGTTGCAGACCGAAGCCGAATCCCGCCGTCGGGCTGAGGAAGAGGCCCGTCGACGCGCGCCATTGGCTGCCGAACTGGCAACAGTCGATGATGAGGAAGTGGCCAAGCCGAAGCGTGTTGGTGCCGGCGCACCGGTGCGCCGTCCGGTCACGCCCGAAGTGGCGCGTCCGGCCAAGCCGACCAAGGCCGAGGAAGACCGCCGCCGCGGCAAGCTGACGCTGAATTCAGCATTGTCCGACGAAGACGCGCGAGCCCGGTCGCTGTCGTCGATGCGTCGCCGCCAGGAAAAATTCAAGCGCGCGATGCACAATGAGCCGCGCGAGAAAGTCATGCGCGAAGTGATCCTGCCAGAGACCATTACCATCCAGGAACTGGCGCAACGCATGTCCGAGCGCGCGGTCGACCTGGTCAAGTTCTTCATGAAGCAGGGCCAGATCCTGAAGCCGGGCGACGTCATCGACGCCGACACGGCCGAGCTGGTTGCTACCGAATTCGGCCACACGGTCCGCCGCGTCGCCGAGTCCGACATCGAGGAAGGCCTGTTCAACATCGCCGACAATGCCGAGGATCTGGTTTCGCGTCCGCCGGTCGTGACGATCATGGGTCACGTCGATCACGGCAAGACCTCGCTGCTCGACGCGATCCGCAACGCCAATGTCGTCTCCGGCGAAGCCGGCGGCATCACCCAGCACATCGGCGCCTACCAGGTCGAGAAGAACGGTCACAAGATCACCTTCATCGACACGCCCGGCCACGCCGCCTTCACGGCGATGCGTGCTCGTGGCGCCCAGGCGACCGACATCGCCATCCTGGTGGTTGCGGCCGATGACAGCGTCATGCCCCAGACGATCGAATCGATCAGCCATGCCAAGGCGGCCGGCGTTCCGATCATCGTGGCGATCAACAAGATCGACAAGCATGATGCCGATCCGCAGAAAGTGCGCTCCGAACTGCTGCGCCACGAGGTCTTCGTCGAATCCATGGGCGGTGAAGTTCTGGACGTCGAAGTGTCGGCGACCAAGGGCACCAATCTCGACAAATTGCTCGAGGCGATCCTGCTGCAGGCCGAAATTCTCGACCTGAAGGCCAATCCGGATCGTACCGCCGAGGGTGTCGTCATCGAAGCCCAGCTCGACAAGGGCCGTGGTCCCGTTGCCACCGTGCTGGTGCAGACCGGCACGCTGATGCCGGGCGACATCCTTGTTGCCGGCAACGAATGGGGCCGGGTGCGCGCGCTGGTCAACGACCGTGGCGTGCAGATCAAGGAAGCGCCGCCGGCGATGCCGGTGGAAGTGCTTGGCTTGCAGGGCACCCCGCAGGCCGGCGACCGCTTCGCCGTGGTCAACAACGAGGCCCGTGCCCGCGAGATCACCGAATACCGCCAGCGTCTGGCGCGCGAGAAGGCGGTTGCCAAGCATGCCGGCCAGCGCGGTTCGCTCGAGCAGATGATGTCGCAATTGCAGACAAGCGGGCTGAAGGAATTCCCGCTGGTCATCAAGGGCGACGTGCAGGGCTCGATCGAGGCGATCAACGCCGCGCTCGACAAGCTCGGCACCGACGAGGTGCGTGCGCGCATCGTCCATGCCGGCGCCGGCGCCATCACCGAAAGCGACGTGTCGCTGGCCGAGACTTCGGGTGCCGCGATCATCGGCTTCAACGTTCGCGCCAACGTCCAGGCACGTGCCGCTGCAGCGGCGGCTGGCATCGAGATTCGCTATTACTCGATCATCTACAACCTTGTGGATGACGTGAAGGCGGCTCTGTCGGGCCTGCTGTCGCCGGAGCGTCGCGAGACCTTCATCGGCAACGCGCAGATCCTCGAGATCTTCGACATCACCAAGGTCGGCAAGATCGCCGGCTGCCGTGTCACCGAAGGCAAGGTCGAGCGTGGTGCGGGCGTGCGCCTGATCCGCGACAACGTCGTCATCCACGAAGGCACGCTGAAGACGCTGAAGCGCTTCAAGGACGAAGTTTCGGAAGTCCCCGGCGGCCAGGAATGCGGCATGGCCTTCCAGAACTACGAGGACATGCGAGTCGGCGACGTCATCGAGTGCTTCCGCGTCGAGATGGTGACCCGGACACTCTGAGTTCGAGTGACTTGTCCATACCGGGCGGTGGCCGAGAGGCCGCCGCCCGAGGTCTATTGAGAACGACCCATATGAGACATGCGGCACGGTCCCATCCCGCGCCTCACGCTTTCAGGATAGAGAAAAATGCCCCGTCCAACCACATCCAGCCCATCCCAGCGCATGCTGCGCGTCGCCGAACAGGTGCGCCATGCGCTATCCGAAACCCTGCAGCGCGGCGAGATCATCGATCCGCTGATCGAGAACACCGTGGTGTCGGTCTCGGAAGTGCGCATGTCGCCCGATTTGAAGGTCGCTACCGCTTTCGTCTCGCCGCTCGGCGCCAAGGATACCGATGCGGTGGTCGAGGCGCTGAACAAGCATGCGAAATTCGTCCGTGGCCGTGTCTCCGGCGCGCTGCGGCAGATGAAGTTCATGCCGGAGTTCCGCTTCAAGCTCGACACCTCCTTCGACAATTTTGCCAGGATCAATGACCTGTTGAAGTCACCTGAAGTGGCGCGCGATCTGGGTCCTGAGGACCAGGAAAACGCGGATCAGGGCAAAGACGACAACAAGGACACCGAATAGTGGCGCGCCGCGGCAAGAAGAAGGGCCGGCCGATCTCGGGCTGGCTGATCCTGGACAAGCCGGTCGGCATGGGCTCGACCGAAGCCGTCTCCAAGATCAAATGGCTGTTCCAGGCCGAAAAGGCCGGCCATGCCGGCACGCTCGACCCGCTGGCGTCCGGTATGCTGCCGATCGCGCTTGGCGAGGCCACCAAGACCGTTCCCTACGTGCAGGACGGCGCAAAGATCTATCGCTTCACCGTTGCCTGGGGGCAGGAGCGCTCCACCGATGACCTCGAAGGTCCGGTGACGAAAGAGTCCGACCTGCGCCCGTCGCAAGCCCAAGTGCTCGCCCTGCTGCCGAAATACACTGGCGTCATCATGCAGACGCCGCCGCAATTCTCGGCCATCAAGATCGCGGGCGAGCGTGCCTATGATCTGGCCCGCGACGGCGCGACAGTCGACATACCCGCGCGCGAGATCGAGATCGGCCGTCTGGACGTTGTCGAGCATGGCGCCGACCATACCGTTTTCGAGGTCGAATGCGGCAAGGGCACCTATGTGCGCGCGCTGGCCCGCGACATGGGCCGCGACATCGGCTGTTTCGGCCACATTTCCGAATTGCGCCGGGTCGAGGTCGAGCCGTTCACGGCGGAGGATTTCGTCACCATTGCCGAACTGGAAGCCGCCCGTTTCGGTGTCCAGGACGAAGACAGCACGACGGACGTCACGGACGCAACGGAAGCCGCTGACACGACAGAGGCTGTCGACAAGGTGGAAGTACC
This sequence comes from Mesorhizobium sp. M0715, assembly GCF_040320355.1. Taxonomy (NCBI): domain Bacteria; kingdom Pseudomonadati; phylum Pseudomonadota; class Alphaproteobacteria; order Hyphomicrobiales; family Phyllobacteriaceae; genus Mesorhizobium; species Mesorhizobium sp. M0715. The sequence continues at coordinate 74,028 of NZ_JAMYPL010000001.1, read as the reverse complement.
AATCGACTTCGACGCCATCGATGCGCTTCTGGTCGATACATCGGCCGCCCTTGACTGCCTGCCGCAGATCGCCATCAGCGACGATGCGGCGACCAAGGTCCGCCTCGGCAATCCAGTCATCATCCGCGGCCGTGATGCACCGGTGGTAGCCGAGGAAGCCTGCGCCACGGCGCGCGGCAAGCTGGTCGCCATCGGTGCCATCGAGCAAGGCATGTTCAAGCCCAAGCGGGTCTTTGCCGGGTGACTCCTGTCGTCTAATGTCGAGGCGAGGACTCGCACGAGGGGCATATGGCAAAGGCTGAGACCGTGAAGACGCGGGCACCAGTGAAAACGCGGCGGCCGCCGGTCGGTGCGTCGCCCGGCACGCTGATCGCCGATCCCTCGGCGCGGCGCAGCGAACTCAGGCTGACGCTGATCTCGCCCGAAAAATTCAAGACTATCGAAAATGCCAGCATCGACGACCTCAACACCCATTGCGACAAGTGGCCGGTTATCTGGCTCGATTGTACCGGCCTCGCCAACATCCCGCTGATCGAGGAGATCGGCCGCATTTTCAGCCTGCATCCGCTGGCGCTGGAGGACGTCGTCAACACCGGCCAGCGGCCGAAGGTCGACTTTTTCGAGGATCATGCCTTCGTCGTCGTCAGGATGATCGACGACGTCGCCTCGCACCGCTATGAGCAGATCGCCGTCTTCTTCGGCAATAATTTCGTCGTCACCTTCCAGGAGCGTGAAGGCGATCCGTTCGATCCCGTGCGCAAGCGCATCGAAAGCTCAGCGCCCAACCGGTTGCGCGCCCGCGGTGCCGATTACCTCGCCTATGCGCTGATCGACGCCATCGTCGACAGCTACTTTCCGCCGATCGAGGCCGCCGGCGATACGGTCGACAGCATCGAGGACCAGATGCTGCATTCGCCGCACAAGCATCAGATGCGGCAGCTGCATGAATTGCGGCGCGACGCCAACGTGCTGAAAGGCGTGCTGTGGCCGATGCGCGATGCGCTGGCGACGCTGATCCGCAACGATGTGCCCTATGTGAAGGCCGAGACCAAGATCTTCCTCAACGACACGCTCGACCATGCGCTACGGTTGATCGAGCTGGTCGAAACCCAGCGCGACATGCTGACCGGCCTGATCGAGATGCACCTGTCGCTGAGCCAGGCGCGCACCAACGACGTCATCAGCTATCTCACCATCGTCTCGGTCATCTTCATGCCGCTCACCTTCCTGGTCGGCATCTGGGGCATGAATTTCGATCCGGAGTCTTCGCCCTGGAACATGCCGGAACTGAAGGCCTATTATGGCTATCCCTTGTCGCTGCTGTTCATGGCGCTTGTCGCGTTCGGGCTGATCGCCTTCTTCAAATGGAAGAAATGGCTTTGACAAGGCTAAAACCTGCCATTTTAGCCTGAAAAGCCGGCTTGTGAATTGGGCTGGTGTTTTCCGGGGAATTGCACTATATGCGCCGCAGCATAGCGCTATGACGTTTTGCTTGCACCGGCCCCTGCTGGACGACATCCCGGCTGAGGGCGACCCGTTTCCTCAAACAGATAAGGAAAAACACGATGTCGATTACTGCCGAGCGCAAACAGGAATTGATGGGTGAATTCGCAACCGCCAAGGGCGATACCGGGTCTCCGGAAGTCCAGGTGGCCATCCTTTCCGAGCGCATCAAGAACCTGACCGACCATTTCAAGGACCACAAGAAGGATAACCATTCCCGCCGTGGTCTGCTTGCTCTCGTCTCCCAGCGCCGCAGCCTGCTTGATTATCTCAAGCGCAAGGACGACGCGCGCTACCAGACGCTGATCGAGAAGCTCGGTCTGCGCCGTTGACGAATTGACCGGCGGGCTTTCGAAGGAGAGCCCGCCGGTCGCGCATTCTGCCAGTCGCATCGACTGGCCAGACCCGGTTTCGATCGTGCAGAGGGCACTCGAAACCGCCCATGGACGGTCATGGGGCAGGATTGCAGGACGCTCGCGCGCGCACCGCGCCGAAATCACCCGAGCTTCCCGTTGTCTTGCCCGTGGCTGCCCGAGAAAGGAAGCCAGGGAAAGGGCATCCGCGCACCGTGAAACGGCGCGGCCCTTTCCTCATATTAAGGACAAGACATGTTCAATCACCACAAAGTGGAAATCGAATGGGGCGGCCGTCCGCTCATCCTCGAAACCGGCAAGATCGCACGCCAGGCTGACGGCGCGGTGCTCGCCACCTACGGCGAGACCAAGGTTCTCGCCACCGTCGTTTCGATGAAGGAGCCGAAGCCCGGCCTCGATTTCTTCCCGCTGACCGTCAACTACCAGGAAAAGACCTACGCCGCCGGCAAGATCCCGGGTGGCTATTTCAAGCGTGAAGGCCGTCCGAGCGAGAAGGAAACGCTGGTTTCCCGCCTCATCGACCGCCCGATCCGCCCGCTCTTCGCCTCCGGCTACAAGAACGACACCCAGATCGTCGTCACCGTCGTCCAGCACGATCTCGAGAACGATCCGGACATCCTGTCGATCGTTGCCACTTCGGCCGCCCTGACGCTCTCCGGCGTTCCCTTCATGGGCCCGATCGGCGGCGCTCGCGTCGGCTATATCAACGGCGAATATGTGCTCAACCCGCATGTCGACGAGATGCAGGAATCGAAGCTCGATCTGATCGTCGCCGGCACCACAGATGCCGTGCTGATGGTCGAGTCCGAAGCCAAGGAACTCGGCGAAGAGCTGATGCTCGGCGCGGTCATGTTCGGCCACAAGGGCTTCCAGCCGGTTATCGACGCCATCATCAAGCTGGCCGAAGTTGCCGCCAAGGAGCCGCGCGACTTCACCGCGCCGGACTATTCCGCGCTTGAAGCCGAGATGCTGAAGATCGTCGGCGACGAACTCAGCAATGCCTACAAGAACGTCGACAAGCAGAAGCGTTACGCCGCCGTCGACGCCGTCAAGGCGAAGGTCAAGGCAGCGTTTGCCCCGGCCGAAGGTGAAGACGCCAAATACACTTCCGAGCAGATCGGCAGCGTGTTCAAGGAACTCCAGGCCAAGGTGGTTCGCTGGAACATCCTCGATACCGGTTCGCGCATCGATGGCCGCGACCTGAGCACGGTTCGCAAGATCGTCTCCGAAGTCGGCGTTCTGCCGCGCACCCACGGTTCGGCGCTGTTCACCCGCGGCGAGACCCAGGCGCTGGTCGTTGCCACGCTCGGCACCGGCGAGGACGAGCAGTATGTCGATTCGCTGACCGGCATGTACAAGGAGAAGTTCCTCCTTCACTACAACTTCCCTCCCTATTCCGTCGGTGAGACCGGCCGCATGGGTTCGCCGGGTCGTCGCGAAATCGGCCATGGCAAGCTCGCCTGGCGCGCCATTCGCCCGATGCTGCCGAGCGCTGACCAGTTCCCCTACACGCTGCGCGTCGTCTCGGAGATCACCGAGTCCAACGGTTCGTCGTCGATGGCCACTGTCTGCGGCACCTCGCTGGCGCTGATGGATGCCGGCGTGCCGCTGGCCAAGCCCGTCGCCGGTATCGCCATGGGCCTGATCAAGGAAGGCGAGCGTTTCGCCGTTCTCTCCGACATCCTCGGTGACGAAGATCACCTCGGCGATATGGACTTCAAGGTCGCCGGCACCGCCAGCGGCATCACCTCGCTGCAGATGGATATCAAGATCGAAGGCATCACCGAGGAGATCATGAAGATCGCGCTGGACCAGGCCAAGGATGGCCGCCAGCACATCCTCGGCGAGATGGCGCATGCTCTGACCGGCGCGCGTTCGGAACTGGGTGAGTTCGCACCGCGCATCGAAGTGATGCACATCCCGACCGACAAGATCCGTGACGTGATCGGCTCGGGCGGCAAGGTCATCCGCGAGATCGTCGAAAAGACCGGCGCCAAGATCAACATCGAGGACGACGGCACGGTCAAGATCGCTTCGTCCAACGCCAAGGAGATCGAGGCGGCGAAGAAGTGGATCCACACCATCGTCGCCGAGCCGGAAGTCGGCGAGATTTACGAAGGTACGGTCGTCAAGACCGCGGACTTCGGCGCTTTCGTCAACTTCTTCGGTCCGCGTGATGGCCTCGTCCACATCTCGCAGCTTGCCAACGACCGGGTCGCCAAGACCTCGGACGTGGTCAAGGAAGGCGATAAGGTCTGGGTCAAGCTGATGGGCTTCGACGAGCGCGGCAAGGTCCGCCTGTCGATGAAGGTCGTCGACCAGGCCACCGGCAAGGAACTCGCCCGCGACAAGAAGACCGAAGGCGAAGAAAACGCCGCCTGATTGGTCTGAGACCATGAATCGAAACGGGCGCGGCTTATGTCGCGCCCGTTTTCATTTTAGCTCCGTTTTCACTTTCAGATCGTCTAGACAGGTCGAGATCGAACAATGTCCGCCGAGCCGTTGAAGACGCTTTTCCATCCCTTTGAGGCCGAGGCTGTTGCTTTGCCGGTAAAGGGCGAGCGCGTGCTGTTTCTCGGCGCTGAGCCAGGATTTCGCCTGCCTGAAGGCTTCGAGGCGACGCTTCACCTCGTGCAAGGCTTCCGGCCGGATTTTCGTGCGTTGCAGGCCTCCGGCGTCACCGCGCAACCGGAAGGCGGCGGCTTCGATATGGCACTTGTGCTGGCCGGCCGGCATCGCGGCCTGAACGAGGTGCGCATCGCCGATGCGCTTGAGCGCGTGGCGCCTGGCGCCTTGGTCGTCATTGCCGGCGGCAAGGATGACGGCATTGCCAGCCTGCGCAAGCGCGTTGACGAACTTGTCCCCCTTGAGGGCCATCTGCCGAAATATCACGGCATCGCCTTCTGGTTACGCCGTCCCGCGGATCTCGCCGTCGCGGAAGAACTGCGCGCCGCCAATCCCGCTCTGCTGGTTGAAAACCGGTTCCGCACCGCGCCCGGCATGTTTTCCTTCGACCGGATCGATACCGGCTCCAAATTGCTGGTCGAGAACCTGCCCAATGATCTGCGGGGCAGCGTTGCCGATTTCTGCGCCGGCTGGGGGTATCTGGCTGCCGAGATCGCCGCCTGCTCCCCCGGCGTTCAGGCGCTCGACCTCTATGAGGCCGATTTCGCCTCGCTCGAAGCCGCAAAGCTCAATCTGGCAGGAGTCGGCCAGTCGATCGCCAGGAATTTCTTCTGGATCGATCTGTTGAAGGAACCAGTCGAGAAGCGCTACGACGCGATTGCGATGAACCCGCCCTTTCATCGCAGCCGGGCGGCCGAGCCGGAGATCGGCGCCGGCATGATCCGCGCGGCGGCCAAGGCCTTGAAGCCGGGTGGGCGGCTGCTCATGGTCGCCAACCGTCAGCTTCCCTATGAGCCGATCCTGGCGGCTGCCTTTTCGAGCCATGCCGAACTCGCCCGCGACGGCATGTTCAAGGTGCTTTCCGCTCGTCGTTGAAGCATGATCCCGAAAAGTGGATACCGGTTTTCGGAAAAGATCATGCTCAGACAGAAGCAGGCATCGCGTCGCACTCAATGCAGATTGGCGACGCGCCGGACCTCATCGGTGACATGCACGTCGCCGACCCTGATCTTGAGGGGGGCGGGCCTGCCGTAAAGATAGCCTTGCACCACCTCGCAGCCGGCCGCCCTGAGCAGCGTCGCCTGGCTTTCGGTCTCGACGCCTTCGGCAATGATGCTGACGCCGAGCGCGCGCGAAAGCCCGACGATGGTCGAGACGACAGCGCCGGAGCTGGAATCGGTGTCGAGGCGGCTGACGAAGGACCGGTCGATCTTCAGCTTGCCGAATGAGAAATCGATCAGGTAGCTCAAATTGGAATAGCCGGTACCGAAATCGTCGACGGCGACCGAGATGCCCATATCCGCAAGCTCCTTCAGGATGGCGGCGGCGCGGTCGCGGTCCTGCATCATCGCCGTCTCGGTCACTTCCAGCTCCAGCCGCGACGGCTTGATGCCGGTGCTCGTCATAGTGTCGCGCACGATGCCGACGAAGTCCTTGGTCATGAACTGGACGGGCGAGATGTTGACGGCGACGAAGCAATCATCGGGCAGATGCTGTGCGTCGCTGCAGGCTTTGCGCAGCACCCATTCGCCGATCGGGCCGATCATGCCGGTTTCCTCGGCGATCGGAATGAACTCCATCGGCGGGATCATGCCGCGTTCCGGATGCCGCCAGCGGATAAGCGCTTCATACCCGACGATGCGGCCGGTCGGGAGATCGAGCTGCGGCTGGTAATGAAGGTCGAAGTCACCACGCTCGAAGGCTATATGCAGTTCGGATTCGATCCATTGGCGATGGTCGGCGACCCTGCCCATTTCGGCATGGAAGACCGACCAGTTGCCGACGCCGCTGGCGCGCGCGTTCTGCAGCGCCAGATTGGAGCGGCGCAGGATGAGGACCGGATCGACGCCGTCCTTTGGCATCGCCACGATGCCGACCGACAGGCTGACCGATTGCAGGTGCGTACCGAGATCATAGGGCTCCATCATCTCGTCGATGAGCCTCTCGACGGTGCTTTCCAGCGATCCGGACACCTGATTGTCGGGCAGCAGGATCGCGAATTCACCGGCGCCGATGCGTCCGATCAGAGCGCGCGGCGGCACGCACGTCTTTAAGCGCTTGGTGAAGGCGCGGATCAACTCGTCGCCCTGGCTGTAGCCGATGGCGTCATTGATCTGCTTGAAGCGGTCAATGTCGATATCGATGAGGAACATCGGCTCGCCGGTCCGGCTGGTCGCGCATGCCGCCTCGGCAATCTTGCCGACCATCGCCGGGCGTGCCACCAGGCCGGTCAGCTTGTCGAAATGGGTTTCCGTGAAGACGAAATCCGCCGATTCATCGACGCCGGCGAAAAAGGACATCGCGGCGACCGAGGCCGCCAGTGCGCAAAGAGCGGCCATCACCGAGACCATCATATCCGCGGAGATGCCGGCAAAACCATCGCCGAGACCGAGCTTCAAGCCCCAGAGCCCGAGGACGAAACTGCCGAGACCCGAACTCGCTATGGTGAGCAGTCGGAACACCGGTGTTCGCTTCGGGTTGCTGACGGCGAGCATTGAAAGTTCCCCTGAGTACGGGGCTTTCTAGCGGATATCTCCTTAAAATGAGTTTCCGCGAATGAATCCAATTTTATTGGACCGAAAGTATTTCTTGAGCGGATCAATACGCCTGGCGCTGAAACGGATTCAGTTGGCGCGCTTTAAGCTTCGTGTCTTCAAATGTCGCCATTCCAAAACCGCCGCGCACCTTTGGGCGACAGGCGTTAGTCTCGTCCGCCGTCGGTCTGCTTCAATTCGTCGAGTGTCGGCATGGAAACGATGTGATAGCCGGAATCGACATAGTGGATCTCGCCGGTAACCCCGGAAGACAGATCCGACAACAGATAAAGTGCCGAGCCGCCGACCTCGTCGATGGTCACCGTGCGGCGCAGCGGCGAGTTTCGCTGCTGGTAGGAGAACATATGGCGCGCATCGGAAATACCGGCGCCGGCGAGCGTGCGCACGGGTCCAGCCGATATGCCGTTCACCCTGATGCCACGCGGACCGTAATCGTTGGCGAGGTAGCGGACACTCGCCTCCAGCCCTGCCTTGGCGACGCCCATGACATTGTAGTTCGGCATGACGCGGACGGAGCCCGCATAGGTCAGCGTGATCATCGATCCGCCGTCCTGCATCAAGGTGGCTGCATGGCGGGCGACCTCGGTGAAGGAGTAGCAAGAGATCACCATGGTACGGACGAAATTGTCCCGGCTGGTGTCGGCGTAGAGGCCTTTCAACTCGTTTTTGTCGGAAAAGCCGATGGCGTGGACGATGAAATCCAGCCCGCCCCATTCCTTGCCCAGGGTCTCGAATGTGGCGGCGACCGAAGCGCTGTCCTCGACGTCGCACGGCACCACCAGCGAGGCGCCGAGCTTGTCGGCCAGCGGCTTGACCCGGCGTCCGAAGGCATCGCCCTGATAGGTGAAGGCGAGTTCCGCCCCATGTTCGGACAATTTCCGGGCAATTCCCCAAGCGATCGAATGATCGTTGGCGACACCCATGACAAGCCCGCGCTTGCCCTTCATCAATCCGTCCATGGCCGGCAAATCCTTATGCGGAATAGCGCTGGAAAACGAGCGTGGCGTTGGTGCCGCCGAAGCCGAACGAATTGGACAAGACAGTATCGATCCTGGCGTCGTCGATGCGCTTTCGCACGATCGGCATGCCCTCGAATTCGGGGTCGAGGGTCTCGATATGGGCGCTTTCGCCGATGAAGCCGCCCTGCATCATCAGGATCGAATAGATGGATTCCTGCACGCCGGCCGCGCCCAGCGAATGGCCGGTCAGCGACTTCGTCGAGGTGATATACGGCATCTCTGGGCCGAACACCTCGCGGATCGCTCCCATTTCCTTGGAATCTCCCACCGGCGTCGAGGTGCCATGGGTGTTGATGTAGTCGACCGGTGTGGAAACCGTGGCCAGCGCCTGGCGCATGCAGCGGACCGCGCCCTCGCCTGAAGGAGCAACCATGTCGTAGCCATCCGACGTCGCGCCATAGCCGACGATCTCGGCATAGATCTTGGCGCCGCGCGCCTTGGCATGCTCAAGCTCTTCCAGCACCAGCACCCCGGCGCCGCCAGCGATGACGAAGCCGTCGCGATTGGCGTCATAGGCGCGGGAAGCGGTCGATGCCTTGTCGTTGAATTTCGACGACATCGCGCCCATGGCGTCGAACAGGTCCGACATCGTCCAGTCGAGATCCTCGTGGCCGCCGGCAAAGATGATGTCCTGCTTGCCCCACTGGATCAATTCGTAGCCATTGCCGATGCAGTGCGCCGAGGTCGAACAGGCCGACGAGATCGAGTAGTTGACGCCGTGGATCTTGAACCAGGTGGCAAGCGTTGCCGATGCGGTTGATGACATTGCCTTCGGCACCGCGAACGGACCGATGCGCTTGGGACTGCCATTCTTCAGCGTCGTTTCGGCAGCTTCGACGATGGTGCGGGTGGATGGTCCGCCCGATCCCATGACGATGCCGGTGCGCTCATTGGTGATGTCGCTCTCGCCGAGGCCCGCATCCGCGATCGCCTGATCCATGGCGACATGGTTCCAGGCAGCCCCCTGGCTCAGGAAGCGCATCGCACGGCGGTCGATCATGGCCGATGGATCGAGCGTCGGCGCTCCCCAGACCTGGCAACGGAAGCCGTGTTCGGCGAAGGAATCGGAGAAGCTGATGCCGGATTTGGCGTCATGCAGAGAGGTCTGCACCTCGTTGGCATTGTTGCCGATCGACGACACAACGCCGATGCCTGTGACTACGACACGTCTCATTCGCAACTCCTTCCAGGGATGCTGGCCAGAGAGCTGGCCAGGGATGCCGGTCAGCCAACCGCCGACTGCTTGGACAGACCGACTTTCAAATCCGTTGCCGCGTATATGGGTTCGCCATCCGCCTTCAGCCAGCCATCGGCGATGCCGAGCACCAGCCGGCCCCGCATCACGCGCTTGAAGTCGATGCCATATTCGACCTTCTTCACCGAGGGCGTGACCATGCCCTTGAATTTCACTTCACCGGTCGACAGCGCCATCCCCTTGCCGGGTTCGCCCAGCCAGCCAAGATAGAAGCCCGTCAATTGCCACATGGCGTCGAGGCCGAGGCACCCCGGCATGATCGGATTGCCGATGAAATGGCAGGCAAAGAACCACAGGTCCGGCTTGATGTCGAACTCCGCGCGGATGAAACCCTTCTCGAAGGCGCCGCCCGTCTCGCTGATCTCGGTGATGCGGTCGAACATCAGCATCGGCGGATAAGGAAGCTGGGCGTTGCCCGGTCCGAACAGTTCGCCGCGGGCGCAGGCCAGCAATTCGTCGTACTCGTAGCTGGATTTACCCGCCATCAATCTCATCCCATATCGTTCCGGGCTATCGGGTGCCCTTGTCGTTGGTTTCCTAACACAATCTGTTTCAGGCCGGAAACCGGCGTTTGCGCTTAGCCTGCTCGTCTGCCTGGGTCAATGCGCGCTATTGATCGCATTCGGACGACAGAATATATGTCCTGAGAGGTCCGGTTTCGGCAGACGTTCATTTTTTTGCCATTCTGGGCGTGTCTTGGGGCGGAACTGTGGGGTTCGACGAGAAGATGGACCTGGACGGCCGGAAGGAAAATGTCGCTGTGGACAAGCGGGTCCGTGAAGCCGGCCTGAGGCCGACGCGTCAGCGCATTGCGCTGGCCGATCTGCTTTTCGCCAAGGGCGACCGGCATCTGTCGGCCGAGGAACTGCACGAGGAGGCGGTTGCCGCCGGCGTGCCGGTGTCGCTGGCCACCGTCTACAATGCCCTTCACCAGTTTACCCAGGCGGGACTTTTGCGCATCCTCGCCGTCGAGGGCGCGAAAACCTATTTCGACACCAATACCTCCGACCACCACCATTTCTACATCGAAGGCGAAAACCGCATATTCGACATCGACAGCGGTCCGGTGACGGTTGCCAACCTGCCGGAGCCTCCGGAAGGGATGGAGATCGCCAATGTCGACATCGTGGTGAGGCTGCGCCCCAAACGCCGCGAATGACCGGCGAGGCCCCCTGACCGTGCCCGCGCTGTTGCTGCTCGCCGGGCACATGTGGGGCAATGCGATGGCGGTTGCTGATCTGGATCGCCCACATCGCCATCGACCGTGCGCTGGGCTATGGCCTGAAGCTGTCGACCGGCTTTCCGGACACCATCTCGGCCGCATCGGGACTAGATGACCACGCCTGATGCAGGCGGCCGGACCGCTCATGGCTCCGCTAGATATCGCCTCCCGACACCGGCATCGTGGAAACCGTCTCGAGCATTCGCTCCGTCGCGTCGAACAGTTCATGGGCGAGACCAAAAAGCCGGGGATATGGCGAGAACACCAAAATCGGGTTCAAGGCGCAGACCGTCACGCCGGCTGCTTGTTCGCTGACCACGAACTTGAACGGCGCTTCGGGCACGGCGCCAGGATCGGTCAGCAACAGGCGCGCCATGTATCGCGGGTGGAACCAAAGCAGTTGACGGAGCCGAATGGTGGAGATCCCGCCTTTCCTGAGCAGGGCCTGCGGATCGATCTCATGGATGATCCATAGCTCGGCAGCAGCGATGGCGTCGCGAAGCCGTTGCAGTGTCTCATCGAAACCATAGCTGGAGGAAACGACGATCTGGTGACGCGGAATGGTCGCCATCGAACTCGGATCGAGGGTCACGAGGTCAGTCATTGAGAAGCACTGTCCGTGGAAAGTCGAGTTCTGGCTGGGCGAAGTGATTGAGGATGTTGGAATAGAAGTTGAGTGCGACATGCGCGATCACCTCTGCCAGTTCCTCGTCGTCGAGCCCCGCGGCCCTGGCGGCGCCGAATGCCTGGTCGGTGACGGCTCCGCGGCTACGCGCCACATCCGCAGCCAACGCCAGCGTGGCCGCCACTCTGGCATCGCTTGAATCGCCCCTGCGATTTAGCTCCAATTCCGTATCGGAGATGCCGATCTTGGATCCGCGAAATGCGTGGGCCGAAACGCAGTATTCGCAGCGGTTCACCTCAGCAGTTATCAGGGCGATCTGCTCGCGCAATTTCGAACTGAGACGGCCGCTCTGCAGCGACTCGCGAAATTGCAGATAACCTTTGAGAGCGACCGGAGAGTTGGCCAGGACGCGATAGAGGTTCGGGACGCGTCCGAGCTGGCGTCGCGTTTCCGCCAGAAGCTTGCCGGCTTCCCTATCGGAATCTTCGTTTATTGGCGATAGGCGAGACATCTAATCATTCTCCTTCCGGGTCAGCCGGCAGCCGCCGCGCTTCGTCGGAATCCATATGACTCGACCAGGAGCATTTGGAAATGTCATAGTAGCTGTCTCTATGATATGAGTACGAAATGAAGCATCTTGCCATCGAACAGCTTCGCAGCTTCGTGCTTGTTGCCGACTGCGAGAGCTTCACCACCGCGGCCGATCTTCTCGGGACCACCCAGTCGGCGATCAGCCTGCGGGTCCGCAAGCTCGAGCAAACGATGGAGCGGCGTCTCCTGGCGCGGACGCCGCGCGCGGTTTCGCTGACGCCCGAAGGCGCGCGGTTCCTTGCTTCGGCGCGGCAGGTCCTCGAGGCTCATGACCGGGCCGTGGCCACATTCGATGCTGGCACGCAAACCACCACGCTCCGGGCGGCCATCGGCGATCACGCCGCCGGTGCGCTTCTGGAGTCGGCGTTTGGGCGTCTGAGCCAGGTCTTTCCGGAATTGCTGCTGGAAGTGTCGGTGGGTCTCTCAGCCGAGATGCAGGCCCGCTACGACGCAGGCAAGGCCGATTTTGCCGTCGTGCGCATGGATATCAGCCGGCGCCAGGGCATCCCGCTCTACCGAGACCAGCTTGTCTGGTGTGCAAGGTCGCCTGACGTCTGGCGGTCGTCTGCCGCGTTGCCGCTGTTGGCATTGCCCGGATCCTGCACCGTCCGACTGGCAGCGGAACGCGCGCTCGATGGCAGCAATACCGCCTGGCGCCTCGCCTTCACCGGCGGTTCGGTGACCGCGTTGCAATCGGCCGCCAGCGCGGGCCTGGGAGTGGCGGCGATCGGGCAGAGCCAGGTACCGGCCGATTGCGTGATACTGAACCGGTCGCATGGATTGCCGGATTTGCCAGCCAGCCGGATTACGCTCCTGACACGGTTGAGCAACCCGCTGAGAGGCGCAATCGCTGCCGCTTTCGCAGCGGACGCGAGCGATCGGCGGCGTGAATGACAATGCTGCAATTGAGTTTGATGAAGCGGAGGCGCAAGCACCTTGTTGCCGTATCCGTGATTGCCGGCCTATTCTGATCCCGAGTTCTTCCGAGCCTCGCGATGAAGTTGTCAGTCCTTGACCCGTTCGCCGGGATAGGCGCCCCAGACAACCGACTGGGCAAGCCAGCCGGTGTGGCCGTCGAACGTCATTTCGCACCACTGGCCGTCGCAGGATTTGATCGTACCCATGACGCCAGGTTCAATCATCGCGACCACTCTTGCGTCCTTGTCGGGACTGTTGAGAAGGTCGATCTGGGCGCCCTTGCCGCGCTGCCATGGTGCGACGATTGCCGTGCGTCGGCCGGAAAGCAGCGACTGGTTGATCCAGCCTTCCGAACCATCGGCATCGCGCACGCGGCGCCATGTGTCGAATTCCTGGATGATCTCCATCGGCAGGCCGGCCTTCATATACATCCAGTCGACCGAGTAGTTGGCCCCGGGACCGACGCGCGAGTTGACGCGGCCGGATTTCAGGCTGACGAAGCGCGGCAGCGGCAGGCCGCTCGGACCAAGCGTGACGACGCCCTGGGCAGGTGCTGCGGCACTCTGCGCGCCCGCAAGCGGAGAATAAAGCAGAGCGCCGAGAAATGCTGCGCTGAGGGTCAGGCGAAGCGACGCGAAACCAGACACTTTCATTCCTTTCGGCGCTTGCCCATCGGCCTCGGCGCCCCTTTTTCTTTGTCTTCGGCGGCACCGCTTGTTACAGGGAGTAATCGGCACCGCGACCGGCTTTCAGTTTCGCCGGTCTTGGTTAAAGAGGTCTCAACGAGATCGGGTTAGAAGCAATTCCAGCAAAAGTGTGAAGCGGTTTTGCGTTCGGAATTGCGGCAAGTACTCGAGAGGGAAACAATGGCAGGCAAAAAGAAGCCTCTCGTCGTCATCACGCGAAAGCTGCCCGACCCCGTCGAGACCCGCATGCGCGAGTTGTTCGACGCAAGGCTGAATGTCGAGGACCGGCCGATGACGCAGCCGGAACTGGTCGCGGCGGTCAAGGAGGCCGACGTGCTGGTGCCGACGGTAACCGACCAGATCGACGCCGCACTGATCGCCCAGGCCGGCGACAACCTCAAACTGATCGCGAATTTTGGCAATGGCGTCGACAAGATCGATGTCGCGGCCGCGGCCAAGAGGGGCATCACCGTCACCAACACGCCGAATGTCCTGACCGAGGACACCGCCGACATGACCATGGCGCTGATGCTGGCGGTGCCGCGGCGGCTGGCGGAAGGCGCCAATGTGCTCACCGGTGACAAGAAATGGGCCGGCTGGTCGCCGACCTGGATGCTGGGCCGGCGCATCTGGGGCAAGCGGCTCGGCATTGTCGGCATGGGCCGCATCGGCACCGCCGTCGCCAGGCGGGCCAAGGCCTTCGGACTGTCGATCCATTATCACAATCGCCACCGCGTGCTGCCGGCCGTGGAAGACGGGTTGGAGGCGACCTATTGGGAAAGCCTCGACCAGATGCTGGCCCGCATGGATATCATCTCGGTCAACTGTCCCTCGACGCCGGCAACCTTCCATCTGCTTTCGGCGCGGCGGCTGGCGCTGCTGCAGCCGACTGCCTATGTCGTCAACACCGCACGTGGCGACATCATCGACGAGGAAGCGCTGGTCAAGCTGATCCAGGACGGCAAGATCGCCGGCGCCGGGCTCGATGTCTACGAGCATGAGCCGGCCTTGAACAGCAAGCTGCTGAAGCTCGCCGCCAAGAACAAGGTCGTGCTTTTGCCGCATATGGGCTCGGCGACGCTCGAGGGCCGCATCGACATGGGTGAAAAGGTCATCATCAATATCCGCGCCTTCGTTGACGGCCACCGCCCACCAGACCGCGTGCTGCCGCTCAGGACCTGACGCTGTCGCGGCCCACAAACCGTAAGATAAACCTTACGGGATAGCTTTGCGCATGGTGATCGAGGTCGGCCTGGCATAGCCCTCGTGCGCCGTCCGTTCAGTTTCGCGAAAGCCGAGGCGAGCAAAGGCCGCATGATTCCCGGTCAGCTCGATCCGCGTCTGAAGCTCGATTGCCGCCTTGCCGCGGCTGCGGGCAAGGTCTTCGACCGCCTGCATCAGCCGCCGGCCAATGCCTTGTCCCTGGCAGTCCGGCGCGACCGCGAGCTTGCCGACATAGAACTCTGTCACCTTTTCAAGGGCAAAGACGCAGCCGACGATCCGATCGCCCTTGAGCGCCACGAAGCCGGTCTCCCACCGCGCCTTGTCCCGCAGAGTGTCGGTGGTCAAAAGGTGGGCCGAGGAGGGCGGGTCGATGACGCCGTCCATCGAGGCGAAAGCGCGCATGATCAATGCGAGCACATCGTCCCAGCGGTCGAAATCGGTCGGGATCCGCGTGATGGAGGCAGCTTCGATCCGGTCCAAGAATTCAGCTTCTCTTGTAGCGGATGGTGTCGAAGCGCGCCGCCAGCCCGTCATAGAGCAGCAGCCGGCCGACCAGCGGTTCGCCGACGCCGGTGATCAGCTTGATCGCCTCCATGGCCTGCAGCGTGCCGACGACGCCGGTCAGCGCGCCAAGCACGCCGGCTTCGGCGCAGGACGGCACCAGGCCCGGCGGCGGCGCCTCGGAAAACAGATCGCGATAGCCTGGATTGGGTTTGCCGTCCTTGCCGTCTTCGAATGGCTTCAGCACCGTTACCGAACCATCGAAGCGTCCGACGGCGGCATGCACCAGCGGCTTGCCTTCGCTCGCGCAGGCATCGGCCACGGCATAGCGCGTTTCGAAATTGTCGGAACCGTCGACGACGATGTCATAGCGGGCGACGAGGGCGGGCGCATTGTCCGTGGTCAGCCGGATTGCGTGCGCTTCAACAATTGTGTTGGGATTGATGCGAACGATTGCCGCCTTGGCGCTATCGGTTTTCAGCAGGCCGACAGTGTCGGTACCGTGAATGACCTGGCGCTGCAGATTGGACAGCGAAACGGTGTCGTCATCGACCACGCCTAGTGTGCCGACGCCGGCGGCGGCGAGATATTCAAGCACCGGCGCGCCCAGCCCGCCAGCGCCGATGACCAGCACCCGGGCCTGTTTCAGCCTTTGCTGGCCGGCTCCGCCGATCTCCGGCAGCACGATGTGGCGGGCATAGCGTTCGATCTCGTCTGCGGTCAGGGCGGCAGTGGTCATTGCCTGATCATACAGGGACTGAAAAACCTTGTCAGTGGTCTTCGGTTGGCCCAACCGTCCCATGGTCGACAGTCAGGAATTGCGCGCGTCCCTGGAGACTGGAAAACAGCGCAGCATCGGTTCCTGTCATGAACGCCTGGCAGTTCAGTTCCTCCAGGATGGAAAACAGCGCCGTGCGGCGCCGGCTGTCGAGATGCGCGGCGATCTCGTCGAGCAGCAGGATCGGCGTCATGCCCGACATTTCGCCGGTCAGCCTTGCATGCGACAGCACGATGCCGACCAGCAGCGCCTTTTGCTCGCCTGTCGAGCAAAGCTCGGCCGGCATCGCCTTGGGGCGGTGCCGAACCATCAGGTCCGAACGATGCGGGCCCTCGAGCGTGCGCCCGGCAGCGCGATCGCGGTCACGACCCTCGACAAGGGTTCGGCGGAAGCGCTCCTCGACATCGACTGCCGGCGCGGTCGCAATTTCGGCTTCCAGGTCTCCCGAAAGGCCAATATCGGCCTGCGGAAATGGCCCCGTGTCGGGCAGCCTGTCGATCATGGCGGTCAGAAGGCGCACCATCTCGGCTCGCGCGGCGGCGATCGCCACACCGGTTTCGGCCATCTGCGTCTCGATTGCGTCGAACCAGCGGTCGTCTCGAGAGCCTTCAGTAAGCAAGCGGTTACGGCCACGCATCGCCTTCTCGTAATCGATCGCACGTTGCCCGTGGCCGGGATCGATCGCCAGCACCAGCCGGTCGAGAAAGCGCCGGCGATCCGCGGCCGGCCCGGTGAACAACGCGTCCATGGCCGGCGTCAGCCACACCACGCGCAGCCATTCCAGCATGTCCTCGGCCGAACGCGCCGGAGCTCCGTTGATGCGCACCCGCCTGCCGCCTTCGCCGGCGGTGTCGCCGCCGGAAATGCCTGTTCCGATCTCGACTTGGCCGTCAGGTCCGTCGAGCCGGGCATGCAATGCAAAGCCGCCGTCGCCGCCCTCGCGTGCGACATCCGCGTAAGGGGCGCGGCGCAAGCCACGCCCCGGTGTCAAAAAGGAGATCGCTTCGAGGAGATTGGTCTTGCCGGCGCCGTTGTCGCCGGAAAAAACCACGGCACCTGGCGCCAGATCGATCGTCAGCGCCGCATAGTTGCGGAAATTAGTAAGTGTTAGCTTACTTATATGGTTCTGTCCCGGCAACCGCTATCCGCCTATAGAGCGCTCCATCGTTTCACGGAAACGCAGGACCGCTCTATCTCTTTGTTTTGACGCAACTCCGTACGGAAAACCGCTTCACACTTTTCCTGGAATTGCTCTAGGAGTTGCCGTAAATATCGCGCTTGCCGCCGGTCCACAACAGGACCGAAGTGCTGACACCGTGCCGCTACACCCGCATCGGCATCAACACATAAAGCGCGGTCTCGTCGGCCATGTCGTGGATCAGCGTCGGCGAACCGGCGTCGGCCAGCATGAACTTGGCTTCCGTGCCGGTCAGTTGCGCGGCAACGTCGAGCAGGTACTTGGCGTTGAAGCCGATCTCGATCGGATCGGATGAATAGTCGGCGGACAGCTCTTCGGTGGCGCTGCCTGAATCGGGATTGTTGACCGCAAGCGTCACCTGACCCTCGCTGATCGACAGCTTCACCGCGCGGCCGCGTTCGGAAGAGATGGTCGAGACGCGATCGACGGCGGCGGCAAAACTCTGGCGGTCGATGATGAGCTTCTTGTCGTTGCCGGTCGGAATGACCCGCTGATAGTCGGGGAAGGTGCCGTCGATCAGCTTCGAGGTCAAAACCACGCTGCCGATGGTGAAGCGGATTTTGGTGTCCGACAGTTCGGTGGTGACCGCGACATCCGGATCGTCGACGAGCTTCTGCAGCTCGCTCACCGTCTTGCGCGGAATGATGATGCCCGGCATGCCTTCGGAACCCGCTGGCGCATCGATCTCGGCGCGCGCCAGGCGGTGGCCGTCGGTCGCCACCGAGCGCAGCTTCAGCTTGCCGCCGACCTCATGCGTGTGCAGGTAGATGCCGTTCAGGTAATAGCGCGTCTCCTCGGTGGAGATGGCGAATTGGGTCTTCTCGATCAGGCCTTTCAGGGCAACCGAGTCGAGACGGAAGATATGCGAGAAGGATCCGGCCGAGAGCTCCGGGAAGTCGGATTGCGGCAGACACTGAAGGCGGAAGCTCGAGCGGCCAGACGTCACCGTCATGGCGTTGCCGTCCTCGTCCGTCTTCAGCATCACCTCGGCGCCATCGGCAAGCTTGCGCACGATGTCGTAGAGCAGATGTGCCGGGACTGTCGTCGCCCCGCCGCGCTCCACCTTGGCGGGCGTCGCTTCGGTCACCTCGAGGTCGAGATCGGTCGCCTTCATTTCAAGGCTGGCGCCTTCGGCGCTGAGCAGCACGTTGGACAGGATCGGTATGGTGTTTCGCCGCTCGACCACACGATGGACGTGGTTGAGCGACTTCAGGAGATTTGACCGTTCCAGGATAACACGCATGACGAAACAGGCTCGCTTGAATGAATGACGGGTCACCAGTGGGCGGCGTCCCGCGAAAGGTCTGAACAGGCTCAGAATCTGCGTAAACTGACAGGAAAAAACCAGCAAACGCAAGCCCGCGCCACCGGTTCAGGCCGGCTAGGCGGGCTTTCTGGGGATAACGCGCCCGAAGTCCGCTAGCCAGTGTCGTAAAACCGAAATCCAGATCGCTCCCAGGCGGCGCCACGAGCCCGATCCAGGCCCAGCGCCGCACTGGCAAGCCATTGAATTCCGGTATTGTTCCGGCTCTGCCATCCCCGGAGGATCAGGCCTGGTCGTTGATCAACCGCCTCAGAAGCTCAAGTTCCTGCGCCAGCGTGTTGTCGTTGCCGGAAAGGTCCTCGATCTTGCGCACGGCATGCAGCACCGTGGTGTGATCGCGGCCGCCGAAACGCCGTCCGATCTCAGGCAGCGAGCGCGGCGTCATCACCTTCGACAGGTACATGGCGACCTGCCGCGGCTTGACGATGGTGCGCGTGCGCCGGTTGGACAGCAATTCGGTCTTCGACACATTGTAGTGACGCGCCACGATGCGCTGGATGTCCTCAATACGGACACGCTTCGGCTCGCCGGTGCGATAGATGTGGCCGAGGATTTCGTCGATCCGGTCGATGGTGATCTGCGGCTCGAAGGATTGACGGAACAAAAGCTGATTGAAGGCGCCTTCCAGCTCGCGTCCGCTGCCGGTCACGGTGCGGGCGACGTGATTGAGGATCTCCTCCGAAATGTCGAGCGACGCGTCGTCGCTCCTGGCCGTGGCAAGGCGCAATTTGAGCATGCCGAGGCGCATGGCGAAATCGGGCGCCGACATTTCAAGCGCGACACCGCCATTGAGGCGCGAACGGACCCGCGGTTCGAGCGATTCCAGTTCCGATGGCGGCCGGTCGGCGGCGACGACGACCTGCTTGGCGCTGTCGAGCAGCATGTTGATGAGGTGGCAGAATTCGTGCTGGATCGACTTGCCCTGCAGAAACTGCATGTCGTCGATGATGAGCAGGTCGATGTCGCGCAGCTGTTCCTTGAGCGTCAGCGCGTTGTTGTCGCGGATCGCGGTGGCAAAGCGCCACATGAAATACTCGGCCGTGAGATAGACGACGCGCGACTTGGGGTTCTGCTTCAGCGATTCCGCGGCGATGGCCTGCAGCAAATGTGTCTTGCCGAGCCCGACGGTTGCGTGAAGGAAAAGCGGATTGAAGCGCACCGCGCTCGATTGCGATTCCGCCACTGCCTTGGCGGCGGCGAAGGCCACCCGGTTCGACGGTCCCTCGATGAAGGAGCCGAACGTGTAGCGCGGATCGAGCGGTGATCCCAAAACGTTGTGGCGGAATTCGCTCTCGATCGGTGTGCCCGGACGCGGAGCCGGTGCGCGCTCCACCCGGCTGGGGCTGACTGTGCCGGCGGCAAGCGCCGTCTGCGTCTGCCGTGTCACCTTGCTGCGTGCTGGCGTTACCTCTGGCTCGGCCTGGCTGCGTCCCTGACGGGTTGCCGTGCGCACGACGATGTCGATCTTGAGGAGATCGGGATCCTCCTGCTTCCACAACTCGGAGATGAGGTCGAGATAGTGGCCGTTGATCCATGAGCGCAGGAAGGCAGTAGGCACCGAGATGCGGACGATGCCCTTGGAAGCCTCGGCGACCTTCATGCGGCCAAACCAGCTCGAATAGACTTCGGTTCCCAGGCGCGCCTTCAACTGGGCTTTGACCCGGTCGAATTTCTGTTCCGCGTCGCTGGACACCGCCATGTCGTTTGCTCCGATCAAAGTTCCAGGAAATGGGAGGTCGCCCGTAAGCTCCCTTTCGATGCCGCTCTGCATGATCTTTTCCTTGTTCTTCCGTACCTGTTTCCACCGGGGATGCGCCTCCTGCATCCGGTTCCGGCGACCTAAGTCTTTGCTACGATGTCCGCTGCCGCCGCCGGCAGATGAACGTCGCCCATTATCTGCGGGAACCGGTGCCGGCCCATGGAAGCCAGTCCGCGTTGGGTATGTCAGGGCAATACAACACCGTCCGGCGAAAGGAGCGCCGGCGCGCCGTCTACCTGCCATGTCTAGTTACGCCAGTCCCCTACCGTATCGAAAAAGACAAACCAAACCCGTCCGCGGACTTGATCCGCGTTGCAAATCCCGCCAATTTAAGCTGGCCGATTCAGGCTTGGGTTAAGAGCCAGAGCCCGTCCCTTTCGATAGATCGACACTACCGAAATCGCTGTGGATAGGGCAAGGCCACGCCTAACGGATTTTTAAGGAATCTGGTTACTGGAGGCGGGTTCGAGTGGCGTGCCGTGACGGCACATTTTAACAAAGCCATTGTGATTCAAACCCTTTTCCGGCGAATATGAAAAACCGGACGCTGAGAGAAATATTCTGAAATAATTCGCTTGACAGCGACTTGTCCCCGATCGGGTCGACCCGGTGTGGACAAGCTGTGGATCACCATCAGTAAGTGTCTGAAAATTATAAGCTATTTCTGACAGTTAAGAATCATTAAGCTGGCCCTTTTCAAGCATGCCGATCAACAGCAGGCATGCATATGCCGGCAAACTATTCCCAATTGTGAAATCCGCCTAAGACGCCGTTTCCGGACATTCTTTTTAAGTGCTTGCCGGCAAACGAAAAAACCCGGCACAAACGGCCGGGTTCGAAGAACGTCAGTCTAGGCAAGTAATGTCAGGCCGACAGTACCTTGACCCGCTGAGCCAGTCGCGACACCTTGCGGGACGCCGTGTTCTTGTGAATCACGCCCTTGGTCGCGGCGCGCATCAATTCCGGCTCCGCGATCTTGAAGGCAGCCTGTGCGGCAGCCTTGTCGCCGGAGGCAAGCGCCTCTTCGACCTGGCGGATATAGGTGCGGACGCGCGAGCGGCGGTTCTTGTTGATCGCTGCGCGGCGGACGATCTTGCGCGTTGCCTTTTTGGCCGAGGATGTATTGGCCATGATGCCTCTCTTCTGATCTGGTCGGCGCATGCGGAATGCCGCAGGGCGCAAAAAACAAACGGGCAGCCACGGGGCCGCCTCGGTTGGTGCGGCTTATAGTTCAGCTTTTCCGGCGCGTCAACGCTGCCCGGTCTTCTTTTTGGCGGCCAACAGCCATCTTCTTCGCGGCCAAGGGATTGGCGTCAGCGGTTGGTGAAATTCGGCTTCCGCTTCTCGGCAAAGGCCGCCATGCCTTCCTTCTGATCGTCCAGTGCAAACAGCGAGTGAAACAGCCGGCGCTCGAACCGCAATCCCTCGGCAAGCGTCGTCTCGAAGGCGCGGTTGACAGCCTCCTTCGCCATCATCACCGATGGTAGTGAGAAAGCGGCGATCTTGGCTGCGGCCTTCAGCGCCTCCTCGACAAGCTCGCCGGCAGGCACGACCCGCGACACCAGACCAGAACGCTCGGCCTCGGCGGCATCCATCATCCGCCCGGTCAGGCACATGTCCATCGCTTTCGACTTGCCGACGAAGCGGGTCAGCCTTTGTGACCCGCCCATGCCTGGAATGACGCCGAGGCTGATCTCGGGCTGGCCGAATTTGGCCGTGTCGGCGGCGATAATGAAATCGCACATCATCGCCAGCTCGCAGCCGCCGCCGAGTGCATAGCCCGCCACCGCCGCGATAATAGGCTTTCGCGCCCGCGTCAGTTCCTCCCAGCCGACGAAGAAGTCTTGAGCGTAGGCGTCCGCGTAGGAGATGGACTGCATCTCCTTGATATCGGCGCCGGCGGCGAAAGCCTTTTCGGAACCCGTGATGACCATGGCGCCGATATCTGGATCGGCGCTGAACCCGTTCACGGCTGCCACCACTTCGGTCAGAATCTGCGAATTCAGCGCGTTGAGCGCCTGCGGCCTGTTCAGCGTGATCAGCCCAACCTTGCCGTGCGTCTCGGTGATGATCGTCTCATAGGCCATGGCTGCTTCTCCTTGCTCACGCTCGTCTAGAGCGGTTCATCGTTTCACGGAAACGCAGAACCGCTCCCATCTCCTTGTCTCGACGCAATTCTCGACGGAAAACCGTTTCACACTTTTCCTGGAATTGCTCAAACTCACCGCTGACATGTCCGGCAATAAAAGGTCGATCGGCCGCTCTGCACGATCCGTTCGATGTGGCCGCCGCAGCCGGGCTTGGAGCAGGCCTCGCCTTCGCGGTCGTAGACGGCGAAGGCGTGCTGGAAATAGCCCAGCGACCCATCGGTCTGCATATAGTCCCGCAGTGAGGAGCCGCCGGCTGCGATCGCATCCGATATCACCGAACGAATGGCTTGCGCGAGGTGTTCGCTTTGGGCTTGGGCTTTCTTTCCGGGCCTGGCGATCGTGCCCGCCTCGCGCAGCGGCGACAGGCCGGCACGCCACAACGCCTCCGACACATAGATGTTGCCGAGCCCGGCGATCAGCCTCTGGTCGAGAAGCGCTGCCTTCAGTGGTGATCGCCGCCCCTTCATCAATGAGGCGAGCAGCGCACCGTCCAATGTGTTGCCCGTAGGCTCGACGCCAAGTCCAGCCAGCATCGGGTGAACGTCCGGCAGTCCCTCCGCAAACAACATGAAGCCGAAGCGGCGCGGATCATTGAAGATCACGCGGGACCGGGCACCGGTTGGAGACTCGACATGGAAGACGACGTGGTCGTGATTGGAGCTTTTCGAGCGGTCGTGCCGGAAGATGCCGGGCATGTCGCTGCCATCGGCCGTCTCGACGCGGAATGAGCCCGACATGCCGAGATGGCAGATCAGCACGGGCCCGCCTTCCAGGTCCATCGTCAGATACTTGGCCCGGCGGCCGAGTGCCGTGATCGTCTTGCCGGTCAGCCGCTGCGCGAATTTCTCGGGAAATGGAAAGCGCAGATCCGGTCGGCGCGCCTCGACGCGGGCGATGGTGGCGCCTTCCAGAACCGGCTGAAGTCCGCGCCGGACGGTTTCGACTTCCGGCAATTCAGGCATGACCGCCGATCGCCGTATAGAAAGAAGTGCCGTAGCGTCCGGGCGCCAGCCCGAGATGCTCGGCCAGGGTCTCGCCAATGTCGGCGAATGTCGTTCTCAGTCCGATGTCGCCGCCCTTGAGACCCGGTCCAGTGCCGATCACCGGAATGCGCTCGCGCGTGTGATCGGTCCCGCCCCAGGTCGGGTCGTTGCCGTGGTCGGCCGTCAGGATGAGAAGATCGCCCTGCCGCAGCCTCGCAAATGCTTCCGGCAGCCGCAGGTCGAAGGCCTCGAGCGCGGCAGCATAGCCTGCGACATCGCGGCGGTGACCGAATTCGGTGTCGAAGTCGACGAAATTGGCGAAGACGAGGTCACCGTCGCCGGCATCATCGATCGCACCCAGCGCCTCGTCGAACATCGCCATGTTGCCTGCCGCCTTGCGCACTTGCGAAATTCCGCGATGGGCGAAGATGTCGCCGATCTTGCCGACGGCGATGACACGGCTGCCACGCGCCGTCAGCCGGTCGAGCAGGGTCGGTTCCGGCGGAGGCACGGCGTAGTCATGACGGTTGTATGTCCGCTCGAAAGTGGCGGTGGTTTCGCCGACGAACGGCCGCGCGATCACCCGTCCAATCCTCAGCGGGTCAACCAGCCTGCGCACCACCTGGCAGAATTCATAAAGCCGGTCGAGGCCGAAATGGACTTCATGCGCGGCGATTTGCAGGACCGAGTCGACCGACGTGTAGCAGATCGGCTTGCCGGTCCGGATGTGCTCCTCACCGAAGCGCTCGATGATCTCGGTGCCCGGCGCATGGCAATTGCCGAGAATGCCCGGCACCTTGCCTTCACGGATGATCGCCTCGGTCAGTTCGGCCGGAAAGGCCGGAACCGTATCCGGGAAATAGCCCCAGTCGAGGCGCACCGGCAGGCCGGCGATTTCCCAATGGCCGGATGGCGTATCCTTGCCGCTCGAAACCTCCTGTGCGGCGCCGTGAAAGGCAGTTGGGAGCATATCCGCCCCGCTGTTGGCAAATCCCAGTCCCGTCGCGGTTTCGGCAGCCTTGCCAAGCCCGAGTGAGGCCATATGAGGGACAAACAGCGGTCCACTACGAGACCCTTCGCGATCCGCACGGCCCTCCGCACAGGCCTCTGCGATGTGCGCGAATGTGTTGGCGCCGGCGTCACCGTAGCGGTCGGCGTCGGCCGCGCCGCCGATGCCGAAGGAATCCAGGACGAAGAGGAAAGCGCGCGCCATCAAGTTGTTGCCAGTTTGACCGACCAGACATAGGGTTCCGCGACTTCATTGGCAATTCGGAAACCAAACGGCAACGGGCAGGCGTGACAATCAGTGCATATCGCCCAAAAGTGCGCAGCGGTTTTGGGGGCAACGACTTGCCCAAAGCAAGCAGTGCGTCGCCCAAAAGTGCGCAGCGGTTTGGGAATGACGATCTGAGCATCGATCCGGGAAAACAGACGGCGGTTCTGTCATGAGGGTTGCGTTAAAGACATATGCCGCTCTGTTGCTGGGGCCGGGCGCGCTCGTCGGGCTCTGGTCCAACCCGGCGCATGCCGACTGGCGCGATGATATCGGCACGTTCGCATAGGCATCGTTGCCGAGCCAGGTGCCGGCAACGCCGTTCCGGGGCTGGCTGTGTTGACCGACGCCTACACCAAAGCATTGGGCATGAAGGTCGAGTTTGTCGTTGCCCGCAATTATGCCGCGCTGATCGAGGCGCAGGCCGATTCCCGCATCGAATATGCGATCTATTCGGCCACCGCCTATGCAACGGCCTCGCAGCGCTGCTTATGTATCGAACCGCTTGTCGCTCCGGTCGATTCAGACGGCGCGATCGGCATCCGCTCCGTTCTGCTGACGCGGGACGGCAAGCTGCCCGACCTTGCGGCGATGGACCGCCATCGTATCGCCATGGCGCCTTCGGACAGCGTCGGCGGTTCTCTCCTGCCATTGGCGGCGTTGGCCGCGGAAGGCCGCAAGATCGCGGAAGATGCACCGTTTCTGGCCCGTGCCGATTCGGCCGCGGCGGCCGAGACGATGCTGGTCGACGGCAAGGCTGATGGCCTGTTTGGCTGGGTGACGGCCGCTGCCGACGGCCCGCGAGAACCGTCGGGCACGCAGGCCAGGTTGGAGGCGGCAGGGCTCTCGGTGACGGCGCTTCGTGTCGTGTGGACGTCGGGTCTGCTGAGATACGGCCCGCACGCGGTCCGCAGCGATCTCGACCCGGAAGCCAAGCGTCGACTTGCCGTGTTCCTCACCAACCTCAAGTCGACGACGCCCGATATCTACGCCCTCCTGGAATCGGGACATTCCGGCGGCTTCGCTCGCGTGGCGCCAAAAGACTACGAGATGGCCGCTGCTATCGTGCGCTTCGTTTCGGACCGTGAGCCGCAGCAGTAGCGGCCCTGCGCAGGGCCTAGCTGGTTCTGTTCAACAGTCGCTGCAAGGGATCGTCACGCTTCTGCGGGGGCGCAGATAATAGGTTTCGCCCATGGTTATGTTGCTGAAAGCCGAGGTCAGTCCAAGCTTCTGTTGACTGCTCGCGCTCCACGCGATGGCTGGCGTATAGCCGAGGTTGCTTTCGACGCGAATGAGAAACGTGTTGGCGACTCTGAGCGACGTCGGGATCGTTGTCTCGGTGGTGGCGCCGGCGCCACGGCTGGCGACGCCGGCGACCAATTTGCGTGACCAAACCACCAGTGCCCTCGTCGCATCGGGCGTAACCTGTATCGCCGTGATGGTGATGCTAGGGGGCGAGCGGTTGTAGGGCTGAAGGGTGACGCTGCCGATCTGCATGATGGCGTCGACATCCGCCTTGAGGACGCTTGTCTGCTGGGTGACGAGATCGGCCACCATGCTGCCGATACGGCTGACCTTCTTGCTGGTCTCGATGGCTTGCGACGCTTCCATTGTGAGGAAATACATGATCAGCAGAATTGGCATGATCAACGCGAATTCAACCGCCGCGATGCCACGGCGATCGGACCAGAATCGACTTGCTTTCCGCCAAACTCCCGTAATCATAAGATGTGCCCCCGCACGCATCATGCCCTTGCCCTTTTCTTATACTGCTCGTGCATTCCGCTCAGTTGTCGAACGGCTCGTTCTGCCAGGTCACCGATGCGAAATGCAGGGTCTTGTTGCCGCCCATCGACTGCGCCAGCAGATCGGTCATAACAGGCCACTTGTAGAAGACCCGAAGCATGTTCCTCGACTCCGCCGCACCCGCTGTCACTGAGAACGATTGGGTTGCGGTGCCTTTCGTCAGTACGACATCGCCGTTCTGGATCTTGAAGCCAGCCGTGGCCGCATCGGCGAACGACGTATATTGGCGAAGATCCACCAGCAGTTGATTGGGACAATCCTGGGAAACGATGATCTGCAGTTTCGTGCAGATCATGTCCCTCAAATTGGTTCCGGCAACGTCAGCCGCCCTCAACTGGCCGGTGCGCAGCTTGCGCGCCACATCGTCGGTGACGTTGGCCATCACCTCCTGGCCGGCAAACGAGATGCAGCTTTCCAGAATGGCAAAGACAAGCAGCGCGAAGGGGACTGAAAGGATCGCGAATTCGATTGCCGTGGCGCCGTGCCGGTCACGAAGGAAGCGGGCGAAAAACCTTCGGCGTCCCGCTCTGTGGTCGCCTGCGCAGCCGAATTCCGTGCTCATGTCCAATCCTGCCGATCTCTATGCGGTCTCGGAAGGAGCATTAGCGCAAACCGATTGAGGTCCGGTTTGGATGATCGTTAAAGTCGGCGCAGGCCTCTTAACCAGCCAATAACCGGAACGGCAGTCGGCAACGCCACCTATCGGCTGACGCTCATCTCCGCTTCCGAAGACTTCTCCGCTTCGCTCTTGTACGAGCTTTCGCAATAGGGTGTGCACGACATCGTCTGGATTTCGGCGCGCCGATAGATGCGCACGGACGAGGCGGCTTGCCGCACCACGGTAACCTGCTCGTCGACGATGGGGCTGCCGTCCGTATCGAGCACAACCAGATTGGTGACCCCAAAGCCTTTGCCGGTGAGCACGATCGTTGAAGCGTCCTGCACCGAAGCGTCGGCGATTGCCGGGTTGCCGACCACGATGGTGTCGGCGGGACGCGACAGTTTGACGATCTTGGCCTGGTTCATCGTGACCTCGATGCCGGCGCCGGCCATGGCGGGCGCGACGAAGCTCGAGACGGCAAGAAGCGCGGCAATCAGGATTGACGATCTCGGCTGGGCCATTGAGGCGCTCCACGCAGGCGGACTGATCAACGGAACATGAACGAGATTGGTGAACCAACGGTTAAGCATGCGGTGTCGCCAATGATGCGATGGCAGACAAGGACGCCCGCCGGGCGCTGTCCGGAAGTCCACAAACCCGGGGCGAGAAGGCTCAGTGGTATATTAGCCCCAGGTTAACCACGCAATATGTTCGAACCGGGAAAGGAATCGGTAAGGCTGTTTCTTAAGCCGATCGAAAGAGCTTCTCCCTAGATTGGCAGCATCCGATCAACCATCACAGAAGTTGACGGAAGTGCTGTAACACGTGGAGTAGGAGCTCTCGAATGTCTAATCTCATCGCACGTTTTGTGAAGGACGAATCCGGCGCGACCGCTATCGAATATGGTCTGATCGCCGCTCTCATCGCGCTCGCCATCATCACTGGCGCCGGCACGCTCGGCAATGCGCTCAATGCTAAGTTCACCAACATCGGAACCACCTTGAACGGCACGCCGAGCGGCAGCTGATCGGCCTTATCGCCGAGCATTTGGATTGCGTTCTGGAAAAGGGCCGCCACGTGGTGGCCCTTTTTCTATGCCGCCGCCAGTATAGGTCGTCTTTTCGTTCCTGGCCTCATCAATCGTTAATCGAACATACTTAGATTGAGCCCCGTGAAATCGGACAATAGGCATAGCGCCGATGCTTGAAGCCCTGATCTTCGTCGTCTTTCCGTTCTGCATGCTGTTTGCCGCGATCTCCGACATGCTGTCGATGACGATCGCCAATCGCGTGCCGGTGCTGCTCGTCGTCGTTTTCGCGCTGGTCGCGCCGCTGACGGGTATGGACTGGGCGGTCTATGGCGGACATTTCGCCGCCGGCGCCCTGGTCCTGGCTGTGACGTTCGGCCTGTTTGCAATGGGCGGCATGGGCGGCGGCGACGCCAAGCTTCTGGCCGCCAGCGCGATGTGGATGGGCCTCAATATCAATCTCGTCGAATATTTTGTCGCCTCGACAATCATCGGCGGCCTGCTGACGCTCGCCATCATCCTCTACCGGAAGTCGCTGCTTGCGGCCGTTACCGGCCAAAATCCGTTTCTGCGCCATTTCGCCGACGAGGCAAAAGGTGTCCCCTATGGCGTCGCGCTCGGCCTTGGCGGGTTGCTGACCTATCCGGATTCGCCTTTGATGGTATGGGCGCTTGCCAGGCTGGCGGCTTGAGCACGATCTTATTTTTATTGTCTGTCAGCATTGCCGAAACCCCGTTCTCAACAGGGCCGGCCCGGCCATTTTGGCCGTCCAGACCACATTCCGGCTAATTTATGTAAACCTTAAATTAATCACGATCGTAAGCATTACATTAACCTTGTTTTGACGATTGCCGCTGCAAAGTCCGGCTTGGCTACGTGGTTTGCCAGGGCAAGGGTTCGGACAAATGCCAGCATCGCGATTGATAATTCTGAGCGTGGCGGTGGCTGCGGCGGGTGGCGCTGGCTATGTCGCGAAGAACATGGTGGCACCGCCGCCCCAGGTCGTCGTCGATTCCGGTCCCCAGGCCCCGGCAGTGGCACTCCAGGATGTGCTTGTGCTTTCAGGCGACGTTCCGATGGGCAGCCCGATCCAAAACAACATCGCCTGGCAATCCTGGCCCGCCGACGGCGTCAACGCGAATTTCATCACCCGCACCGCCGAGCCCGAGGCACTGGACAAGCTGAAGAGTTCCGTTGCCCGTGTGGCGATGTATGCCGGAGAACCGCTGCGGCGGTCCAAGCTGATCGGCGAGGGGCAGAGCTTCATGTCGTCGATCCTGCCTTCCGGCATGCGGGCGGTCGCCACGGCCATCTCGGCCGATACGTCGGCCGGCGGCTTCATTCTTCCCAACGATTTCGTCGACGTCATCATGACCCGCAGGGCCGATGCCGCCAGCGGCGCCGCCGGCTTCAACACCGAGACCATCCTCAAGAACATCCGCGTCCTGGCCATCGACCAGACCATTCAGGAGGACGAGGAAGGCAAGAAGACCAGGGTAGGTCAGACTGCAACGCTGGAACTGACGCCCAAGCAGGCGGAGATCATCACCGTCGCCCAACAGATGGCGGATCGCCTGACCCTGGCGCTGCGGGCAGTCGCGGACACGCAGGAAAAGAATCTGGGTGAGGCCGACTATCTCGTTTCCGGCAATGGCCGCAGGGGAACGGTGAGGCTGATCAAGTCGGGCGAAGTTTCCGAAGTGGGAGCAAGGAAATGAGGCTAAGCGGTAAACTGCCGGCAATTGTAGCCGCGGCGTTCGGCCTGCTGCTCGTCGGATCGAATTTGCAAGGCAGCGTCGTCGAGGCAAAGAACGCGCAGGTCACGGCATCGACGGCCACCCAGCGCGTCAAGCTCGGCCTCAACAAGTCTGTGGTCATCGACCTGCCGAGCGATGCCTACGACATTCTCGTTGCCAACCCGGCAGTTGCCGATGCGGTGACCCGCACCGCGCGGCGCATCTATCTGTTCGGCAAGGCGGTCGGCGAGACGAACATTTTTGTCTTCGGCCCGAATGGCGAGCAGATCGTCAGCCTGGACCTGGCTGTCGAACGCGATGTTGCCGGCCTTGAGGATTATATCAGGCGCTTCCTGCCGACGTCCACCATCAAGGTGGAACTGCTCAACGACAACGTCGTCCTGACCGGAACGGTCGACACGCCGCTGGACGCAAAACGCGCGGTCGACCTGGCGACGATCTTCGTTTCGGGTGGTGAAGCGACGACGGGACAATATTCGCAGACGGCGGCCGGCGGTTCGGCCCAGAGCGGTGTCGACATCAACAACCCGGACCAGGAGCGCCGCACCAGCAAGATCGTCAACCTGCTGCAGATCATTGGCGACGACCAGGTCACGCTGAAGGTCACGGTCGCCGAAGTCAGCCGTTCGGTGATGAAGCAACTTGGCGTCAACATGGTCGGCAGCGGTGGCAGCAACGGCATCAGCTACGGCTCGATCAGCGACAACTTCACCGGCCTTGGCAAGCAGCTGTCGAATTCGGGCTTCCAGATCGGCGCGTCGGGGCTGCAGGCCTATATCAACGCCATGGAGCAGTCCGGGGTCATGAAGACCTTGGCCGAGCCGACCCTGACCGCCGTATCAGGCGAGAAGGCGACCTTCAAGGTCGGCGGTGAATACAATATGGTGAGCAGCGTCTCCCAGAACGTATCCTCCGACAACCAGACTGGCCTGAAAACCTACACCCTCGACAAGATCGAGTACGGCATCGGCCTGGAATTCCAGCCGGTGGTGTTGTCTCCCGGCCGCATAAGCCTGAAGGTCAGGACGTCGGTTTCCGAGCCGACAACCGAGGGATCCGTATCGCTCTCCTCGGGCGTGACCAGTCCCGGAATGAATGCCCTGTCGCTGCGCAAGCGTCTTGCCGATACGACGGTGGAACTGCCCTCAGGCGGCTCCATGATGATCGCCGGCCTGGTTCGCGACGATGTCAGGCAAGCCGTCAATGGGTTGCCCGGACTGACAAAGATACCGGTGCTCGGCGCGCTCTTCCGCAGCAGGGACTTCGTGCGCAACGAGACCGAGCTCGTGATCATCATCACGCCCTATCTGGTGAAGCCGGTAGCACGCAACGACCTTGCCAAGCCGGACGACAATTTCAACGCCGCCAGCGATGGCGCCGGCATGTTCCTTGGCCGCGTCAATCGCGTCTACGGCACCATGCAGACAGACAAGCCCAACGGCCGCTACCACGGCGTTGTCGGCTTCATCTACAAGTGAGCGGGGAAGCGGACATGTCTCAGTCAGCATTGAAGGCAAGCACCATCGCGGCAGCGATGCGCTTTGGCCGCTCGCGGGTCTGCCGGGGAGCCGTTCCTGTCCTGGCGGTTGCGGTGGCGGCTCTGCTGGCCGGCTGCGCCCAGCGCGACAGCATCACGGTCGGCGCCATTCCGGACGATTACCGCACCAACCATCCGATCGTGATCGCCGAGAAGAATCAAAAGATCGACCTCCCGGTTGGTGCCGGTGACCGCGGCATGACCGGCTCTCAGCGCGATACACTTCTTGGCTTCCTCGATGGCTATGACAGAAGTGCCGCCCCGACGCTGACGATCCAGGTCCCGAGCGGATCGGCCAACGAGGTCGCCGCGACCGCGGCGGCCCGTGATTTCGCCCGGCTCGCGATCGCCAGCGGCGTCAAGCGCAACCGGCTTGTCGTCACCTCTTACCAGGCCGCCTCGAGCGAGATATCCTCGCCGGTCCGCGTCGCTTATGTTGCGGTGAGGGCGCAGACCGACAAATGCGGACGCTGGCCAGCCGACCTCGTCGATACGTCGGAGAATAAGCACTATGCCGACTTCGGCTGCTCCTATCAGAACAATCTTGCCGCCCAGATGGCCAACCCGGCCGATCTGCTCGGCCCGCGCAAGCCGTCCACAATCGATGCTGAAAATCGCGGCGCGGTGATCGATGTCTACCGTGCAAGAGGCATTTCGGATGAGTTCCTGGGCAATTCGGAAGTAGACTACTAAGCCGCCAGTCTCGGATAGAACAGGCCACGGGAAAGAGCATGACGATGAGCAACCTTGCCTACGACGCCCCGGTGGATGGCAGCGATACCTCGCAGCAGGACATCGCCGCGATGCAGGCGTTGCGGCCGATCCCGCGCATCTCGATCCAGGCATTCTGCGAGACCGAGGGTGTCGCCAACCCGGTCGAGCGCGCCGGCGAGGACCGCCGCATGACGAAGGCGCATCTCAAGGTCCATATGGGCGGCGTCCCCACCGCCATCGAATTCTACCAATCGGCGCCGACGCCCAACCTGATCCTGCTGGAATCGCGCAGCGAGCCCAAGCAATTGCTGGAACAACTCGCCCAGCTTTCGGAATATTGCGATCCGACGTCGAAGGTGGTGGTGATCGGCCACTACAATGATGTCGGCCTTTACCGCGAGCTCATCCGCAACGGCATTTCCGAATATGTGATCGCGCCGGTCTCGATGGCCGACATCGTCAGCGTGGTGTCGTCGATTTTTATCGATCCGGAAGCCGAGCCGCTCGGCCGCTCGATCGCCTTCGTCGGCGCCAAGGGCGGTGTCGGCTCCTCGACGATCGCCCACAATGTGGCTTGGGCGATGTCCTCCCTGTTCAAATCCGAAGTGGTCGTCGCCGATCTCGATCTGGCTTTCGGCACCGCCAACATGAATTTCGACCAGGATCCGGCGCAAGGCATCGCCGAGGCGGTGTTTTCACCGGAACGCATCGATGAAGTCTATCTCGACCGGCTGCTGACCCAGTGCGCCGAGCATCTGTCGCTGCTGGCAGCACCTTCGACGCTCGAACGGGTCTATGATTTCGATCCCGAGGCCTTCGTTCAGCTCATCGACACCGCCCAGCGCAGCGTGCCGCTTCTGGTGCTAGACGTCCCCCATGCCTGGACGGGCTGGACCAAGAACACCCTGGTCAAGGCCGACGAGATCGTCATCACCGCGACACCGGAACTTGCCAATCTGCGCAACACCAAGAACCTCGTCGATATGCTCAAGCGGCTTCGTCCCAATGATCCGCCGCCCAAGCTGATCATCAACCAGGCCGGCGTGCCGAAGCGCCCGGAGATTTCGCCGTCCGACTTCGCCGAGCCGCTCGGCTTGTCGCCAATGTCGGTCATTGCTTTTGATCCGTTGCTGTTCGGCAATGCCGCCAACAACGGACGCATGCTTGGCGAAATGGATGCCAAGAACCCGGTCGTCGCGATGATCAACGAAATGGCGCATGTGCTGACCGGGCGCAGCGAAATCAAGATCAAGAAGAAGGCCGGGCTCGGCAGCCTGCTCGGCAAGCTCTCGCGCAACAAGAAGTGACGCTTCAGCAGTGGAATCGGTAGTCGATCATGTTTGGTAAAAGAGGCAGCGACGACGGCAACCGGTTCACGCCGGAATTTCGCCAGCCAGCACCGGCGCCCGTTGCGCCGCCGGCTGCAGGTTCCATGGACACGGCGGTTCTGACCCGGCCCGCGGCGGCGCCAAGCGCGCCTGTCGCACCGCCGGCGCGCCGTGCGGTCGAGGCACCGCCATTGGCGCCTGAGCCGAAGCGGGCACAGCGCGAAAAGAGCGAAACTTATTACGATACCAAGAGCCAGGTCTTCTCCGCGCTCATCGACACCATCGATCTGTCGCAGCTTTCCAAGCTTGATCCTGAAAGCGCGCGCGAGGAAATCCGCGATATCGTCAACGACATCATCGCGATCAAGAACTTCGCAATGACGATCGCCGAGCAGGAAGAGCTGCTCGAGGACATCTGCAACGACGTGCTCGGTTATGGGCCGCTCGAGCCGCTGCTCGCCCGCGACGACATCGCAGACATCATGGTCAACGGCTCCAGGAACGTCTACATCGAAGTCAACGGCAAGGTCGAACAGACCGGCATCCGCTTTCGTGACAACCAGCAGCTCCTCAACATCTGCCAGCGCATCGTCAGCCAGGTTGGCCGCCGCGTCGACGAATCCAGCCCGATCTGCGACGCGCGCCTTCCCGACGGCTCCCGCGTCAACGTCATCGCGCCGCCACTCTCCATCGATGGCGCCACGCTCACCATCCGCAAATTCAAGAAGGACAAGCTGACGCTCGATCAATTGGTCAAGTTCGGCGCCATCTCGCCGCAGGGCGCCGAAGTCCTCAAGATCATCAGCCGTGTTCGCTGCAACATCGTGATCTCGGGCGGCACCGGTTCGGGCAAGACGACGCTGCTCAATTGCTTGACCAACTATATCGACCGCGAGGAGCGCGTCATCACCTGCGAAGACTCGGCCGAGCTGCAATTGCAGCAGCCGCATGTGGTACGCCTCGAAACCCGCCCGCCCAATCTGGAGGGCGAGGGTGAGGTGACGATGCGTGACCTGGTCAAGAACTGTCTGCGCATGCGGCCCGAGCGCATCATCGTCGGCGAAGTGCGTGGACCCGAAGTGTTCGATCTGCTGCAGGCGATGAACACCGGCCATGACGGCTCGATGGGCACGATCCACTCGAACAGCCCGCGCGAATGCCTGAACCGTATCGAATCCATGATTGCCATGGGCGGTTATTCGCTGCCGCAAAAGACAGTGCGCGAAATCGTCGTCGGCTCCATCGACGTGATCATCCAGGCGGCGCGCTTGCGCGACGGATCGCGCCGCATCACCCACATCACCGAGGTGATCGGGATGGAAGGCGACGTCATCATCACGCAGGACATCGTCCTCTACAACATCAAGGGCGAGGACGCCAACGGCCGGCTGCTGGGTGAGCACGTATCGACCGGCATCGGCCGTCCGCATTTCTGGGAGCGTGCACGCTATTACGGCGAGGAGCAGCGTCTCGCCATTGCGCTCGAGGCGATGGAGAAACGCGCTGACTGACGTATGCTGGGGTGTAAGGGTTCGGGCCAATGTTTGGAATTGACGGCACAGTACTGGCGTTTGTCGTGCTCGCCGGCTTCAGCGCCGGCGCCGTCGCCTATGCATTTCTGTTCACCCGGATCAGCAACGAGAAACAGGCCGGCAAGCGGCTCGAAACGATCAGGACCGCCGAGACGGATCGCTCCGTCGTCAAGGCCTCGCGCGACCGCGTGGCGGAAGCCACCAAGCGGCGCAAATCGGTTCAGGATTCTCTCAACGAACTCGACGCCAAGCAGAAAACCAAGGACAGCCGCGTCAAGAAACCGCCGCTGAAAGCCCAGCTTCGTCAGGCCGGCCTCAAGACCACCATCGAGCGTTTCTATATATATTCCGCAATATGCGGCATCGTTTTGACGATGGTCGCCTTTGTGGCCGGAGCCCCGCTGATCGCCTTGCCGGGCGTGCTGTTGGCCGGGGGGCTGGGCCTGCCGCGCTGGTTCGTCACGTTTCGTCGCGCCCGCCGGGTCAAGGCATTCCTCAACGAATTTCCAAACGCGCTCGACATCATCGTGCGCGCGGTCAAATCCGGCCTGCCGCTGAACGACGCCGTGCGCTTGATCGCCAACGAATCGCCCGAACCCGTGAAGACCGAGTTTCGCCGCATCGTCGATTCACAGCAGATGGGCCTCTCTATCCCCGACGCGACCTTGCGCATGCCCGAAACCATGCCTTGCACCGAGGCAAGCTTCTTCGGCATCGTTATCCAGATTCAATCGCAGGCCGGCGGCAATCTCTCCGAGGCGCTGGGCAATCTTTCGCGCGTGCTTCGCGATCGCAAGAAGATGAAAGCCAAGGTCGCGGCGCTGTCGATGGAAGCGAAGGCGTCCGCCGCGATCATCGGTGCGCTGCCCTTCATCGTCGCCTTTCTCGTCTACCTGTCGAGCCCGGCCTACCTGATGCCGCTCTTCAACACCAGCGTCGGAAACCTGATCCTTGGTTGCTCTGCGGTCTGGATGTCGATCGGCATCCTGGTGATGCGCAAGATGATGAACTTCGAAGTCTAGGATGCTGGCATGACCGAGCAAGTCATCAAGACCCTGACGGATCCGAGCTTCCTGATCGCGATGCTGGTCGCGATAGCGGTGTTTGCGACCGTCCTCACCTTGCTGCCGGCGTTTGGCGGAAACCAGCTCAAGTCACGCATGAAATCCGTTGCGCTGGAACGCGACGAACTGCGTGCGCAACAGCGCGCCCGGCTTGCGGTCGAGGCCGACCG
Organism: Mesorhizobium sp. M0715; assembly: GCF_040320355.1. Taxonomy (NCBI): domain Bacteria; kingdom Pseudomonadati; phylum Pseudomonadota; class Alphaproteobacteria; order Hyphomicrobiales; family Phyllobacteriaceae; genus Mesorhizobium; species Mesorhizobium sp. M0715. The sequence continues at coordinate 37,929 of NZ_JAMYPL010000001.1, read as the reverse complement.
CCGTCGCAAGGGCTTGCGCGAGGAACAGTCGATCGGCATGCGCAACATTGTCGACCGGCTGGATCTGAGACGCGCGCTCGCCGATGAGAGCACATTGCAGAAACTCAAGGTGGCCGGTTTTCGTGGACAGAATCCGCTGACGCGGTTCCTTTTCTTCCGTCTCGTGCTTCCTTTTGTCGGTTTCGCGCTGGCCGCAATCTACATCTTCGTGCTCGGAGGGCTGCCCGACAAGCCACTGGTCATCAGGCTGTTCGTCTGCGTCCTCGTTGCTTACGGCGGCTTCTACGCACCGGTCATCTACGTCAACAACCGCGCCACCAAGCGCAAGCAGTCGATCCAGATGGCATGGCCGGATGGGCTCGATCTGATGCTGATCTGCGTCGAATCGGGCATGTCGGTGGAAGCGGCACTGCGCAAGGTCGCCGACGAGATCGGTGCGCAATCGGTGGCGCTGGCGGAAGAATTCATCCTCACCAACGCCGAGCTTTCCTATCTGCCGGAGCGCAAGCAGGCCTACGAGAACCTGGCAAGCCGCACCGGCCTGGATTCGGTCAAGTCGGTGTCGCAGGCGCTCGTCCAGGCCGAGCGTTACGGCACGCCGGTGGCGCATGCACTGCGCGTGCTTGCCGCCGAAAGCCGCGACATGCGCATGAATGCGGCCGAGAAGAAGGCGGCCGCCCTGCCGCCAAAACTTACCGTGCCGATGATCCTGTTTTTCCTGCCGGTGCTCTTCGCCATCATTTTGGGTCCCGCCGGCATTCAGGTCAGCCAACGCGGTATCTTCGGCGATCATGCGGCGCCGGCAACAAACGCCCAGTAGCGGCGAGGTAAATTCCTGCATTCCCTCAAACGAAGAAGCCGCGCATGCAGCGCGGCTTCTTCGTTGGGCATCGGGATTGTGGTCTCAGTTGGTCGCGGATTTCGGCTTGTCCTGGTCCTTGAGCTGGCTCCAGGCATTCTGCTGGGCCAACATCTGCCTGAGATAGGCGACGTTTGCCTGCGCCTGTTCGGGCGAGAGCTCCTGCGAGGCGATCTTCTCGGCCTCGTCGAACCGGCCTTGCAGGCCGACGACCAGTGCCAGGTTCTGGCGGACGCGGCTGTCCGCATTCGGCTGCTGCGCGGCCGAGCGCATATAGGTTTCGGCGGTGCGCAGGTCACCTTCCAGCACATACGACATGCCAAGATTGGAGAGCACGGAAGGCTCGTTCGGCTTGAGGTCGAGCGCCTTGCGGTAAAGCTGGCGTGCATCGTCCTTCTGGCCGGTCTGGTCGAGAATGGCCGCTTCGGCCGACACCAGCTTCCAGTCGGGATATTCCGGTGTTTGAGCGCGGCGCACGGCGTCGAGTGCCGCCTCGAACTGGCCATTGGCGGCCAGCGCCTTGCCATAGGAGGCAAGCACGTCACGATCCTTGGGCAAAGCGATGGCGAGCTTGCGCATCACGGCCAGCGACTGATCGGCGTCGCCATCCATCTGCAATGCCGCCGCATAATTCGTCGCGATCCGCTTGTCGTTGGGGTTCTTCGCGTAGGATTGGCCGAGTGCGCCGGTGGCATTGTGCAGTTCGCCGGCCGACATGCTTTCCAGCGGTTTGCCGCTGGTGCGTGCGATAGAGCCGGTGGAGAGCTTGTCGGTTCCGCAACCGGCGACGCCCGCCGTCAGCGCCAGCACAAGAGCCGTGGTGATGAGCCGTTTTCCCCTGGCATTCATCCTGCGGTTGGTCGGCATGGCACCCTAAGCCTCCATTCATGCGCGGCCATTGCGTGGCCGTCTTCCCTCCCGCAGAAATATTCTGTTAACCCTAACGGACGGTTAAGAACGGCGACTCACACGGAGAACATCGCATGCCTGTCGAACTCGTCGGGAAGACATTGCCGGGCGCGCTGCCGGTCCATCTGGTCGCCAGGGGCGGTCTGGACGCGGCCGGTCTTGCGCCGGCCGCTGTCGCCTGGGCCAGGGCCAACGGCTTTTCGGGCGAGGCAGGCAGGACGCTGGTCATGCCCGGCGAAAACGGGGCGCTCGGCGGCGCCTTGTTCGGTGTTGGCGATGGCGAAGGCGCGCTCGCCCTCGGCGCACTGTCGAAGGCCTTGCCGGAAGGCGACTGGCATTTCGCCTCGGCGCCGGTCGAGCCCGAACTCGCGGCCACCGCACTGGTGCTCGGCGGCTATGTCTTCACCCGTTACGGCAAGAAGTCAGGCAGCGCGCTGCGCTTCGGCCTGCCGGCAGGCGTCGATGCCGGGCGCGTTCGCCGCATTGCCGATGGCGTCTTCCTGACACGCGATCTGGTCAACACGCCGACCAGCGATATGGGCCCGGAAGATTTGGAGGAGGCGGTGCGGACCCTGGCTGCCAGGCACAAGGCCGAAGTCTCGGTGGTCAAGGGTGACGATCTCCTCGACCGGAATTTCCCGATGATCCATGCTGTCGGCCGTGCGTCGGCCGGCGCGCCGCGCCTTATCGATATGCAGTGGGGGCAGCAAGGGGCGCCGAAGGTGACGCTGGTCGGCAAGGGCGTCTGCTTCGACACGGGCGGTCTCGACATCAAGCCATCGTCCGGCATGCTGCTGATGAAAAAGGACATGGGCGGTGCCGCCAATGTCCTTGGCCTTGCCTCGATGATCATGGCTGCCGGGCTGAATGTGCGACTGCGCGTGCTCATTCCCGCAGTTGAGAATTCGATTGCCGGCAACGCCTTCCGGCCTGGCGACGTGCTGGTGAGCCGCAAGGGCATCAATGTCGAGATCGGCAACACGGATGCCGAGGGACGGCTGGTGCTGGCCGATGCGCTGGCGCTGGCCGACGAGGAGGAGCCTCAGCTTCTGGTCGACATGGCGACACTGACCGGGGCTGCCCGTGTCGCGCTCGGCCCCGATCTGCCGCCGTTCTACACAAGTGACGAAGCGCTGGCATCCGATCTTGCGGCGGCTTCCGTCGCGGTCGAGGATCCGCTGTGGCGCATGCCGCTGTGGCAGCCCTACGATGCAAAACTGTCGTCGAAGATCGCCGACATCAACAATGTCACCCCGGATGGTTTCGCCGGCTCGATCACCGCGGCGCTGTTCCTCAAGCGCTTCGTCGAAAAAACCGCGGGCTGGGCGCATTTCGACATCTTCGCCTGGAACCCGGCTGACCGTCCGCATGGCCCCGCCGGCGGTGAGGCACAAGGCATCCGCGCGCTGGAGCGGATCATCGCGAAACGCTACGGCTGACGGTTGCAGGCGAGAGACGGCAATCGCTTTGACTGAAACGGAACCGAAACAATTTGCCGTCATGCTGGCGCGATGTCGATTGCGATGCGCCCGAGCCAGGCCTTGCGACTGTGGCAGCAGGTGATGCTGTCGCAGGTGCGCGACGACGCGCCCGATCTGACCATGCGCCAGACGGCAATCCTGTTCACCATCTATCTCGATCCGCCGCCGCACACCGTGCGCGGGCTCGCCGCGCGCCTCAATGTCACCAAGCCCGTGATCACCCGCGCGCTCGACACGATGGGCGCTTTGAAACTCGTCTCGCGCCATCGCGACGAACTCGACAAGCGCAATGTTCTGATCAGGCGCACGGTCGAGGGCGCGCTCTTTGTCGAGCGCTTCGGCGATGGTATCATCGCCAAGGCGCTCGAACTGCCGATGTGAGCGGATTACCTTTTCAGCATAGGTGCTCGATTTGACTGCCAGGGATGCCCGCCTTCACGCTTTTCGCTCCGATCTCGCCGATGCAAGGCTGAAGGGCGAGGTCGCCGCCGACCGCTTCGTCGCCGGCCGGCCGGCGCGGGTCATCGCGTCAGTGGCCGATATGCGCAAGGCGCCGCGGCCGGATGCCGGCATCAACACGCAGGCGCTGTTCGGCGATGATGTCCTGGTCTTCGATGTCGCTGAAGGCTGGGCCTGGGTCCAGGCCGAACGCGACGGCTATGTCGGCTATGTCGCCGACACGATGCTGGGCAAACGGGACCATGCGCCGACGCACATCGTCTGCGTGCCGCGCACCTTCCTCTACCCCGGGCCGGATCTGCGCTTTCCGATCGCCGGACAATTGTCGATGGGATCGACGGTGACAGTGACGGAGGCCGCCGAGACGCGCGGTACGCACTATGCGGTCCTGCCTTCCGGCGAGGCGCTGATCGCAGGTCACCTGCGGCCGCTCAGCGAAGCTGCCTCCGACTATGTCATGGTTGCCGAGGCGTTTCTAGGAACACCTTATCTCTGGGGCGGTACTTCCGGTTTCGGCATCGACTGTTCGGGGCTGGTGCAACTGGCGATGCGTATGGCCGGCAGAGACGTGCTGCGCGATTCCGATATGCAGGCGGCGACACTTGGCGAGCCGCTCGAACCGGCACCTGATTTCTCCGGGTTGCGACGCGGCGATCTGGTGTTCTGGAAGGGCCATGTCGCCGTCATGACCGATGCCGACACGATGATCCACGCCAACGGCCACACCATGCTGGTGTCGCACGAGGGACTGAAAGACGCCGTCGCGCGCATCGGCTATCTCTATGGCAGCCCGACAGGGTTTCGGCGGCCTTAGGGAAGAACGATCCCCTTTTGTTCCGATTCTTCTTGGCGATTAGCCGCCATCGCGCTACCTCTGGCAGGTGACAGAGCAGCCGCGCCTTGCCGAACAGAATGCCGCCGTGGCCCTGCCCGAACCATTCATCAGATGGTTTGGCGAGAAAGGCTGGTCGCCGCGCGCCCATCAGATCGAACTTCTGGCGAAAGCCCAGGCCGGGCAATCAGTCCTGCTGATTGCGCCGACCGGTGCCGGCAAGACGCTGGCCGGGTTCCTGCCTTCGCTGACCGAACTGGCCAACCGGCCCAAGAGAAAGCCGGGCCAGGCGCGCCGCGGTATCCACACGCTCTACATCTCACCGCTGAAGGCGCTTGCCGTCGATATTGAGCGCAATCTCGGCAAGCCGGTGGAAGAGATCGGCCTGCCTGTCACCATCGAAACGCGCACCGGCGACACCCCCGCCCACAAGCGCCAGCGCCAGAAGCTGGTGCCGCCCGACATCCTGCTGACCACGCCCGAGCAACTGGCGCTACTGATTGCGGCCGGCGATGCTAAACGTTTCTTCGAGGATCTGCGCTACGTCGTGCTCGACGAACTGCATTCGCTGGTGACGTCGAAACGCGGACATCTGCTGGCGCTCGGTCTGGCGCGGTTGCGCAGCTTTGTCCCTGGTCTGCAAACCATCGGGCTGTCGGCGACGGTGGCCGAGCCGGACGAGTTGCGGCGCTGGCTGGTCAGCCAGAATCCGCCCAAGGGTTCGACAGGCCATGACATGGCGGAACTGATCGTCGTCACCGGGGGCGCGAAACCGGAGATTTCCATCCTCGATTCCGAAGAGCGGGTGCCATGGGCGGGACATTCGGCGCGCTACGCCACGCCGGAAATCTATCGCGAGATCAAGCGCCACAAGACGACCCTGTTGTTCGTCAACACGCGCAGCCAGGCGGAGCTGCTGTTCCAGGAATTGTGGCGGGTCAACGAGGATACGTTGCCGATCGCGCTGCATCACGGTTCGCTCGACGTCGCCCAGCGTCGGCGCGTCGAAAAGGCGATGGGGGAAAACGCACTGCGCGCCATCGTCGCCACCTCGACGCTCGACCTCGGCATCGACTGGGGCGATGTCGATCTGGTTGTGCATGTCGGTGCGCCGAAGGGGGCGAGCCGGCTGGCGCAACGCATCGGCCGCGCCAACCACCGCATGGACGAGCCGTCCAAGGCGATCCTCATCCCGGCCAACCGCTTTGAGGTGCTGGAATGCCGGGCCGCCCTCGACGCCAACTATCTCGGCGCGCAGGACACGCCTCCCTTGATCGATGGCGGTCTCGACGTGCTGGCGCAACATGTACTCGGCTGCGCCTGCGGCGCGGCATTCCGTGCCGATGATCTGTTCGAGGAGGTGCGAACGGCAGCACCCTATGTCAGCCTCGACCGGCCGACTTTCGACCGCGTCATCGATTTCGTCGCCACCGGCGGCTATGCGCTCAAGAACTACGAGCGCTACGCCCGCATACGCCTGAACAAGGATGGGTTCTGGCGGGTGTCCAATCCGCGCGTCGCCCAGCAATACAGGCTGAATGTCGGCACCATCATCGAGGTTCCGGCGCTGAATGTGCGCTATATCAAGGCCGGCGGCAAAGGTGCGGCTTCGCGCGGCGGCCGGGTTCTCGGCAAGATCGAGGAGGCCTTCCTCGAAACGTTGACGCATGGCGACACCTTCATGTTCGCCGGCAAGGTTCTGCGCTTCGAAGGCATCCGCGAGAATGAATGCTTCGTGTCGAACGCGCCCGGCAGCGATGCCAAGGTGCCTTACTATGGCGGCGGCAAGTTCCCGCTTTCGACCTATCTCGCCGAACAGGTCCGCATCATGCTGGACGACCCGCAGCGATGGAAGAAGCTGCCCGAGCAGGTCGCCGACTGGCTGCGATACCAGGCCGACAAATCGGTGCTTCCCAAACGCGACGACCTGCTGATCGAGACCTTTCCACGAGGCAACCGCCACTATCTGGTGGCTTACCCGTTCGAGGGCAGGCTGGCGCACCAGACGCTCGGCATGCTGCTCACCCGCCGCCTTGACAGAGCAGGAGCCAGGCCGCTCGGCTTCGTCGCCACCGATTATGCCTTGGCGATATGGTCACTGGGCGACATGGGCGCGATGTTCAAAGCCAGGAAGCCTTCGCTTGGCGCGCTTTTCGACCAGGACATGCTTGGAGACGACCTCGAAGCCTGGCTGGCCGACAGCTGGCTTCTCAAACGCACTTTCCGCAATTGCGCGCTGATTTCGGGGTTGATCGAGAAACGCCATCCGGGCCAAGAAAAGAGTGGTCGCCAGGTCACGGTCTCGACCGACCTGATCTACGATGTGCTGCGCAGCCATGAACCGGACCACATTCTGCTGCAGGCAACACGCGCCGACGCAGCGACCGGTCTGCTCGATGTCAGCAGACTTGCCGACATGCTCTCGCGCATCCAGGGTCGAATCGTGCATAAGGCACTCGAACAGATATCGCCGCTCGCCGTGCCGATCATGCTCGAGATCGGCAAGATGCCGGTCCATGGCGAAGCCGATGAAACGCTTTTGATGGATGCGGCGACATTGGTCGAGGAGGCCATGGGGCCGGGAATGAGTGTGGAATGAAATTTTCGCTGGCGCGCATATCGCTGATCGCCGAGGCCGATCTCGTCGGCATCGCCGGCGAGCGCGCTGTCTGCGACCCGCGCGGCGTGCTCTATTTTCCGGATCTGCGGCTTCTGGCCGTGTCCGATCTGCATCTGGAAAAGGGTTCGTCGCTGGCACGGCGCGGCACGTTGATCCCGCCCTACGACACCGGTGCGACCTTGCTGCGGCTTCAGGCGGTGATATCAGACTACCAGCCTTCGATCGTCATCAGCCTGGGCGACAGCTTTCACGATGGCGGCGGCGCCCAGCGCATGCATGCAAGCTTCCGCGAGCGGCTGGAAGCGCTGATATCAGGCCGGCAATGGTTCTGGGTTGCCGGCAATCATGATCCGGAAGCTCCAGCCGATCTGCCCGGCGAAACGGTGCGTGAACTTGCTATAGGCTCCCTGCTGTTCCGGCATGAGCCGTCGAAGCAGCGTGTCGAAGGCGAAATAGCGGGCCATCTGCATCCCTGCGCCCGCATCGTGCAGCAGGGCCGCTCGGTGCGGCGCCGCTGCTTTGCCGGCGATGGCGGCCGCATGATCATGCCGGCCTTTGGCGCCTATACCGGCTCGCTCAACGTGCTCGACCGCGCCTATGCCGGGCTGTTCCGGCTGGACACGCTGATGGCTTATATGCTGGGCGCCCAACGCATCTTTGCCATTTCCGGCTCGATGCTGCGGCCCGGCTGAGGTCGCCGGTTGGTTTGCTGAAGGTCAAGTCTTCTTAAGTGCTGCCTGTATGCGATCGAGCGCTTCTTGCGCACCACCATATCCTTGCGCAACAGAGCGTTTGAGCCATTGGATTGCAAGCGCGTAGTTCTTCTCAGCGCCCGTGCCGTTTAGGTACATTATCGCCAAATTATACTGAGCCTTGCCGCTATTACTTTCAGCGGCCTTCTCATACCAAACAAAAGCCTTTTGCAGGTTCTTCTCTACATATTGTCCATTGAGATATGATGTAGCCAAGTTTACCTGGGCAGCGACTTCACCTTGCTCTGCCGCTTTCGTCCACCAGCCGACGGCATCCGTCCCGCTTTGCGAGACTCCCTTGCCAAAGAAATACGCATCGCCAAGATATAGCTGGGCCTTAGCTAAGCCGTTAACCGCAGCTTTTCGCCAGAATGCGGCCGCCTGAGCATCATCTTGAGTAATTCCTTTGCCCGTTGAGTATAATAAGCCGAGACTCAACTCGGCTGCCGGAAAATCCTGTGCGGCCGCTTTGGCCCACCACTCCGCCGCTTTGGAATAGTCTAACGGCACCCCCAATCCCTCGGAGTACATAAAGCCAAGATTATATTCCCCAACGGCATCCCCGGTTTTGGCAACCGCCTCCCATTCCTTGAAGGCTTCCACATAATTCTTAGCGTGAAAGGCAGAGTCGGCTTCGTCCGCGCCTGCCAGGGAACCATGAGAATAAAAAACCAAAATTCCCGCTACGCAGATTCCCCGTGCAAGATACGTCATTGAATTAAATATATGGATGATCATCGCTCATATGTCGATCTGGAGGATGCTTGACAAAGAGTTACGATAAAATCCTCCGATCCACAACTTGGTGAAGCCCTTGGGAACAACATGTTTCCAGCGGCCGGATTAGGAAAGCATGCTGGAACGCCCTACAGACCGTAGTAAAGCATGACGGTGTGCTTCGCTTCGGCGAAGAACAGCCAGCGTTCGACCAACATGCCGGCGAACTGCACGATCACGGCGAGCACCGACAGCGCCGCTGCGAAGGGCCAGGGTAGGGCGAAAGCAGCAGCGAGCAGCAGGACAGGCAGGGCGAAAGCCAGAACCTGCGTGATCTGGCGCAGCCGCGCGCTGTGCTTGCGCGCGATGCGAAAACCCATTTCCTTGAGCAGGTAGTTCTCCTCGGTATGCGGCCATTCAAGTGACCGCACCGTGCCGCCAGCCAGCCCGGTCGCGGTGTTGGCGTTGGTCGAGATTTCCAGCCGGTCGTTGTAGCGCCAGGTCGCGAGCTTCCAGCCCCAGCCGAGCAAGGTGAGCAGCGCGGAAGCCACCAGAAGAATTTTCGAGCCGAGAGCAAACCCCTGCAAAAGCGCGTTCAGCAACACGCTGCCGGTCATTGCCGAGAAGATGAGATAGCCGGGCAAGGTGAAGCGGCTGTGCCACTGGGCGATCGGCTTCAGCGACGCATAGATCATGCCTGTGGTGCAGACGGTGACGATCGCGCCGCAGGCCGCCAGCAATCCGGCAATGGCCACCCAGCCACTGGTGCGGCCAAAAAATACCCAACCGATGCCAAACAGTCCCGCCGGAATGAAGGTGATGACCGAGGCGACGCCTTCGCGCGACAGCCATGAACTGCGCCATTGCGAGAACGCCCGCCAGGCGCGTTCGGGTCTGCCGAGGTGGCCAGTCGAGGACAACAGTCCGGCTACGATCAGGCCGAGCGCCAGCCCCATGCCGATGAAGCCCAGCCAGAAATCGGGTGGGATGATCTGGAATCCTCCGAGCACGCCCAGCAGCGCGAGCAGGCCGTAGCCCGCCCCGGTGGCGGTGGTGAAGAAGACGACGGAGAAGGCTGGATGCATGGGTCAGTTCGAAAGCATGCGGTCGACCCAGCCGAGGAAACCGCCTTCGGCCCGCACCGGTTCGAGTGCGGGTGCTGCCACCGATGCGGCGCGCGTGGTGTGGGCGCGCGGCGGCAGGTATTTGTTGGTCGGGCGATAGCCGAGCTCAGGCATCAGGTCGACGCCGCCACGCTCCGCCACCAGTTGCGAAACCGCCGATAGGGGATCGCCGAGATCGCCGAAATGCCGGGCGCTGGTCGGGCAGGCGGCGACGCAGGCCGGTACGCGGTCCTCTTCGGCCAGATTGTCATTGTAGATGCGGTCGACGCACAGCGTGCACTTCTTCATCACCCCGACGTCCGTATCGAATTCTCGCGCGCCATAGGGACAGGCCCAGCTGCACAATTTGCAGCCGATGCACTTGTCCTCGTCGATCAGCACGATGCCGTCCGAGGCCCGCTTGTAGGAGGCGCCGGTCGGGCAGACGGTGACGCAGGCCGGTGTCTCGCAATGCAGGCAGGAACGCGGAAAATTGACGGTGCGCCCGCCCATCTCGGTCGTGTGCTCGTAAGCGTGCACGCGGTTGAACCAGACGCCGTCGACATGGCCGCCATAGGGGTCGATGTCGGTCAGCGGTGCCATGTGGCCGCCGGTGTTCCATTCCTTGCAGGCGGTGACGCAGGCCTGGCAGCCGACGCAGGTGTCGAGATCGATGACGAGGCCGAGTTTCTTGCCGCTTTGGCTTGGCAGACAGGTCATTCGGTCGCCTCTCTTGCCCTGCGGAATTCGGCACCGAAGCGAAGGATGTCGGGTGAGGGTTCGAAATGCGGCGGCTGCCGGAAACGCTCGAATTGCGGCTCGGTGAAGCCGGCTTCCTCGACAGCGCATTTGACGATGCGCACGCGCAGGTCGAACCATGCGGCCTGGCCTGTGACCGGATCGGAATTCGAATAGCGTTTGCCCTGTGCATCGGCCGAGGTCTGGTCGCCGATGATATGGTTGAGCAGGAAGCCACGGTTGCTCTCGGCCGCGTCGTCCTTCAGCCCCCAGCTGCCGCGCCGCTTGCCGATGGCGTTCCAGGTCCAGACCGTGCTTTCGTTGACCCCGTCGATCAGCTTGATCTGCCCCTTCACCCTGCCGTTGATGCTTTCGATCCACACCCAGTCGTCATCGACAAGGCCAAGGCCGGCTGCCGTCCGGTGATGCACGAACAGCCGGTTCTGGCTGGTGATCTGCCGCAGCCACGCATTCTGCGATCCCCAGGAATGGTACATGTGCATGGGCCTCTGCGTCAGCGCATGCAGCGGATATTTTTCGAGGTCGACGACCGCTTCCTCGAAGGGCATGTACCAGAAGGGCAGCGGGTCCATGTAGGTCTCGATGCGCTGGCGATCGCCCTTTGGCGGCAATACGGGGCCATGCCCACGCGCGGCGAGGCGGAAGCGCTGCATCGGCTCGCAATAGAGCTGGAAGACGATTGGCTCCGCCTTGGGGATGAAGCCCATCTGCACCGCGAAGTCGAGATAGGAGCGGTTGGCCATCTTATAGTAGCGCTGGTCGTCAGCTAAATCGTGATGCCAGAAGCCGCCATTGTCGATGTAGCGCTGCAGCTGGTCCGGGTTGGCCTCGCCCCTGCCGGTCGAGGACCCGTCCTTGCCGCGCCAGCCGGCGAGCGGGCCGATGCCCGGCGTGCGCTCATGGTTGACGATGTAGTCGGCATAATCGCGGTACTGGGCCGCGCCGTCCTCATTGACGAAACCGGGCAGGCCCAGCCGGGCACCGAGTTCGATCAGCACCGACTGGAACGGCCTGACGTCGCGGTCGGGCTCGACGACGGGATGGCGGATCGCGTCGCCGGGTCCGTCGGCATGGCTGATCGGCCGGTCGAGCAGGCTGATGCAATCATGCCGCTCGAGATAGGTGGTGTCCGGCAGCACGAGATCGGCGAACGGTACGGTCTCGGAATAATAGGCGTCGGAATAGATGATGAAGGGGATCTTGTAGTTGCCCGCTTCGTCGCTGTCGGTCAGCATGGCAATGGTCTCGACGGTGTTCATCGAGGAATTCCACGCCATGTTCGACATATACATCAACAGCGTGTCGATCCTGTAGGGATCGCCGGCCCAGGCATTGCGGATGACGGTGTGCATCAGGCCGTGCGCGGCCAGCGGTGCGTCCCAGGAATAGGCCTTGTCGATGCGAAGCGGCGTGCCGGCCTCATCGACCAGCAAATCGTCCGGCCCACAGACGAAACCGAGTGGCATGCCGTCAAGTGGCGTCATCGGCTTGACGGTCTTGCCGGCCGGCTTGGGACCGGGCGGAGCGGAGCGGGGGTAGGGCGGCTTGAAACGGAAACCGCCGGGAACATCCACCGTGCCCAGCAGCACCTGGAGGAGATGGATGGCGCGGCAGGTGTGAAAGCCGTTCGAATGGGCCGAGATGCCGCGCATGGCGTGCATCGAGACAGGCCGCCCCTTGATGGTCTCGTGCCGGCGCCCGGCCCAGTCGGTCCAGGCGATCGGCAGTTCGATCGTCTGTTCGAAGGCGACATGCGCAAGTTCGGCGGCGATCCTGCGGATCGTATCGGCGGCAATGCCGCAGCGCTCGGCGACCGCGTCCGGCGCATAGCTCTCATCGAGGTAGCGGTCGGCGATGAGCTGGAACACCGGGACGCAGTGGCGCCCGCCGATCGTGAAGCTGCCCGTCAGTGCCGGCTTCGCACTGGCATCAGTGGCTCCGACACGCGTCTTCGCAACCCTGTCCCACGCCAGGGGATTTCCGTCGGCGTCGCGCACGAACAGCCCGTCATCGGCGGCACCCGGCTCCTGCACGACGAGAACATGGGCATTGGTGTAGCGCAGCAGATAATCGAGATCGACGCGGCCCGCCTTGAGCAATTCGTGGATGAGGGCGAATACGAACAGCCCATCGGTGCCGGGCCGGATGCCGATCCAGTCGTCGGCAATGGCATTGTAGCCGGTGCGGCACGGGTTGATCGAGACGACCTTGGCGCCGCGCGCCTTGAGTTTGCCGAGGCCGATCTTGATCGGGTTGGAATCGTGATCCTCGGCAACCCCGAACAGCATGAAATACCGGGTGTTGTCCCAGTCGGGTTCGCCGAATTCCCAGAACGAACCGCCGATCGTGTAGAGACCGCCGGCCGCCATGTTGACCGAGCAGAAGCCGCCATGGGCGGCAAAGTTCGGCGTGCCGAACTGGCTCGCCCACCAGCCGGTCAGCGACTGCGACTGGTCGCGGCCGGTGAAGAAGGCCAGCTTCTTGGGGTCGGTCCGGCGGATGGCCGAGAGCCGTTCGGTGGCGATCGAAAACGCCTCTTCCCACTCGATCTCGCGGAATTCGCCGGAGCCGCGAGGGCCGGTGCGCAGCAATGGCTTCTTCAGCCTTGCCGGACTGTAGTGCTGCATGATGCCGGAGCTGCCCTTGCCGCAGATCACGCCGCGATTGACCGGGTGGTCCTTGTTGCCGTTGATGTGGCGGACCTTGCCATCCTTGATGTGCACATCGATGCCGCAGCGGCAGGCGCACATGTAGCAGGTCGTCTTGGCGATGCTGTCGGAAACGTCAGGCGAGGTGTCGACGCCGTCGCCTTCATCCGGCGCTCGCGTGTCGGCAAGCGGGCGTTGCGATGGTGCCGAATTCGCGCCGCGCGGCGGTCCCTGCATCATGATCCGGTGGTGCCTGTACGGCTCATGGATTTGGCCCGCGTTTTCGGTCCGGGGCCGCGCATGTAATGCTCTTCAGGGTGGTAGCGATCACCGGCCAGCCGCCGCCTTATACCGCGGGTCCAATGCGCAAGCAGGGATCTGAACCGCCCGATCATTCTGCTCTCTGCGATCTCTCGGCGAATTTTTTCTAACTTCGTTCAAAAACTTAGAATAAAGCTATCGATCTGTCTAATCAGTTGTTCTTGTAAATTCGATCGATATTGGTTCTTAATGCAGACATGACCCTGGACCAGTTGCGGATTTTCGTCGCCGTCGCAGAGCGCGGCCATATGACCAAGGCGGCGGAACTGCTGGGCATTTCGCAGTCGGCCGCATCGGCCGCCATCCGGGCGCTTGAAGAACAGCACGGCGTCCATCTGTTCAACCGCGTCGGCCGCAACATCGAGCTTGCCCAGACCGGCCACCGGTTCCTGCCGGAGGCCAAGGCCGTGCTCGAGCGGGCCGCCGCCGCGCGCAATGTGCTGGAGCATGTCTCACAGACCGTCACCGGCAGCCTCTCGATCGCCGCCAGCCAGACCATCGCCAGCTACTGGCTGCCGCGCCGGCTGGCTTCCTTCCACGAAGCCTATCCGGCCGTCAGGCTGAGCGTCTCCATCGGCAACACCAGGCAGGTCGAGGCCAATGTCCTCGATGGCGCTGCGGATCTCGGCCTGGTCGAAGGCCGCACCGAGTCCGACATACTGCGCCGCACCAAGGTCGACGTCGACAGGCTGATGCTGGTGGTTGCCAGCGCGCATCCGGAGATCCCCGAAGTCGCGCCCGGCCGCCCTGACATCAAGGGTCTGCGCTGGATCATCCGCGAGGGTGGTTCGGGTACGCGCGAGGTGCTGGAGGATCTGGCACGCCACGAAGGGATTTCGCTCGCCGACCTCCAGATATTCCTGGTGCTGCCGAGTAATGAGGCTATCCGCCAGGCGGTCGAGGCAGGAGCCGGCGCCACCATCATTTCGGAGCTTGTCGTGGCCCGCGCCGTGGCCGAAGGCGGTCTGAGATCGGTGCCGCTCGAACTGCCGAAACGCGACTTCGCCATGATCACTCATCGCGATCGCCAGGCAAGCCTGGCCCAGATGGCGCTCAAGGCACATCTGGGTACGGAGATGAACGGGTCCGCGCCAAGATAGGTCCGTTGAGATTCAGGTCAGGCCGAGTCGAAAATGGCTGACGCCGAGAACCGGAGCGGAGCGTACTTAAAGTACGTGAGCACCGGAAGCGCAGGTACCAGCCATTTGCAGGCCGGCATCACCTGAATATCAATGGACCCTGATCAGCCGAACTTCCGTTGGGCATCTAGCGCCAGCCCAAGTCCGACCGAGCCGAACATGTCGCCTTCGATGACGGACGCCTGCGGCACCAGCGACAGGATTTCTCGTCTGGCCAGCGGGATCGCGGTCGATCCGCCAGTCAGGAACACCGCGGTGATGTCGGATGGCTTCACCTGGGCGTCACGGATGGTCTGCGCCACCGTTGCTGTGACACGCTCGATATCCCTGGCGATCGTGGCATCCAGCCCGTTGCGCGTGATTTCGGCGGCGAACTCCGCACCCGGCAGCGTCACCACGACATCTGCGGACGATCTGTCGGTCAGCTGTATCTTGGCCTTCTCGACGAGTGCCGCCAGCGCGTGTCCATAGCGGTGTTCGACGATGTGGATGAAACGGCCGACCAGGTCGGCGCGCTCGGCCTCGTAGCGGATCTGGCGCAGATGCGTCATCGCCCTGGCGGTGTAGACCAGATTGATGCGCTGCCATGTCGCCAGATCGATGAAGTAGCTTGCCGGCAGATTGCGCTTGCCGTCCTTGGTTGGCGTCAAATAGCCGAGCTGCGGCATCACATGGGCGATGCTCAGCTGC
Organism: Mesorhizobium sp. M0715; assembly: GCF_040320355.1. Lineage (NCBI taxonomy): Bacteria > Pseudomonadati > Pseudomonadota > Alphaproteobacteria > Hyphomicrobiales > Phyllobacteriaceae > Mesorhizobium > Mesorhizobium sp. M0715. The sequence continues at coordinate 22,640 of NZ_JAMYPL010000001.1, read as the reverse complement.
CGATCGAAATCCGTGCCGCCGATGTGGACGCCCCGGCTGGCCAGGATGTCGTCCTTGCGGTCGAGCGACCGGGAGCGCTGCGGTGAAACGCGCACGATCGAGAAGTCCGACGTGCCGCCGCCCATATCGATTATCAGCGCCAGTTCCTCGCGCGTCACCTTCTGCTCGTAGTCGAGCGCCGCCGCGATCGGCTCGAACTGGAAAGCGATGTGCTTGAAGCCCTGGGCACGCGCGGCGTTCTCGAGTTCGCTTTGCGCCTTCGCGTCGGCCTCGGCATCGTCATCGACGAATTGCACCGGCCGGCCAAGCACGACGGTCTCGACCGTATCGCCGGCATCTGCTTCCAGCCTCTTCTTGAGATGGCCGAGGAACATGCCGACGATCTCCATGAAGCCGATCGACCGCGATTTGATGCGGGTCTTTTCATGGGCCAGCGAACTGCCGAGCACGCTCTTCAGAGAACGCATCAGCCCGCCTTCGACGCTGTCGGTGTAGTTGGCGATGGCGTGGCGGCCAAAGCAGGTGCGGTTGTCCTCGAAGTTGAAGAATACGGCACTGGGTAGCGTCACCTGGCCGTCCTCAAGCACGACGAGCCGCGGCTGCCCGTTGCGGACCACGCCAACGGTGGAGTTCGAAGTCCCGAAGTCGATGCCGCCGAAGGCTGGTCGCATGACAAGTTCCTGTATTTGTCGTCGGCGAGCCGACAGGCGCCGAGAAATCGCGCGCTGCCCGGGGACAGGCTGCTCTGCCGAACCGAATTGTTTGTGTCTGCCATTTGGTTGGGGAGCGCGGTCTACCGCATGCCTCGGCAAAGGGAAACCACTTTTCGGGGAAAGTTCTGAAGTGCGTCGCGTTTTAGCGGGGTAACCCGACGCACTTCAGGTCTTGATTCGATGCATGTCGTTCTCCCAAAACCGGGGCCACTTTTGGGCGACATGCATTAGTCCCGCCGGAAGATCAGCCTTCCAAGCCAGCCAGTCAGCATGGCCAGCGATATCGCGAAGACGCCATAGAGGAACGAATAATTGTGCGCGACACGGAAGATCGACTGTTCGAAACCGGATTTGCGGATTTCGAGCTGGGCCGAGCTTTCCTTGATGAACAGGCCGCTCTTGAACAGGAACGCGCGGGCTTTATGGGTTCCAACTGGCACATTCGGTGCCAGCCTGACGGTGGCGCGGAAAAGGTTCTGCGACAAAAATTGCACGCCGCCGACATTCTCGCTGTAGAGGCCGGTCGCCGACTTGCGCTCCCGCAGTGCCGCCGTGAACTCCTCGATCGTCGCCGGGCTGTCGCCGGCATCGGCGGGCTGCATATAGAGGTTGGAGGCGCCGAGCGACAGCTGCTTGTAGCTGTTGGGTTCGGTGATGTCCTGCAGCGGCCGCGTCGTCGCCACCGAATAGGAGACGGGCACGTTTTCGAAGGTCTCGGAGTCCAGATTGACCCAGACGCCGAGCACCCTGTCCTTGCGGCGCACCACCACCGGCTTGGGCGGACCTTCGAGCACGACGATGACGTCGTAACGGCCTTGGCGCGCGACGAGTGGATCCGGGTTTTCCAGCGAACCGAAGATGGTCAGGTCGGCCCCGGAAAAGCCGGCGGTGATCGAGACGTTGTCGGTGGAGAGCCCGATCTGGATGCCTTCGGTCAGCGGGACCTGTGCCTTCGCCGGCACGGCGGCCGCAAGCAGCGACAGGACAATGGCGGTTGCGAATGTGTTGCGAGCCCTCATCAGTTGAGGCCCGCGGCAGACAGCGAATAGAGGTTGGGCGGGGTGACGAACAGATCGATCGCCAATCGTATCGCCACCGCCAGCACGAGCAGCGCCAGCAACGCCCTGAGCTGCTCGCCGCGCAGCCTCTGGCCGGCCTTGGCGCCGTACTGCGCACCGGCGACGCCGCCCGCCATCAGCAGGAAGGCCAGCACGACATCGACCGTCTGGTTGGTGGTGGCGTGGACCAGCGTCGTATAGGCGGAGGTGAAGATGATCTGGAACAGCGAGGTGCCGATGACGACGTTGGTCGGCACTTTCAGCAGATAGATCAGTGCCGGCACCATGATGAAGCCGCCGCCGACGCCCATGATCGACGACAGGAAGCCGATACCGGCGCCAAGGCCAAGTACGGGGATGACGCTGACGAACAGTTTTGACGCCCTGAACCGCATCTTCAGCGGCAAGCGGTGGATCCAGTTGTGCTGGCCGGATTTCTTCAGCACCGGCGCCGCACCGCTGCGCGTGGCGCGTAGCGCATTGACGCTTTCGACCAACATCAGCCCGCCGACGGTGCCGAGCAGCACGACGTAGAGCAGCGAGATGAACAGGTCGAGCTGGCCGAGGCGGCGCAGGAAGGCGAAGACGTAGATGCCGCCGGTGGAGCCGACAATGCCGCCGGCCAGCAACACCCCGCCGAGCTTGAAATCGAGCGTACCGCGCTTCATGTGCGAAAGGACGCCGGAGACGGAGGAGGCGATGACCTGGTTGGCGCCGGTGGCGACCGCGATCGCCGGGGGTATGTTGTAGAAGATCAAGAGCGGCGTGATGAGGAAGCCGCCGCCGACGCCGAACATGCCCGACAGGAAACCCACCGCCGCGCCCATGGCCAGCAGGACGAAGATATTGACGGAAATTTCCGCGATCGGGAGATAGATGCCCACCCGTCAGTCTCGATCAGTTCTGCCGTCGGCGAATGCAACCGTTGCGGGCATCTTGGACCGACAAGCCAATTCGTTCTTGCGCCGGAGGTGCTGCGAAGTCAAACCGCGCTACGCCGCCGAAACAAAAAACATCTCAATCAGTTAACAGGCGAATGTGTGGCAGAGGCGTCGTGGAAACGACGCCTCCGCCGTTATTTGCGCGCCAGCAGCGCCTTGACCAGTTTTTCATCGACTTCGCCGGTCGCCGGCATCTTGTTGTCGGTCTGGAAAGCCATGATCGCGGTCTTCGTCTTCTGGCCCATCTTGCCGTCGGCGCCGCCGGCGTCGTAGCCGTTCTTGTTGAGAATGCGCTGGATGTTCTGGACGGCCTTCTTCATGTCGATGCTGGCTGTCGTCTGCGGTGTGCCGTCCTGCCAGGATTCAGGAATGTCGGCCGAATTGGCCGCCGCATCCAACGGCTTGGCCTTCCACAGCTCAGTCGCGGCGCGGGCGCGTTCGAGCTGCTCGGGCCGCAGCGCATTGGCGATCTCGTCACGCTTGGCCGCCGCATCCTTGTCGCCGGTCTTGGCGACAAGCGCGAACCATTTGTAGGATTCCTCGAGGTTCTGTTTCATGCCGACGCCCTTAGCGGCGAGGATGCCGAGGTTGAACTGGCTGTCCTTGACGCCGACATCGGCCGCCGCCTGGAACCAGTGCGCGGCCGATTCATTGTCGGTCACGCCGTCTGCCGCCATGGCGAACAGGACGGCTAGATTGTGCATGCCGCTGGCGTTGCCCTGTGCTGCGGCAAGCTGGTACCAGGTCTTCGCCTTCTTGATGTCGCGCGCGACGCCGACGCCCTTTTCGTAGAAATTTCCGATGCGGTATTCGGCCGGCGCGAAGCCGAGTTCCGCCGATTTCTCGTACCACTTGGCCGCTGCCGCCATGTCTTCCTTGACGCCGCGCGACTCGGCATAGCGCGAGCCGATTTCGAACAGCGCCTTGGCGTCGCCGCCGGCGGCGGCATCACGCAAGGCGGGCGGGCCGGCGTCAGCGGGAATGTCGAACTTTGCCGTCGTCGCCGGCGAAGCGTCCACCGGCGGAACCGCGCCCGTGGTGTCCTTGGCGATGGTCGGCTCTGCCGCCATAGGCTGGATGCCGGTGTCGGTATCGGCAGCTTCCGGGGCGACCGGAACGGTCGAGGGCGGCGCAGCCGGGGCTGTTGTCTCGGACACCGCTGGGTTCGCATCGGCCGATGTGGCCAAGGCGACGGGCGCCGGAACCGGCTCGGCGGTCGGCGCGGCACCCATCGACGGCTCGGCGCCTGACGGCGTGGCAATCATGCTTTGCGCGGCCATGTCGTCCTTGGTTGCCGGTGCGGACGGCTCGGCCTGTCTGACGGCATGGTCCGGCGCGCTTTCCACTGCCGCGGGCTGCGCGTCCGTCTTTGGCTGGCTCGCGGCATCGAGCGAGGCGGTCTGCACCGGCTGCGAGGCGACGATCGGCGCGACATCGTTGCTCGCCACCTGGGCCGGATCAGCGAAGAAGGCCTTGCCCAGTTGCAGAGCGCCCAGCGCCAGCAGGATCGCGGTTGTCCCCATCAGGATTGGCTTGCGCCGTGCCTTGAGCAGGTCGCCGATCCGCAGCGCCTTCACCGGTCCGGTCACCGTCGACTGGCGCTTCAGCGCATCGGCCTCGGCGGCCGCGGCCTGCGCCGCGCGCCGGGCCGCGGCGATGAAATCCGATTTGGCGGCATCGGTGTCGCTGGGCTTGGCCGGCTGGCCGCGCTCGTCACGCACGCGCTTCATGATGGCATTGAGGTCAGGTGCGCCGGAGCCGGGCTCCAGCGGCCGGTTGGCCATTTTCGGATCGAGCGGCTCGTCGAGATCGACGCTCGGGATCGGGGCACTCGGCGCCGAGCCGGCCAGTGGCGGCATGTCCGCCTCCTTCTTGCCCTTGAAGGCGCGAGCCAGGCCACCGAACAACGACTTGCGGCCGCCTGCCTGTTCGCCTTTCTCGGCGATCGTGTCCGAACCGAGCGCGGCCATGGCAGCCGCCGCCGCAGCCTCGGCAGGCGTGCGCGTGCCGATACCAATACCCAGGTCGCCACGCGTACCCAGGTCGCCACGCGTACCCAGGTCGCCACGCGCACTCGGCTCGTTGCGCAGGATGGCGGCGGCACGGCCATCGAGATCGGCCATGTCCCCGGTCAATGGCAGGGGCTGATCGATATCCATCGACGGCGCGTCGACAGCCATTTTGGGCCGCCGGGCGCCGCGCCAGTTGCTCGGCTCGGCCGGTGCCGCATCCAGCAATTCGCTCATCGCCTCGACCGGCTCGCCGGGTTCGAGCGAACCTAGCCGGTCGACGATCTTGAGCAACGTGTCGTGGATGGCCTCGAACGTTCTCGAATTGCGCTCGTCGGAGCGCCGCGTCAGCGTTTCAAGTGTCTTCAAATCCTGGGCGAGGCCGGAAACCGCGGTCGTATTGGCGCTCGAACCGGCCAGCGATTGCACTGCGTTCTCGGCCGCTTCGCGCGCCGCGCCAAGGATGGAATCGCGGGTTCCTGCGAGCGACTTTTCAATTTCGTTGAGACGCGGGCTGATGTCCTCGAATTCCGGCAGCGGGGTGCTGGGCTTGGAAAGATGAGCGGACAGGCCGGCAACCTGTGCTTCCAGGCTGCGGATCAGCGCCGGATCGATGCCGGCGACCTGTGCGGCCGACGCGTCCAGCCGGCTTGAAATGTCTTCGAGCCGGCTCTCCAGGCCGCGGATCGCGGCTTCGCCCGCGGGATCGGGCACACGCGTTTCCATACGCTTGGCGAGCGCCGTAAAGCGGGCATCGATGGCTTCCATGATGCCGGCGCTGTCGACCTGCGGCATGCGCTGGTCGAGCCTGTCGGCAACCTCGTCCAGTCTGCGCTCGAGATCGCGGAACAGCATGTTGCCCTGTTCGATGGCGTCACCCTGGCGGCGTTCCATCATGCTCGACAGCACGTCGAAGCGCTGCTCCAGCCCATGGAAGATGTAGTCGGCGTCAGGCATGGCGGGCGCCTGGTCGATCTTGTCGGCGATGAGTGCGATCTGCTTGGCCAGGCGCTCCATCGCCTGCTCGGGCAGATTGGCGCGACCGCCGAGCTCGTCGACCCGACCGGACAGCGTGCTCAGCCGGTCCATGACCGCGTTGCCTGGACGATCCTGCGCCACTTCCTCGATCTGGCTGGCAAGCGAGTCGATCCGCCTCTCGATGCGCTCGAAAGCCTCGTGGTCGAATGAATTGGCTTGCGCCGCGACCGTGGATGCGACGATGGCGCGGGAGATCTCGTCCAGCCGCTCGTCGATCATGCCAAGTGTGTCGCTGCCGCGATTGTCCTGCTGGCTGGCGAAATGGTCGACAGCGCCGGCAAGCGTGCGCACCTTCTCCTCCAGCGAGCGCAGCGACAACGATTCCGGCAAATTGTTGACGGCATTGCTGATTTGCTCCAGCCGGGCCGTCAGAGCAGACAGGCCCGGGTCGTCCGAGCGCTTGCGCTGGTCGGCGTCGACGCGGTCTTCGAACGCCGTCCAGCGGCGATCGAAATCGTCCCAGCGGCGGTCGACCTTCTGCACGCTCTCTTCGCGTGCCAGCGTGTCGAGTGCGGCTTTGACCTGTTCGAGTTCGAGCCGCAGCATGTTGACGCTTCTGTCGTCGCTCTTCTCGGCCAGGGTCTGGATGGCGCCCGAAAGCCGCTCGAACTCAAGGCCGAGTTCAGCACTGCCCTTGGCCAAAGCACCGGGCCTTGCGCCTGACTGGAAAGCCCGCTCGATGTCCTTGCGCAGCGCTTCGAATTCCCGCTGCAGACCTGCGGTCATCTGGTGGCGCAGTTCCTCGCGCATGCCGCGCAATTCGCCGGCGATCTTGCCGACCATGGCAACGCCATCCTCCTGGCCGCGCACGCGATCGATATCGCGGGCAATGGCCTGGTAATTCTGCTCGAAAGCGGCGGCTCCCTGCAGCGGGCTCTTCGGACGCGGCGCGGGCTGCGGGTCCTCATACCAGCGCTGCTGGCCAGAGGGCCGGGCGGCGGGATAGCGCGCGTCGGCAGCATATTGGCGGGGATCGGTTTGGCGCAGATCTGGTTGGCGGGGATCGGGACGTGCCATCGGATCCTCGCGCGTCCGCTCCAGCCGCTGCTCCAGCGTCTCCAGCGACTGGTTCAACTGCTCGAGCGTGGTCTGCGGCCTGCGCTGCCTGCCGGCATTGAGTGTATCGAGATAGGACCGCTTGCTGTTCATCGGTGCGTCCGTCTTTCAGAATGGCTGGCTCGCGGCCAGTTCCCCCAGGTCCCTATCGGAACGAAGGCGACCGGCGGCGATGCCGCGGCGGAAGACGAGCTTCCCGGGCTCTCGCCCGCGCTCCGAAAAACCGTGAAAAATTCGATACAGGATAAACACGGGTAGCCGACGCGCCCACATTTCCCCCAACGTGGTAAACAACGCGTTAACCAAACTTAAGAAATTGAAAGGATGTCGGCTGCTGGCCTGACGGTGCGGCATAAAGGGCGGCGCGCAGAACGCCCTTGCGTCATCATGCGGCAATCGGTATAGAATTGACGTAAACGTAAAAGGCGCATTGAGCGCATGTTTGCGATTTGTTTGTTGAAACCACGACTGGAAGCAGGCCCCCGCTTCCAGTCAGGCGACGCACGGTCCGGGACCGCGACGCCACCAGACGGGGAAGCCAGTGACCATGAAGCTTATCTCGGCCGGCGAGACCGCGGCCAATACCAATATGTCTGCCGAAGCCGGCGAGGACCTCGTCCGCATCGGCGAGATGGCGAAGAAATATGGAGTGACGCTGCGCACGCTGCGTTTCTACGAAGACAAAGGCCTGCTCAACCCGCAGCGCGACGGTTCGACCCGTCTCTACACGCGCCGCGACAAGGCCCGCCTCAAGCTGATCCTGCTTGGCCGCAAGGTCGGGTTCTCGTTGCGCGACGTCAAGCAGATGATGGATCTCTACGATCCGACCGGTTCAAACACCAAGCAGCTCAAGCTTGCGCTGGACAAGTCGGAAAAGCAGCTTGCCCGCCTGCAGAAGCAAAAGGCGCTGATCGACGACGCCATCAACGAGCTGAGCGGCTCGATGTCGGCGGTGCGACAGATGCTGAGCGAGCGTTCGGCACCGCAGGCGAGCGCCGCCAGCTAAGTCCTCCGCCAATTGTCTGACGATCAAAGCCGCGTGGCCTGCCACGCGGCTTTTCGTTGTCCTGGCCCACTCTTATGGCCTTTCGGCGCTGGCTTGCGCAACGTCGCGCCGCTACGCTCATTGCTCCAGTGGGCGGGGAATCTTGTCGCATCGAAAAAATTGACGTTTACGCACACGTCAATTTTTGCTATCCGCTCCCAATATGGGTCCGCATGCCGCCCTGGCCTGTCTTGGGGGTATTCGGACCGGGTTTGCAGGGTGGAGAAAAGCATGCCGACATACAGGGCTCCGGTCCAGGATACGCTGTTCGTGCTCAACGAGGTTCTGGGTTATCAGCGTTATTCGAACCTTCCCGGATTTGCCGATGCCACGCCCGATGTGCTCGAGGCGATCCTCGCCGAAGGCGCCAAGCTCGCCGAAAACGTCATGCATCCGCTGAACCGTGTCGGCGACATGGAAGGCTGTGTGCGTCACGACGATGGCTCGGTGACCACGCCGAAAGGCTTCAAGGAGGCCTTCGACCAGTATCGTGAGGGCGGCTGGATGGGATTGGCCGCACCCGTCGAGTTCGGCGGCCAGGGCCTGCCCTATGCCGTGCACACCGCTGTCGCCGAATATATGGTCTCGGCCAATATGTCCTTGATGATGTATCCGGGCCTGACGCAGGGTGCGATCGCCGCGATCATCACCCACGGCACCGACGAGCAGAAGGCGACATGGTTGCCGAGGATGATCGAGGGTGCCTGGACCGGCACCATGAACCTGACAGAGCCGCATTGTGGCACGGATCTCGGCCTGTTGCGGACAAAGGCGGTGCCGAACGGCGATGGCACCTATAAAATTTCAGGCCAGAAGATCTTCATCTCGGCCGGCGAACACGACATGTCGGACAACATCGTCCATCTGGTTCTGGCCCGCATCGAGGGCGCGCCGGAAGGCGTCAAGGGCATCTCGCTGTTCATCGTGCCGAAGCTCAAGCTCGACCCGTCGGGCAATCCGGGCACCAGGAACACCGTCTCCTGCGGCTCGATCGAGGAGAAGATGGGCATCCATGGCAATTCGACCTGCGTCATGAACTATGACGAGGCTGAGGGCGCGCTGCTCGGCGAGGCCAATGGCGGCCTGAAGGCGATGTTCACGATGATGAACGAGGCGCGCCTCGGCGTCGGCCTGCAGGGGCTTTCGCTGTCGGAGATCGCCTACCAGAACGCCGTGTCCTACGCCAAGGACCGTTTGCAGGGCCGCTCATTGTCGGGGCCGAAGGCGCCGGACAAGAAGGCCGACCCGATCATCGTCCATCCCGACATCCGCCGCAGCCTGATGACCATGAAAGCCTTCAACGAGGCCGGCCGCGCGCTGGCGCTGTGGACGGCGATCAAGTCCGATGTCGCTCACCGCTCGGGTGACGACAAGGACCGCCAGGCCGCCGACGACTACACCGGCCTGATGACACCGGTGGTCAAGGGCGTGCTCACGGACAAAGGGTTCGACCACGCCGTCATGGCGCAGCAGGTGTTCGGCGGTCACGGCTACATAGAAGAGCATGGCATGAGCCAGTTCGTGCGCGATGCCCGCATCGCCATGATCTATGAAGGCGCCAACGGCATCCAGGCGCTCGACCTCGTCGGCCGCAAGCTCGGCCTGAATGGCGGCCGCGCCGTGCAGGCCTTCTTCAAGGAGGTCGGTGAGTTCTGCGAGGAGAACCGCTCCGACGAGAAAATGGCGCCATTCACCAAGGCGCTGAAGAAAGGTCTTAACGATTTGCAGGCGGCGACCATGTGGCTGGTGCAGAACGGCATGGCCAAGCCCGACAATGCCGGTGCGGCCTCGACCGACTACATGCATCTCTTCGGCCTGGTTGCTCTGGGCTATATGTGGGCGCAGATGGCCAAGGTGGCACTTGGCAAGACGGGCGCCAATGGCGCGCAATCCTCTTATGAAAACAACGTGGCTTTCTACGACAACAAGGTCGTGACGGGGCGCTTCTTCATGGAGCGGATCATGCCGGAGACGTCGGCGCATCTCGCCCGCATTTCGAGCGGCGCCGACACATTGATGGCACTGCCGGCGGAAGCGTTCTAAAGATGACCTGCGTCCCCCTCCCTCTCGAGGGGAGGGTGGCCCGAAGGGCCGGGAGGGGTCGTTGCGGCAGTGCGCCGACTTCAGCTTCGATGATGCATCTCGGGAGGAGTATCATACCAGCATGACCAACCCAGCTGAAATCCTTGGCCTTCCGAAGCCCGCCTGGGCGGCGGACGAGGTCGGCATGCTCTACGACATGGCGCATCGCTTCATGTCGGAGGAGATCGCGCCGCGCTACGACGAGTTCGAGAAGAACGAGATGGTCGATCGCGAAAGCTGGCTGAAGGCAGGTTCCGCCGGCCTGCTCTGCGCCTCGATGCCGGAGGAATATGGCGGCTCCGGCGGCACATTCGCGCATGAGAGCGCTATCATCGAGGCCATCGGCCATGTCGGTGTCGACGGGTTCGGCATCGGCCTGCACAATTCGATCGTCGCCCCTTATATCCTCCACTACGGCTCCGAGGAGCAGAAAAAGAAATGGCTGCCGAAACTGGCGACCGGCGAGCTGATCGGCGCCATCGCCATGACCGAGCCCGGCGCCGGCTCCGACCTGCAGGGCGTCAAGACGCGGGCGCAGAAGGATGGCAACCAGTACAAGATCAACGGTTCCAAGACCTTCATCACCAATGGGCAGCTTGCGAACTTCATCATCGTCGTCACCAAGACCGATCCGGAGAAGGGCGCCAAGGGCACCTCGCTGATCGTCGTCGAGACCGATGAGGTCGAAGGTTTTCAGCGCGGCCGTAACCTCGACAAGATCGGGCTCAAGGCCAACGACACGTCGGAGCTGTTCTTCAACGACATGCGCGTGCCGACCTCCAACCTGCTCGGCCACGAGGAAGGGCAGGGCTTCGTACAGTTGATGCAGCAACTGCCGCAGGAGCGACTGCAGATCGGCACCGGTGCCATCGCCATGATCGAGCGGGCGCTGGCGCTGACTATTCGTTACGTCAAGGAGCGCAAGGCGTTCGGCAAGGCGATCATCGATTTCCAGAACACCCAGTTCAAGCTGGCCGAACTCAAGACCGAGGCCACCATCGGCCGCGTCTTCTACAATGATTGCGTCACCCGCCACATCGCCGGCGGCCTCGATCCTGTGACCGCGTCGATGGCCAAGTACTGGCTCAGCGACCTGCAGGGAAAAGTCGTCGACGAATGCCTTCAACTGCATGGCGGCTATGGCTACATGAATGAATATCCGATCGCCCGCATGTTCCGCGACGCTCGCGTCCAGCGCATCTACGGCGGCACCAATGAGATCATGAAATTGCTGATCGGCCGCTCTCTCTGAGGGCAACGACCGGCAAACCCGAGGAGCAAGCAAATGGCTGAAGCTTATGTCTATGACGCTGTGCGCACACCGCGCGGCAAGGGCAAGAAGGACGGATCGCTGCACGAGGTGCCGGCGGTGCGGCTTGCCGCCAAGACGCTCGAGGCGCTGCGCGACCGCAATGGGCTCGACACCGGCAATGTCGATGACATCATCTTCGGCTGCGTCGATCCGGTCGGCGAAGCCGGCTCGGTCATTCCGCGCGCCGCCGCCTTCGAGGCCGGCTACGACACCAAGGCGCCCGGCATGCAGATCTCACGCTTCTGCGCTTCCGGGCTCGACGCCATCAATTTCGGCGCCGCCAAGATCGCGCAGGGCGCCGATGAGATCGTCATTGCCGGCGGCGTCGAATCGATGTCGCGTGTCGGCATGGGCGCCTCGGGCGGCGCCTGGTTCATGGATCCTTCGGTCGGCCTGCCCGGCTGGTTCGTGCCGCAAGGCATCTCGGCCGACCTGATCGCCACCAAATACGGCTTCAGCAGAGACGACGTCGACGCCTATGCGGTCGAGAGCCAGAAGCGCGCCGCCAAATCCTGGGCCGATGGCCGCTTCAAGAATTCCGTCGTCCCGATCAAGGACCAGAACGGCCTGACCATCCTCGACCATGACGAACACATGCGCCCGTCCACCGACATGCAGTCGCTGGCCTCGCTCAACCCGTCCTTCGTCTTGCCAGGCGAAATGGGCGGCTTCGATGCCGTCGCCGTGCAGAAGCATCCCGAGGTGGAAGAGGTCAATCACGTCCATCATGCCGGCAATTCCTCCGGCATCGTCGATGGCGCCGCCGCCGTGCTGCTCGGTTCGAAGAAGGCGGGCAAGGCGATGGGGCTGAAGCCGCGCGCCCGCATCCGCACCTTCGCCAACATCGGCTCCGAGCCGGTGCTGATGCTGACCGGCCCGGTCGACGTCACCGAGAAGCTGTTGAAGCGCGCCAAGATGAAGCTCTCGGACATCGACCTGTTCGAGCTCAACGAAGCCTTCGCTTCGGTGGTGCTGCGCTACATGCAGGCGTTCGACATCGATCACGACAAGATCAACGTCAATGGCGGTGCTATCGCCATGGGTCATCCGCTCGGCGCCACCGGCGCGATGATCTTCGGCACGGTGCTGGACGAACTCGAGCGCCGCGATCTCAACACCGCTCTGGTGACGCTGTGCATCGGCGCTGGCATGGGAACCGCAACCATCATCGAACGCGTCTGACGGGGAGAGAAACGATGAGCTACACCAATTTCACCCTCGACATCGACGCCGACGGCATTGCGCTGGTCACCTGGGACATGCCTGGCCGCTCGATGAACGTTTTCACCGAAGAGGCGATGCGGGAATTGAACGCCATTGTCGACAAGGTGGCTGGTGATGCCGCCATCAAGGGCGCCGTGATCACTTCCGGCAAGGATACCTTCTCCGGCGGTGCAGACATCACCCTGCTGCAGAAGATGCTGACGACCTTCGCTGCGGAAAAGGGCAAGGACGCCGAAAAGGCGACCAAGGCGCTGTTCGACAATGCCGGCATGATGACCGGCCTGTTCCGCAAGCTGGAAACTTGCGGAAAGCCGTGGGTGTCGGCGATCAACGGCACCTGCATGGGCGGCGCCTTCGAATTGTCGCTCGCCTGCCACGGCCGTGTCGCCGCCGACAGCGACAAGGTAAAAATGGCGCTTCCCGAGGTGAAGATCGGCATCTTCCCCGGCGCCGGCGGCACCCAGCGCGTACCGCGGCTGACCGATCAGCAGCAGGCGCTGCAGATGCTGACCTCCGGCCAGACACTGTCGCCGCAGAAAGCCAAGTCTATGGGCCTGATCCATGAGATCGCCGAGCCGGTCAGACTGGTCGAGACCGCCAAGGCGATGATCAGGAATGGCCTGAAGCCGGTGGCGCCATGGGACGAGAAAGGTTTCAAGCTGCCCGGCGGCCCGATCTACTCGGTGGCGGGCGCCAATCTGTGGCCACCGGCCATCGCCATCCTGCGTCGCGAGACCTACGGCAATTATCCGGCCGCCGCCGCGATCCTCAAATGCGTCTATGAAGGCCTGCTGGTGCCGTTCGACACCGCCTTGCGCATCGAGCAGCGCTATTTCACCGAGATCATGCAGACCAGGGAAGCGGCGGCGATGATCCGCTCGCTGTTCGTGTCGCTGCAGGAACTGAACAAGGGCGCCCGCCGCCCGGCCGGCGTGCCGGAAACCAAATTCAAGAAGATCGGCATTCTCGGGGCCGGCTTCATGGGCGCGGGCATCGCCTATGTCACCGCCAAGGCCGGCATCCCGGTGGTGCTGCTCGACCGTGATCTGGAGTCGGCGACCAAGGGCAAGGCGCATTCCGACGGCCTGATCTCGGATCAGGTTAAGAAGGGCCGCGCCAAGCCGGAGGACAAGGACAAACTGCTGTCGCTGATCACGCCGACGGCGGACTATGCCGACCTTGCCGGCTGCGATCTGGTGGTCGAGGCCGTTTTCGAGGATTCGAGCGTGAAGAAGAGCGCCACCGAACAGGCGGAAGCCGTGCTGAAGCCATCGGCGATCTTCGCGTCGAACACCTCGACCATTCCGATCACCGGCCTGGCGAAGAATTCTGCGCGGCCGAAGAATTTCATCGGCATCCATTTCTTCTCGCCGGTCGACAAGATGATGCTGGTCGAGATTATTTTGGGCAAGAAGACCGGCGACAAGGCGCTGGCCACCGCGATCGACTTCGTTCGCGCCATCAAGAAGACGCCGATCGTCGTCAACGACACGCGCGGCTTCTACGTCAATCGCTGCGTGCTGCGCTACATGTCGGAAGCCTACAAGATGCTGATCGAGGGCGTTCCCGCGCCGATGATCGAGAACGCGGCGAAGGCAGCCGGCATGCCGGTCGGCCCCCTGGCGCTGACCGACGAGACCGCCATCGACCTTGCCCAGAAGATCATGAAGCAGACCATCAGGGATTTGGGCGACAAGGCGGTCGATCCCAAGCAGATGGCGCTGATCAACACCATGGTCGACGATCACGGCCGCTTCGGCCGCAAGAACGGCAAGGGTTTTTACGATTACCCGGCAAAGCCCGCCAAGAAGAAGCTGTGGCCGGGCCTTAGGGATCTCTATCCGCAGCTTGCACCCGAGAAGGTCGATTATGGGGAACTGCAGCAGCGGCTGCTGGTCACCATCGCGCTGGAAGCGGCGCGGGTGATGGAAGAAGGCATCGTCACCGACCCGCGCGAGGCCGATGTCGGCTCGATCCTCGCTTTCGGCTTCGCTCCCTACACCGGCGGTGCGCTGTCCTACATCGACGGCATCGGCGCCAAGGCGTTCGTCAAGATCGCCAAGAACCTGCAGAAGAAATACGGCGCCGAGTTCAAGGCACCCAAGCTGCTGCTCGACATGGCCGAGAAGGGCGAGACCTTCTACCAGCGCTTCGATCCCTATGCGAAAGGCGACGTGAAGCAGGCAGCCTGACGCATGGGTAAAATCAGGAGTCTTACAGCGTCCTTTGCGCGTCCAAGAGGACGCGCGGCGCTGTAATGTATGTCTGGGCGCGCATGGTGCGCATGATGGCCACGGCACGCAGCCGTGGCCCCTATGTGATGGGCGGCGAAGGCCGGCTGGCTTTCCGCTGCCTGCCGACCGACATCGATTTCAACATCCATCTCAACAATGCGCGCTACATGATGCTGGCCGATCTCGGCCGCATCGACCTGTTTGTTCGTGCAGGCCTCATCACGCTGGCAAGGAAGAATGGCTGGGCGCCGATGATGGGCGGACTGCAGGCGGTCTATGCACGCGAGATCAGGCTGTGGCGCCGCTTCGAAGTGGTGTCCTCGATCGAGACCTGGGAAGGCACCCAGGTTGTCGGCAAGCACCGCTTCGTCCTCGACAATGGCGAGACGGCCGCGTTGATCCTGACGACAGCCGGCGTCTACGATCGCAAGGCTCGCAACTTCCTTGAGATTGACGAGGTCGTTGCGGCACTTGGTCGTGCCGTGAACCCGCGGCCACCGACGCAAACGGAGCGGATTTTCATGACATCGCACCAGGGTCTGCGCAGCTTGGCCAAGGGCGTCGATCGATCCCGGTAATCGGACTTTCCGCGATCGACGGGAACGTTTGCAACCACTCCACGACCGGTGGACAAAACGACATTCCAAGACTAGAAGGGAAAGGTATTTTTTCCTGCACCGAAGGAGAGCGAGCATGCTCTCGCACGACCGAGTCTGGGCTGCCATCGATGCTCTTGCCAAGCGCTATTCGCTTTCGGCCTCGGGTTTGGCCAAGCGTGCGGGGCTCGATTCCACTGCCTTCAACAAGTCGAAGCGTTTGTCGTCGGATGGCCGGCCGCGCTGGCCCTCGACCGAATCACTGGCCAAGATCATCGAGGCGACGGGCGCCTCACTCGACGAATTCACCAGTCTGATCGAAGGCCGGCCCGGGATCAGCAATGGTGCTTCGACCAGCAATGCCGCTTCGGTCGCCCGCAGAAGCTCCGTGCCGTTGCTCGGCTTTGCCCAAGCCGGCGCAGGCGGCTTCTTCGACGATGCCGGCTTTCCAGTCGGGCAGGGTTGGGATCTGGTCGAACTGCCGGCGCAATCGACCGAGAGCTCCTACGCGCTGCAGGTGCAGGGCGATTCCATGCTGCCGCTCTACCGCAATGGCGACGTCCTCATCGTCGAACCGGGCGCCGTCACCCGCAAGGGCGATCGCGTCGTTGTCAAGACCACATCAGGTGAGGTGATGGCCAAGGTGCTCGAGCGCCAGAGCGTCAAGTCGATTGCGCTGGTCTCGCTCAATCCCGATCATCCCGACCGCGACATTCCCATGCGCGATGTCGAGTGGGTGGCACGGATTGTCTGGGCAAGCCAATAGGTCAGGCTGGTGCGGCTTCTCCATCATGCGCTGGCGGTTCTGTTGCTCCCTGTGATGGCGGCCATGGTCGTCGCTGGCGGTCGCACGCTGAAAGGAAGCGACAGCGTCGTCACGGTGGACCAGCTTGATCCGGGCGCCGATACGATGGCGCAGCAGGCTGCCGGGACGGTGCCGCGGGAGCCGGCCACCTCAGCCATGGCAGCTCCACAGCCGCCGAAGCCGGGGCCGCATTCAAGGGCAATCGATCCCGAAATCGTCGCGCCGCCGGAACTGCCCGCCGACGGGCTTGAACGGGTCGAGCCGCGCGAGCCGTTGAGCAAGCTCGCGCTGGCTGTGCCGCCCAAGCCGAAAATGCCCGACGATTGGAACGGCACAAAGCTGTTCCAGCCGGTTGCGCCGGCCGCCGGCCTGATCGAAGCGAAGGGCTATTCGGTCGCGGTTTCCGGTATCGACATCGTGAGGCAGGACGAGACCTGCAGCGAGGACGGCAAGTCCTGGCCGTGCGGCGTCCGGGCGCGGACGGCGTTCCGCGCCTTCTTGCGCGGCCGCGCGGTGGTCTGCACGGTGCCGCCACAAGGTGGCCGCGACCTGATCGCAGCCGAGTGCCGGATCGGCAAGCAGGATGTCGGTCAGTGGCTGGTCGAAAATGGCTGGGCGCGCGCCGCCAAGGGCGGCCCCTATATCGAGGCCGGCGACAAGGCGCGCACGGCGAAGAAGGGCATTTTCGGATCGGCGCCCGATCTGTCCGGCATGCCGGCGATGCCGGCCGCGCCCGGCCCGGCGCCTCAGGCGCCGGGTTCGATCCTCGAAGAGGTCGATGGCGTGCTCAAGCCAGCTGACCAGCCAGCGCCCGCTCAATGAGCGCACGTGTCTCGGCAACGCCATAGAGTGCTGCGAACGAGCCGAAGCGCGGGCCGCGCTCCTGGCCGATCAGCACCTGGTAGATCATCTGGAAGAAGGCGCCCGATACGCCGGGGCCGCCTTCCGGGCTCTGCTTGGAATGATCCTGATAGCGCTCGATCCTGCGTGCGACATTGAGAGAGGCGTTCTGGATCGCTTCGCCGCTGGCGTCCGTCGGCAGCGCGCCAAGCGCTTCGTCGAGGGCTGCCAGCGCCTCGCGCTCGACCTCGTCGGCGGGCCGGAAGGTTTTCGTCGGCTTCACGAAATCGTCGAAATAGCGGATCGCATGGCCGACCAGCCGGTCGAGCTCGGGATGCGTCTTTGGCGTCACGCCTTGCGTATGACGTGAAATGAACCCCCACAGCACATCCTTGTTCTGCGCGTTGGAGGCGCTGACCAGATTGAGCAGCAGCGAGAACGGCACCGGCATGTCGATCGCGGGCGGGTTGCCGTCATGCATATGCCAGACCGGATTGCCCAGCCGTTCCTTCCAGTCCTGGCGGGGATAGGCGGCCAGGAACGTATAGTATTCGTCCACGGCCCGCGGGATGACGTCGAAATACAGCTTCTTGGCCTGCCGCGGCCGCTGGTACATGTAGAGCCCGAGGCTTTCGGTCGGCGCATAGGTCAGCCACTCGTCGATGGTCAGCCCGTTGCCCTTCGACTTCGAGATCTTCTGGCCGTTCTCGTCGAGGAACAGTTCGTATACGAAATGCTCCGGCGCCCGTCCGCCCAGAATGTTGCAGATGCGGTCGTAGACCACCGCATTGGTCTGGTGGTCCTTGCCGAACATTTCGAAATCGACGCCAAGCGCTGCCCAGCGCATGCCGAAATCCGGCTTCCACTGCAGCTTCACGCGGCCGCCGGTGATCGAAAGGGTGGTCTCGGTGCCCTCGTCGTCGAAGGTGATGGTGCCGGCCTCGGCGTCGACATGCTTCATCGGCACGTAAAGCACCCGGCCGCTCTTCGGCGAGATCGGCAGGAATGGGCTGTAGGTCGCCTGCCGCTCGGGCCCGAGCGTCGGCAGCATCACCGCCATGATCTGCTCATAGCGTTCGGCGGCGCGCTTGAGCATCGCATCGAAACGGCCGGCCTTGTAGTATTGCGTCGCGCTGGCGAACTCGTAGTCGAAGCCGAACGTGTCGAGGAAGCGGCAAAGCATCGCGTTGTTGTGGTCGGCGAAGCTCGCATAGTCGCCGCCGAAGGGGTTGGGGACCGACGACAGCGGCTTGTGCAGATGCGGCTCGAGCGCGGCGCGGTCCGGCACGCTGTCGGGTATCTTGCGCATGCCGTCCATATCGTCGGAAAAGCACAGCAACTTGGTCGCGACCTTGTCCTGCGTCAGGACGCGGAAGGCATGGCGCACCATCGAGGTGCGCGCCACCTCGCCGAACGTGCCGATATGCGGCAGGCCGGACGGCCCGTAGCCGGTCTCGAACAGGACTGTTTGCGGGAAGTCGGCGCCTTTGTAGCGCTCGATGATCTTTTTGGCCTCCTCGAACGGCCACGCCTTGCTTTCGGTCGCGGCCGCCAGTAGCTCGGGGTTGAGATCGATGATGTTTGATCCCGCCATGTCACAGTTTTCCAAATCATTTGCCGGCCCGAAGGCGGGCCGCAGCAAGGGTTTTTCAACCGGTCTCTAGGCGTGCAGCGCCGGAGCGTCAACGCGTGCGGCGCTTTTTCCTTGCGGTGCAGAATGGGCGTTCCTAACTTCGAGGTCCGGTTCGAGGAGAAAAAATTGCCGACACCTCATGAAGCCCTGATCTATCTGATGGTCATCACCTCGGCCTCCGACCGCGACATGACCGATGTCGAACTGGCGCGGATCGGCGAGGTCGTCCGCTCCTGGCCGGTGTTCGAGGACTTCAACCACGACAGGCTTGTCGGCGTCGCCCAGGACTGCCAGAAGCGCCTGCACGAAAAGCATGGGCTGGAGGGCGTGCTGGCTGAAGTCGCCGAGGTCTTGCCTGAGCGGCTGCGCGATACCGCCTATGCCGCCGCCTTCGAGGTTGCCGCCGTCGACCTCGAAATGCGCATGGAAGAGGTGCGGGTGCTGCAGCTGATCCGGCGGCAGCTCGACCTCGACACGCTGACGGTTGCTGCCATCGGCCGCGCGGCCAAGGCGCGGCTGCGCACGATGACCTGAAAGTCCTTGGCCGGGCGTTGTTGAGATTCGGCTCAGGCCGGCAAAGCTGACCGGAACCGGATCAGAAAAAGCTCACCGGAAAATAGCGCAGATAGAATTCCGCGAACGTGCCTTTCATCGAAATTTCCTGCAGCGCGTAATCGATCGCGGCGGCCAGCGCCGGATTGTCCGCTTTGGTGGCGATGGCCATGCCAGTGCCCAGATATTCGGGCGCCAGATAGGGCCCGCCGGCAAAGCGGCAGCAGCCCGCCGCGTCCGAGCCGCCCAGCCAGAAAGCCAGGCGCATGCCGTCGCCGAAGGCGGCGTCGACCTTGCCGGCCTTGAGATCGGCATAGAGGTCTTCCGGCCTGTCGAAAGGGATGACCTGAACCGTGCTGAAATAGTCGCGCAGCATGCGCTCATGCGCCGAGCCTGATATCACGCCGACACGCTTGCCGTGCAATTCGTCAAAGATGGGCTCGGTCAGTGCCTTGCTCTTCGGCATGATGAAGCGCGCTGGAAACTGTAGATAGGAGCGCGAGAATGCGTAGGTCGTGCGCGATTCCGGTGTTGCGGCGATGCCGGCGATGATCGCCTCGCCTTCGCCTTTGCGCAGTGCGCCTTCCAGCTCGGCCCAGGGCAGGGCCTGGATCTGGCATTTTTCGACAATGCCAAGCTCGGCGCAGATGGCGCGTGCCAGATCGATATGGAAGCCGGACAGCTTTCCCGCACCGTCGAGGAAGTTGAAGGGCGGGAAGTCCGTGGTGGTCAGGAATCTCAGCCGGGGCAGCGTCGAAAGGTCTGGTTTGGGCAGCCGCTCCTTGGCATCCCACAGCATCGGAACCTGAGGCGCCGCGGCGCGCGCGCCGTCGGCGAACGACAGCAATCCGATCAGCATCGCAAAGGCGAAGGATCTCCACCGGAACGCCAAGATAAAACTCCGCCACAGTCGTGCTCGCACCGGTTTTGGTACGAAAATGGTACAGGCACAATGGTTTTTGATTTCAACCCGCCGATTTCAGGATATGATTCAACCGGTTTGCAAATCAGCTCCGGCCGCCTCGGTGAGGGAAGCCACAAAATAAGTATGCGATTTGCAATCCGTGGTCGGTGGCGAAGTGTAAATCAGGCACGCATCATTGGCCGCAATGCACGAGGCAACATGGGGTTGATGTTGCGATGGGTCAGTTCGATCGCACGCTGGAATACATAGACCAACTGCAGCACGCCGCAACGGCGGCGGCGGTCTGTGAAAGGCTGCTGGGCATAACATCGGATTTCGGCCTCACCGCGCTGATGGCGGGAACCGTACCGCAGCCAGGCACGCCGGCCGGCCAGCAAAAGCAGCATGTGCTTCTCTGCGATTGGCCGGGAGAGTGGCTGGAACGCTATGTCGCGCGCAACTATGTCGATCATGACCCAGTCGTCAGCCATATGAAACAGTTGCAGGCGCCCTTCCAATGGCACGAGGCGTCGCAGGGCATCCGGATCGACAAGAGCAGCGGCGAAGTGATGGGCGATGCCGGCGCCTTCAAACTGCGTGATGGATTGGCCTTTCCGTTGATCACGCTCGACGGCCAGATCGTCATGGTGTCGCTCGGCGGCGAGGCCGTGGAATTGTCCGTCGCCGAATTCGGCCAGGTGTCGCTGGTCTCGACCTACGCGGTCGGCCGCGCCATGCAACTCCACACCATGGCGAACAGCATCATCGATCATATCGTGCTGACGCCGCGCGAGCGCGAATGCCTGCAATGGGCCGCCGTCGGCAAGTCCGAATGGGAGATTTCGCAAATCCTCGGCATTTCCGAACACACCTCGGAGAAACATCTTCTTAACGCCAAAAGCAAACTAGGTGCCGTCAACAGGGTGCAGGCCGTCGCGGAAGCGATACGGCGCGGCTACATTAGTTAGGTCGGCCGTGCCGACCTGGAATTTTTGCCTACGCGATCACGCAATTTTCTCATCAAAGCACGGCCGTATCTTCCTCTGAACGCAGGAGACGGCGGAATGCTTTTTTCCCTTACAACCCAGGAATTGATGGAACGTCCCGACCTTTGGGAGGCCGTCCATCGGTTGCGCTACAAGATATTCGTCGAAGAGATGGGGTGGGATGACCTCAGGCGCCCCGACGGGCTCGAACTCGACCAGTTCGATCACGACGAGGCGGTCCATCAGATCGTCATCAGGGGCGGTGAAGTGGCGGGTTATCAGAGGATGTTGCCGACGACGCGGCCACATCTGCTGACCGAGGTCTTGACCGATCTTTCCGAAGGAACGCCGCCATCAGGTCCAAACATCTGGGAATTGACCCGCTACGCGGTGGCTCCCGGTTTTCGAGACGGCCGTCGCGGCGTTTCGACCGTCGGCACCGAACTGATTGCCGGTTTCGTCGAGTGGGGGCTGAAGCGCGGCGTCGACAAGGTGATCATCGAGTTCGAGCCGATGTGGGTGCTGCGCGCCTTGCAACTGCATTTCCTGGCGACCCCGCTGGGCTATCAGCGCACCTATGGCAACCAGCAGGTCGTCGCCACCTTGCTGACCTTCAACGAACACACCCTCGATGTGGTGCGGTCGCGCCGCAATCATTTTGCTCCCGTGCTGGCCAGGGGATATCCCGACATGCTCGGGCAAAGGCGTGCGTCATGAGATCGGAGACAGCCATGAGCACACACCCGCAACCTGAACTTCGCAACCACACGCTGGTGGTCACCGTGTCGTCGAGCGACGGCCGGCCGGTGCTGGACAGGAGGGCCTATGAAAGCCTGGCAAGGACCTTCCATGAAGCCGCCGACAATGAGGAGGTTCGCGTCGTCGTGCTGCGCGGCCTGGCAGGCTGTTTCTGCCTGGGCGGCGACTTCTCCGAATTCCTCGACGCCACCAAGCACCAGAAACTGATCGCCGCCGTCACCGACCTGTTCCGCACGCTGGCGACGTTTCCAAAGCCCATCCTTGCCTGCGTCGATGGCGATGCCGTCGGTGTCGGCTGCACCATCCTGTTCCATTGCGACATGGTGATCGCGTCCGATGAGAGCACGTTCAGGGTGCCGTTCGTCGATTTCGGCCTGGTGCCGGATGCGGCGACCAGCATCCTGGCGCCGCAGAAGCTCGGCTATGCCGGTGCCTTCCGCTTCTTCTGCCTCGGCGACACGCTTCGCGCCGAAGATGCCAGGGCGCTCGGCCTTGTCGCGGAGATCGTGCCGGGAGGCACCGTCGAGGAGGCGGCCCTCGGCCGGGCAAGACAACTCGTCAAGAAGCCGGTCGCCGCCTTGCTGCAGACGCGCGGCCTGCTGAAGGGGAACACCGAGGCCCTCTGCGACCGCATCGATCAGGAGATTTCGCTTTTCCAGCAGGCGCTGCAGGACGACACCACGCTGCGGCGATTGCAGCGCATCGCCCGGCTCGCGGCCTGAGCGAAAGCAACGCGCCGCGGGGGGCACGCCAGCCGGGCCCCCAGCCGGCAAAAAACGGAGACAGGGCAATAGAGCCCCAACCCGGAGGAATTATTTGGTTATGTAACGCTATATTTTTGATACTGACAGCA